>JAGBDD010000243.1 GCA_017937685.1 Thermoguttaceae bacterium | reverse complement strand
TTCGCTCGACGGCGACGCCGCGCTCTGCTCGCAAATGCTCGTTCTGCTCCGCGCGATGGATCAGCCGCCGCTGACGAACGGGAACGTGCGCCGCTTTATTCCGCTACAACACGGCGACTCGAACAAAATCCGCCAAATCTTCGAAAGCGGAGCGACGCCGGCCCCGGTCGCGCCCCTCGGCTTGAATCGCGGCGTCGGCGACTTCGGTCGCGACCTCGCGCAAACGGACGCCGTTCGCCGCTTGACCGCGAACGCCGCGACGCCGCTCGAACGTTTCGCGCCGTACTTCGCGAACGTCGCGCCGTCGATTCCGTCGCTTGAAACCGCGCTCGCTTCGAACGTTCCGAACGCGATTCGCCAAGTCGCCTACCAAGACGGCGACGGCTTGGACGCGCTCGGTTCGACGACCGCTCCGCTCGGCGACTTCGGCTCTTTCGCCTCGGCGGACGAAAACGGTCGTCCCGGCGTCGGCGTCGTCCAAGACTTTGTTCCGCTCGTTCTCCCGGAACTCGACGTCGTTATCGTCGACAACGCGACCGACGCGGAATTTGAACGCATCAAACAAATGATCGAGCAGATCGAAGAACTGGCGAAAATCGCCGACCCGACGATCGAAGTTTATATGATGCGCCACGTCGACGGAGCGATGCTGCACGGCGTCTTGACGAAACTTTACGCGGAAATGTTCGCGACGAAACAAGGTCGCGTTATGTTCTACGCGTTGCAAAATCCGAACGCGATCCTCGTCGTCGGCTGGGGGCAGGCCTTCGAGGATATGAAGAATTTGATCGAAGTCTTCGACAAACCGATCGCCGACGGCGCCGGAACGCTGCGCGTCGTCCGCTTGAAATACGCGTCCGCGACGGAAATCGCCGCGCTCCTGACCGATACGTTCCCGACGCCGCTCGTCGACGGAACCGGCGGGTTCGCGCCGCGCATTCTCGTCTTCACCGACGTTCGCACCAACTCGCTCGTCGTCCAAGCGTCGCCGAACGATTGGCTCGAAATCGAAAAACTCCTCGTCGAACTCGACGTCAACACGACGGCGGCGAAACTGACGACGCGCGTTTTCCCGCTCAAAAACTCCCTCGCGGAAGATATTTTGACGACGATTCAAAACGCGATCCTCCCGGCGAAACAAGGAACGCTCGAAACCGACGCGGCGAAATTCCCCGTCCTTGAGCTTCTCTCCGTCGACGAAACCGGCCAACGCTTGATTCAGTCCGGCGTGATGATGGACGTCGAAGTCAGCGCCGACGTTTACCACAACCAGCTGATCGTCAACGCGCCCGCCGACTGTATGGAGTTTATGGAAAAACTCATCGAACTCCTCGACGTCGCGCCGAAAAAAGCGGAAATTCGCTTCTTCCAAGTGCGGCACGGCGACGCTTCGGCGATTATGACGACGCTCCAATCGCTCCTCGCGACGAGCGACGATAATCTCGCGACGCCGACCCTGCCGCAAGCCGAAGGCGAAGAAACGTTCGTTCCGGTTCGGTTCGCCATCGACACGCGCACGAACGTCATCATCGCCGCCGCCGCGCCTCGCGAACTCGCGATCGTCGACGCGCTCATCGTCGCGCTCGACGTGCAAGACGCGACCGAACGGGTCGAAGAAGTCGTCCAACTGCGCAACATTCGCGCCGACGTCGTCGCGTCCGCCATCGACGATTACCTCGCGCAAAAGCAACAGCTCGAAACGCTTTCGGAAGTCTTGACGACGTACCAGCTCTACGAATCGCAGATCATCGTCATTCCGGAATCGATTTCGAACTCGATCATCGTCAGCGCGTCGCCGGAACACATCGAGAAAATTCTCGAAATGATCAAAACGTTCGACGCCGACCCGCCGCAAGTCGTCATTCAGGTCTTGATCGCCGAAGTTACCCTCACCGACCAAGAGGAATTCGGGATCGAAGCCGGATTGCAAGACGCGTCGTCCTTCGACCGCAGCCTTATCACCAACGCCGGAACCGGCGGCGCGACCGGTTCCCCCGGCTTCGACATCGTCGGCAGCGGCGGCCCCGGAACGAATATGAACTCCGGCGTTCCCGCGACGAACATCGCCGGGCAAGTCCTGAACAACTTCGGGATGGGCGCGTCGAGTTCGGCCCTCGGTTACGGCGGATTCGTCCTCTCGGCCAGCAGCCGCTCGGTCGACGTTACGCTCCGCGCGCTCCGCGAAAAGAACCGTCTGCAAATCCTCAGCCGTCCGCAAATTACGGCGATGGACAACCAACAGGCGTTCATCCTCGTCGGGCAACGCGTCCCGCGCATCAACGGCACGACGACGACCAACTACGGCGTTCAAATGAACACGACCGACACGCCGGTCGGGCTGATTCTCCTCGTTACGCCGCGCGTTACGAAAGACGGTCGCGTCGTTATGGAAATCGGCGCCGAAAAATCGTCCCTCGGGAACGACGCCGACGCGGTTCCGATTTACTCGCAAGACGGCGAAGTCATTAAATCGCAGTCTATCGACACGATCCAAGCGATGACGGCGATCAGCGCCCGCGACGGCGAAACGGTGATGCTCGGCGGTTTGTTGACCTCGACGAAGGAAAAAATCAGCCGCGGCGTCCCGTACCTGTCGGATATCCCGGGGCTCGGTTGGCTCTTCCGTTACGACCAAGAGCGCGAACAACGCAAAGAACTCCTCATCGTGATGACGCCGCGCATCTTGCGCACGGCGGAAGATTTCGAGGAAATCGTTCGCGTCGAAATGGACAAAACGAACGTCAACCTTTCCGAAGCGATGGAAATCAACGGCGATATGGGCCTTTACGACGCCGCGACTAACCAAGGCCGCGAAACGAAGAAGACGCGCAACATCGTCAACGATCTCCTTCACCCGGATCAAATGAACGAGCTGAAAGACGTCCCGGAATACGACCCGAGTCGCGATTATAAGAAACGTCCGCAAACGACGGTTCCGACGACGCCGACGAGCCGAACCTCCGCGACGAGAACCTCGACGCGCAGAACGACGACGGCGTCCCGTTCGACCGACGCGAAAACGTCCGCCGCCGAGTCGCGACGCCCGGCGATTCCCGCCGTCGCAACCGACCGCGACGACGAACCGACGTTCCTCTTGATGGACGACGACGATTTGACCGAACGTTCGACGCGACGCGACGACGCAGTCCGCGCCGCCTCCGCCGAACGCCGCTCGACCGCGACGAAAGTCGCCCAAGCCGAAACGGAAACGAGCCGCTCGACGACGAAAAAAACGTCGACCGCCAAAACCGACGCGAAGTCGTCGACCGCTCGCATCCCCTCGACGTCGAAAACCGACGCCGACGAAAAACGCGCCTCGTCGACTCGCGCCTCCGAGCAAACCCGCTCGAAAACGTCGGCGACGAGCGTTCGCGGCGCCGCGCCGGACGCGGAAGGCTTGCCGTTGTTGAAAAATCCGCGCGGTTTCGCCTTCCCTTGGTTCCGCTCGAACGCCGAAAAGTCCGGCGACTGATTTAACCCTCGGACGGCGCGAGTTTCGCTCGCCCGTCCCAACTTTTGCGCTCGACGGCGCTCCCCGCGTCGTCGAGTTTTTTCGCGCGCCGCGCCCGGCGGTCGCTCTCGGCAAGCTCGACGTTTTCTCGTCGTCCGCGAGCGTCCGCCCGTCTCGAGTTCGCGAAACTCGTTCGACTCGACCGTCTTCGCAAACGGTCGCTTTCCTTCCTTTTTTCCGTTACCGACAACGCATCGTTTGCCCCGCGTTCGTTCGACCGCCTTTCGCCGTCGAGCGTCCGCGTTAGGAAAGGCCGAAATGCCGCGACGCCTTCATATTTGCGCTCTTGGCGCGCTCCTCGTTACCTTTGCGACGACGCTCGGTTGCTCGAGCGTCGGGCCGCGCAAATACGTCTTTTTCGGCGATCCGAAACCGGAAAAAGTCGAAATCTTCGAAGACTTTTGGTCGGACGAGTACGGCGCGTTCAAACCGGACGATCCGTCCCTACCCTTGCGCCGCGGGAAAGCCGGCGTCGTTCGCTTCTTCAAGAAGAACTCCTACTCGCGAGCGATTCTCGTCGACGGAACGCTGACCGTCAACGTTTACGAAGGAGACGAACCCGGAATCACGTTGACGCAACCGGACGCGCAAATGGTTCTTACGTCGGAGGAACTGAACGAAAGCCATCGTCAATTCGACAAGAAAACCGGCTACTCCTATCATATTTGGCTCGACTTGGGCGAGTACGACCAACCGGAAAAGACGCTCACCCTCCTTTCGATCTTCAAAGACAATAAAACCGGCGAAGCGACGCTCTCGAAACCGATCGTCGTCGTCGCGCCGGGCACCTCCCCGGAAGTCGAAGACGAGGACGAGGAAATCGCGAGCGACGGAGCGAACGCCGCCGAAGATTGGGCGCGCGAAGCGCTCGGCGACGACGTCGAAAACCCGATCGCCGAACTGCAAAAACGCTATTCGGTTCGCGGAGCGAAGAAACGCGCCGACGAAGAAGCGAAGGGAAAAACTCGCCTCCGCGAA
This sequence comes from Thermoguttaceae bacterium, assembly GCA_017937685.1. Lineage (GTDB taxonomy): Bacteria > Planctomycetota > Planctomycetia > Pirellulales > Thermoguttaceae > RUG369. The sequence continues at coordinate 24,147 of JAGBDD010000243.1, read as the reverse complement.
TCGATTCCGGTCGAACCGTCGCGGTTGCGCTCCGATAAAGCCGACGACCTTCTCGATTATTCGGAACTCGACGACGAAAACAACCGACGCGCCGGATCGACCGCGTCGCTCTTGGAGAAAACGGAAGCGAAAAGCGAGCGCCGCCGCGAAGAACTCCTCGCGCAACTCGACGAACGAACCGCCTATCATCGCGAGCGCCGCCGTCAAAACTTGGAACGCGTCGAAAACGGCGACCTCGACGCCCGCGCTCGTTTCGACCAAAGCGAAACGCTCCGCGCCGGACAAGACGCCGCCGACGCGCTCAACTTCCGCGACGCTCGCCCCGACTATCGGTTGCAAACGGAAAATTTCGCGTCGGAAATGACGAACCGCGCCGCCCGACTCTCCGAACAAGCGGCGGAGCAATACGCCAAGGGCCCGGAAAACGGACTCCGCTCGACCGCGCCGACGACGCCCGGTTATCCCGACGCTCCCGAACCGGCTCGCGTCGCGTTCGCCGACGAAGTCGCCGCGCGCCTTCCGGTCGCGACGACGCAAAAAAACGCGCCGCAAGCGTTCGACGACGGACTCGGCGACTTCCAACCGGACTCCGACGCGCCGCCGACCGAAGTGCGCGTCGGTCGTCCGCCCGCTCGTTATTGACGCAAACCGATAAAGCGCGTCGACTTTAACGGTTCTAACGTCCGTCGGTCGCCGCCCAACGAAAAACGCTCGCGAAAGATTTTCTCTTCCGCGAGCGTTTTCCGTTTCTTGCAGTCGGCGCCGCTTTAAAATTTGCGCTTAACGCCGCCGATTTTTCGCGTTCGCTCGACTTTTCTTCAACGTCGGCGCCCGACTTTAACGGTCGCGCCGATTTAAGCGCCGTTCTTCGCCGTTAGCGCCCGATCGCCGAGGTTAGCGGTCGCCCGACTTTGCCGTTAACGCCCGTTCGTCGACTTCAACGGGCGCCCGAACACGTCGACGACGCCGGTCTCCGGTTCGAGCGGCTTGATTTCGTTGACGACTTTCGCGACGCCCGGTTGCATCGAAACGACGTTTTCAAGCGTTTTAATCATCCGCGTCGACTTCAACTTGCCGCGCAAATAAACGACGTTCCCCTTCGCCTCATACGCGAAACTTTCGACGTTTTTATCGACCGGGAAACGCGCGACGACGTTCTCGATTTGCGCCGCCAAGTTCGTTTGAGCGCTCCGCGTCGTCAGCGAACGCGTCGGAAAATCGGCGAAGTTCAGCGCCAAACGCGGCGGATACATCCGGGCGACCTCGACGTCGTTTTCGACTTCGTTGTCTCCGGCGGCCAAATCTTCAAGCTCGGCAAGTCGGTCGCTCAACGCCGTCAAATCGCGCAACGCGACCGAGCCGCCGCCGAAAAATTTCCCGAAATTCTCCGTGTCGTAACGCGACAAAATCCCGCCGAACGACCCGCTGCTCGACGAAATGAGACGCTGCATCGTCGAGTTGACGGCAAGCGGCGTCCCCGGAACGATTCGCGCCCGTTCCATCGCGACCGGCTCCGCGCCGTCGGCGAACCGGCTTTGTTGCGCGACGCCCAGGCTCGCCGTCGCGTCGACTTCTTCTTGCGCTTCGACGGTCGCGGCGCTCAAAGCTAAAAACGCCGACGCCGCGACGCCGACCGCCGCGCGGAAAATTTTCTCGAATTTCATCGTTCTTCTCCTCGACGAACGGGAGCGCCGCTCCGCCGCCGTTTGAGTTTGCGGGTTGTTCCGATTCGCCGCCGTCGTTTCGTTAGCTCGACCGCGACGCGCCGCGTCGAAACAACGCGACTCAATCTCCTCTTCGACCGTTCGCCGTTCCCGACTCAAAAAAAAACGCGACGACCGACAAAACCGACTTGTTGCGCAACGCTTCGCTATTTTACCCGCCTTGCCAACGTCGGCGACTCGCGGCGACGCGTCAAGCGGCGAACGACTCTTGCGCCGCGTCGTCGGAACCGGCGCCTTGCGGCTCCCGTCCGAACGCCCAAAAGACGGCGCCTCAAACGAAACAAAAGATCGCCGGAAGCGCAACGCTCGCGACCAATCGGTCTCCGCCGCCGGAGTTTTGGCGGATTGCGCGGTTTGGAAAATTTGAACGACCGCTCGGCTCTCAAGAACAGCGAAGGTTTCGAAAATCTCGCCGTTTTGAACGCTTCGGCAACTTGCGAAAAGTCGGCGGCTTAATCGGTTTAAGCGTTTTGCAAAACTTCGGCAATTTACGCGATTACAGCGGTTTTCGGCGGCGCGGCGGTTGGCGCAAACTCGTTTTGCTTCGTCGTGGGGACGCCCCGCCGCTGAAATCAGGCCCCGAAGCGGCAAGAAAACGTTGCGCGCTTTCAACGCGAATCCGGCGATAATTGGCCCGACGCCGAGAAACAAAAACGCGACCGGAGCCTGCGTCGCCGCCTTTGCTTCCGTCCGTCGAAACGTAAAAAAACGCAAGACGCGACCGCTTTCGCCGCGGCGAGCCTTGCGTTTTTAAATTTCGGTCGCGCCCTTATTTCAAGCGACGCGACGCGGAGAAGCGGAACGGAGACGCCGTCGCAACGCCGCTCCGCTCCGTTTCTATTTCAACCGTTAATCCCGGAATCACGCGGCTTGTTCCGCGGCGGCTTCTTCGGCGGATTTCGGTTCTTTGCCGAGAACGACGAAAACGATCGTCCAAATCAAGCAGAAGATCGTCGGGAATCGAAGCGCTTTCTTCCAGTTGGTTTTCGTCTTCGGAGCGTCTTGAGCGGCGGCTTCAGCCGGAGCGGCTTCGTCAGCCGGGGCGGCTTCGTCGACAGCCGGAGCTTCTTCAGCCGGAGCGGCGGCTTCTTCGACAGCCGGAGCTTCTTCAGCCGGAGCGGCGGCGGCTTCGACAGCCGGAGCTTCTTCAGCCGGAGCGGCGGCTTCTTCGACAGCCGGGGCTTCGTCGATCGACGCGTCTTGCGCGAACGCGACGCTCGTCAAAGCGAAGGAAACGGCTTCGACCGGAGCGGCTTCGTCAGCCGGGGCGGCTTCGTCGGTCGTAGCTTCTTGTTGAACGGCGGCGGCTTCAACCGGAACTTGGTTGTTCTTCATTTGGTAGTCGAGCGCGACGCCGCTGATGAATTGGCCGACGCCGAGGAGCAAGAAGGCGATCAACGATTGAACGGAAGCCTTCATATCGGCCGGAGCGACTTTGTCGCCGAACATATACGACGCGGTGTAAAGAAACGCGTAGGCGAGACCGTGAAGGAGAATCGCGACGAGCGCCAAGGAGAAAATTTCGGTCGAGAAGAGGGCGTAACGAGCCGTCCACGCGGCCAAACCGCAGGCCAAAACGCCTTTCAAACCGATGCGACCGACGGCGAACGCGAGCGCGGCCATAAACAGGAGTTCCGAGCATTGGTTCAGCGTGCCGTAAATCGTCGCTTTGCTCAGGTCGATACCGTGCGCCTCGTTCATATACGGGCCGAACATCGGGAAGTAGAAGTTCGAACCGAAAATGGAGACGAGGAACGCGCAGATCATAAAGAGCGCGAAGTCCTTACGTTTGAAGAGCGCGAGCGCTTTCAAACCGAACGGGTCGTTGTTCTTCGTGCCGGCCGGCGGGGTGTTCGGGAGGGTCAACGCGTAGGCGCCGAGAATCAACGAAACGAGACCGCCGATGTAGAAGCAGGTCGCCGGTTTCACGACGAGGTTAATGAGGATCCAACCGAGCGTCCCAAAAATGAAAACGAGCGAAGCCTTGTCTTTATTCGGGATGTGTTTGAAAACGACGGCGTTGATCAACGGAATCGACGGCATATAAGCGAAACCGGCGACGAACATCAACGCGCCGAAAGTCGTCATATTGACCGTTTCGGCGTTCGAAACGACGCCGCAAGCAAGGAGCGCCGCGCCGCCGAGGAAGTGCATAAACGCCAAAACCTTTTGCGCCGCGAACTTGCTGTCGGCGATCGGGCCGATCACCGGAGCGAAAAGCGCGCCGAGGGCGAACAGCGAATAAAGAATACCGGGGTTAAAGCCTTTGTCGGCGGAGTGCGCGCCGAGAGCGATGTTCCAGCTGCCCCAAATCGCAAATTGAAGCAGGTAGGCGAGTTGCAAACGCCCGTACATACCCATTGTGAACCTCCTGAAGGTTTTTCGAAAAAATTTCCGGAAATTTCGCGTCGACCGCCGACCGTTTCGCTCGCCGCTCGCGCTTTTGGTCGCAAGAGCCGCGAATCGTCGCCAAATCCGGGGTTCTTGGGAAACCCGGGTTGTTCCGTCGAACGCCGTCGCGAACGCTTCGCGAACCGCTCTCGCTCCGTTCGAGCCGAGCCGCAAACGCCGAACCGCCGCCGTCAAACGCGTCGAAAAATGAGCGGCGAACCCTTCCGACGCGACGTTGCGAAAAAATCGCGCGGAGCGTCCGACGCTATCCGTTCATTATAAGCTCAAGTCGCGGACGATTTCAAGCGTTTTTTTGCGCCGAATCTCTCTTTTTCGCAAAATTTTCCTCCAACGACGGAAAAATATTCGCGTCGCGACGGTAAAAACGACGATACTAACGATAACGAACGCCGTTAAACTTTTCCGGTTCTAACGGCGTCCGCGTTCGCCGCTTTCCGCCGACGCCGCGCCGGTAATATATTAATGACAAAAACGTCGTTTCGCGGAGCGGTTTCGCCCGACGCGCGCTTAACCGTTTGAAATCCGGCGCGTCGTTTGAATTTTTAACCGCTAACAAAGTCGCCGCAATGAAAACCGTCGTTTTCTCCGCCGTCGACGCAACGTCTCGCCGACGCAGCGTCCTTTGGAACGCGCTTCGTCCCGTCTTAGGTCGCGGAGCGGGCGTTTTGTCGTTTTTTGTCGCCATTTTTATTTCGTTCCCGAGCGAAGCGCCGCCGAAAACGTTCGCGTTTGAAGGCGACGGTTGGCGAGCCGTCGAAACGACCGACGCCGAAGCCGAAGAAACCGACGCGTCCCTTTACGCGCTCGACGAAAACGCGGAAGAAGCGGAAGAAGCCGAAAACGCCGATTACGCAAACGACGCGGAATACGAAGAACGCCAAGAATACGTCGACGAAAACGAGGGATACGCCGAAGCGGAAACGGAGGACGCTTACGCCGAAACGCTTGCGACGGCGGAAGAAGACGACGGCGAAACGGGGCCGTTCCATCGGTTGCGCTCCTTCCGCCGGGCTCGTTCGAACCGCCTCTTCGGAAGTCGTTTCGTCGACGACGCGCCGGAACCGCCGGAAGTCGAGCCGGTCGAACACGTCGAACGCGTCGAAGCGCCGAAACTAACGCCGGTCAACGACGCCTTGCCCGCCCTCGATATGGACGGACGTCTCGACTCGAACGGAACGTTCGTTACCCGCGCCGAACTCGACGCGCTTCGGGAAGAAATGTCGACGATGAGCTGGAAAAAAGGCGATTTCCGCATCACGCCTTACGGGTTCCTGAACCTCTCTATGTCGGCCGACACGCAACGCGCCGTTCCGGGCGAATACATCCTTTACGCGCAGACGCCGGACGTCGACGACTCGTCCGACTTCACCGTCGACGCGCGAACGTCCCGCCTCGGTTTCAAGATGGAGGGGCCCCGCGTCGAACAGTTGAACGCCGACCTGCGCGGCTGTCTCGAATTCGACTTCCAAGGCGCCTACAACGGTTCGAAAAACAAAGGGGGCGTCCAACTTCGCCGCGCTTACGCCGAGTTGGTCGACGCGGAGAACCAACGCCGCTTCTTAGCCGGGCAAGATTGGGAAATTATTTCGCCGCTCTGCCCGCAAATGCTGAACTATCTTCCGGGCGGTTTCGCCGGAAGCCTCCAGTACCGACGCGCGCAAATCCGTCTTGAACAAGGCTTTACAATCAGCAAAGATTTCCAAACGCTCGCGCAAATCGCCGTTTGCGACAACATCCTCGGCGATTATACGTCGACGCCGGGCGTTTCCGCCGCGACGTCCGGTTGGCCGGTGATCGAGGGGCGTTACGCCGTTTCGCTCTTCAAGGACGCCCGCGACGGATTGCCGATAACCCTCGGCGTCTCGGGCCATATCGGCGAGCAATATTACAAGTTTTCGCCGATCGCCGGAACCTTTGCGAATACGTCCGAACGGGTCGCGGTCGACACTTGGTCGGCGAACCTCGACGCGGATATTCCGTTAACGGAAAAGCTCCGACTTCAAGGCGAATACACCGTCGGCGCGAACCTAAGCTCTTTCTGCGGCGGCATTAACCAAGGCGTCGACCTTTACCGTCGCGACGCGCTCGGCGCTTCCGGCGGTTGGCTCGCGCTCCATACCGACTGGACGCAAAAATTCGCGACGAACGTCGGATACGGAATCGAAAAAATGGACGACGACGATCTCGTCGGCACGAGCGTCGCGGCGAACGGCTTTACAACGTCGCGAACGCGCAACGAGTTGTATTTCGTCAACTTCCTGTACAATTGGACGCCGAACTTTATGACCGGCGTCGAGTTCGGCTATTGGCAAACGCAATACCAAAAAGCCGACGTAACCGGCGAAACGCCGGTCTTTACCGCGATGAAACCGGGCGAGGCGTTCCGAACCGAATTTACCGCTCGACTCACGTTTTAACGACGTTTTCCGCGAGCGTTTCGTTTTCGACGCCTTTTTCAAAAAATCAAAAACGGCGTCAAAAACGGACGCCGCAACCGCGAAACCGTCAAAAACGGAAACGACGGCGCGCCCGTCGACGAAAAAAAGCAAAAAAAACGACGCGAACGCTTCGGCGCCTTTCGCGTCGTTTATTTTTTTGGTATAATACGAGCGCGATTTAACAATTTTCGCGAGTTTTTACCGCGTTTTCCCCGTCGCTCGACCGTTTCGTTTCGGTTCTTTTCGAGTCGACGAACCGCCCGGCAAGCTCGCGACCGTCATAAATTCCGGAGCGTAACGATGAAACTGCAACAAATTTCCGTTTTTCTCGAAAATAAACCGGGCCGTTTGATGGAAGCGTGCGCCGCTCTCTCCGACGCCGGCGTCAACGTCGAAACTATGTCGCTCGTCGAAGCGGGCGAATTTGGCGTTTTGCGCGTTCTCGCCAAAGACCCGAACGCCGCCTTCGAAGCGCTGAAAGATCGTTTCACCGTCAAAAAGACTTCCGCTCTCGCCGTTCAAATCCCGGACGAAGCGGGCGCGTTGACGAAACTTCTCGCTCTCTTCGCGGCGAACGACGGCCTGAACGTCGAGTATATGTACGGCTTTACGTCGAAAAAACGCGGCGTCGCGGCGATCGTCTTGTCGATGAACGACGTCGACAAAGCGTTGGAAGTGTTGCAAGCGGCGAACGTCGCGCTCGTCGGCGCGGACGACCTTTTCGCTTGATTCCGCTCGCCGAATTTCGCGTCGCCCGCTCTTTTGACGCGCCGACAAAAAACGCTTTCGCGACGCGAATAACTCGCCGCCGCGAAAGCGTTTAGCGTTTTAAAATCTCAGTCGACGCTTAAACTCGACGCGCGTTTCTTCAAGCGTCGCGTCCGTCAAAACGTCGAATCGCGAAGCGCCGCGTCGACGTTCGAGTCGAACCGCGCGCCGATCAACGTCCACGGAACCGACGTCGGATCGGCGGCGTTCGGTCGCGGTCGATAATAGACGAAATGCCAAACGACCGGGTGATTCTGACATTTGTACAAATATCGAAATTCAATCAAGTCCGAACCGACCGCTTTCACGCCGACCGGCTCGTAAGCGACGTAAGCGCCAAAATTAGCGGCGACCAACTTCAAATTGTCGGCAAGTCCCGCCACTAATTTTTCGTTGTCGCCAAGCGTCGTATTTTTCGTCAATTCGTCGAGCGCTTTCCGCGGCCCTTGATTCGGGTCGGAGAGATTTTCGAAAAAATTCCCGATCGACGCGCGCAACGCCTCAAGATCGGCGCCGGTCGCGCCGGTTTGCGCTTCGACGCTCGACGGCGCCAACGAGTCGCCGTCGCGTCCGACGACAAACGCTAAAAGAAGAATACAAACGCCCCAAAGCGCCGCGTTTCGCTTATTTTTCATCGTTGCCGCGTCTCCTTATCTTTGCTATTTCACCCGACGCCCCAACCAACCGCCGCGCTTTTCTCGCCGCGTCGTTTTTCGTCGCCGTTTTTTGTCTAATAATAGCGACGTTACCAAAAAAAACGGCGCGAGTCAACGGCTATTTTATCGTCGCCCCCGCGGTTTCGCATTTGGGCGGCGCGATCATTCGATTCACTTATGTTATAACAATATTAAATTCGTTTTTCTTATTTTCCTTCTTGCAATTCGCGCCGCTTATTTTTCAATCGCGCTTTATTTCATTTGCTTATACATATTTCTAATCCGCTAAAAACGAAAAAAATTCCGGAAAAAAGTTGAATTTCATCGCGCCGTCCCTATAATTATTAAGGAAAAACCTAGAGCGTCCGCCGGTCGCGTCGCCGGTCGCCGTTCGTCTCTTCAACAGCGCAAGTCGTTCAACAAAAGGATTTCGCGATGGAATTTCAATTTTGCGGGGCCGCCGGAAGCGTTACCGGCTCGAAACATCTCGTCGTTTGCGACAATTTCCAATTCCTTGTCGACTGCGGGCTCGTCCAAGAACGGGCGCACATCGGACGCAACTGGGAGCGGCTCCCTGAAAACCCGAGCGCGCTCGACGCCGTTTTTTTGACGCACGCGCACCTCGACCACTGCGGTTTGCTCCCGAAACTTGTCGCCGACGGGTTCAAGGGCGCGATTTACGGCGTCCCGGCAACGCTTGAACTGGCCCGTTTAATTCTCTTCGACTCGGCGCGCATCCAAGAAGAAGACGTCGCGTTCAAGAAAAAACGACACGCCAAAGAAAACCGCAAACCGAACCCTAACCGTCCGAATCGCGCGCTTTACACGCAAGGCGACGTCGACGCGACGCTCCGTCTTTTCCGCCCGATTCCCTACTCGACGCCGACGCAAGTCGCGCCCGGCGTCCGCGCGACGTTCCGCGACGCCGGTCATATCCTCGGTTCGTCGTTCATCGAAATCGAACTGACCCGCCCGGCGCTCGAAACCGACGAGCCGCGCCGCCTCGTTTTCTCCGGCGACCTCGGTCGCGCCAACCGTCCTATCCTCCGCGATCCCGAGTGTTACGTCGACGACGCGCCCGTCTCGCACCTCTTCCTCGAGTCGACTTACGGCGACCGGGTTTCGGACGCGGTCGAAACGGTCGACGACCAGTTGGCGGACGCGATTTCCCGAACGGTCGCTCGCGGAGGCAAAGCGATTATGCCGGTTTTCGCGGTCGAACGGGCGCAGGAAATCCTCTACCGAATCGCGACGCTCCGCGAAGCCGGGCGCATCCCGTCCGACGTCCCGGTTTATCTCGACAGTCCGATGGCGGTCGAGGCGACCGAAATTTTCATTCGCCACCCGGAATGTTTCGACGAAGCGACGCTCGCCCTTTCGAAACGCGGCGCGCAAACGTTGTCGAATCTAGGGTTGCTGCGAACTCCGGACGAGTCGCGCAAACTGAACGATATGAAGGGCCCGGCGCTGATTCTCGCGTCGTCGGGCATGTGCAACGCCGGTCGCATCAAGCACCATTTGGCGAACCACGTCGGCGACGCGAAAAACTCGGTCGTTTTCCTCGGTTATCAAGCGGTCGGAACGCTCGGTCGACAGATTGTCGACGGCGCGCCGGAGGTGCGGATTCACGGCAAACCGCGCAAGGTGCGAGCCGAAATTATCGTTATTCGCGGTATTTCCGGACACGCCGACCAAAACGAGCTGATCGCTTGGCGCGCCGCGTTCCCAACGTCGCCGAAAACGACGTTCGTTGTCCACGGCGAAAAGTCGGCGTCGCAAGCGCTTGCGGCAAAAATTCGCGAACGCGAACCGGGCGCTTTCGTTTACGTTCCGGAACACGCCGAAATCTACAAAGATTAGCGCCGTTTCCGCCAACGTTAATCGTTGTCGCTTCTTCGCTTAACCACCGATCTTTTCAATCGGCAAACGTTTCCGCCCGACGCGTTCTTCCCGCGAACGCGTCGATTTTTCTTTCGCCGATCATTAGCGCCGCTTATTATTAGCTCAACTTATAACCAAGCCGAAAACGTCGCGGCGCCGCATTAACCCAACTTATTATAAGCGTCGCTAATTCTAAAAACGCAAAAAAATTTCGCGCCGCCCCCTTGCGCCGTTCGCAAGAGCGATTATAATGACCGTCGTTTCAAGCGTTTCGCGACGTTCGTTTTTTTGCGAAACCGCTTTCGAAACAACGCGACCGACCGAACCGCCGAGACGTTTAACAACGCGGTTCCGACGTTCGGTTCGACCCGCCAACGTAATGGGGGCGCTTTCGTTCGACCGCGAACGGAGGCTGAGAAGCACCCCTCGAACCTGCTCCGGATAATGCCGGCGAAGGAAATTACGAGCGGCGCGCCCTCCGTTCTTTGCGACTTTTCCGTTTTGCTCCTAAGTCGCTCGAACGCGGGAAGCCCGGCCTAATTTCCTTTCGCTCCGCCAAGAAAGGAAACGCCGACGATGGAAAACCTCGTCTCCGCCGCTATCGTATCTTCTTTTAACGCAAAACTTATCGACAACCTTCGAGTCGACGTCGCGATCGTCGGCGGCGGCCCGTCGGCGCTCGTCGCGGCAAAATATTTGGCCGACGCGGGCGTCAAAACGGCGATTTTCGAACGCAAACTCGCTCCCGGCGGCGGAACTTGGGGCGGCGGAATGCTCTTCAACGAAGCGGTCGTTCAACGCGACGCGCTCGAAATTCTCGACGATTTCGGAATTCGGACGCAAGAGATCGCGACCGCGCCCGGCTTTTTCACTCTCGACACGGTAGAGATGGCGAGCGGTTTAATCTTCGGCGCGTTAAAGTCCGGCGCTAAAATCTTTAACGCGGTTAGCGTCGAGGACGTCGTCTTCAAAAACGGCGAAATCGGCGGACTCGTTATCAACTGGACGCCGGTCGAACGCCTCGGAATGCACGTCGATCCGCTCGTCGTTCTGTCGAAACGCGTCCTCGACGGAACCGGACACCCGAGCGAAATTATCAATCTCGCAACAAAAAAAGCGCAAATCAAACTCGACACGCCGACCGGCGGAATCCTCGGCGAAAAACCGATGCACGCGACGTCCGGCGAAGCGTCGACGGTCGAAAACACGCGCGAATATTTTCCGAATCTTTTCGCTTGCGGAATGAGCGCAAACAACGTAATGGGCGGCTATAGAATGGGCCCGATTTTTGGCGGAATGCTCCTTTCCGGTCGCAAAGCGGCGCGTTTGATTCAAGAGAGTCTGCAACGTTAATCGAACCAAACGTTTCCCAAACGGCGTCCGCCGACGGCGCGCCGGAAATCCGCGACACAGCGTCGCAACGCGCAAAAATCCGCTCGACTCGGCGCCGCAATGTCCCCAAAATCCGTCCGATTCGACGCCGCGACGCCTCGACAACCCGCCGTCGACGCGGCGCCTATTCCCTTCGCTTATAATAAGCGTTTCTTATTATAAGTTTAGCGTCCTCGTTAACAATTTCTTTGTCCCGATCCTTTTTAGGAAGCGCCGCTTATTATGTCGCAATTCACCGCTCCGCCGTCCTGTTTTCGCTCGCTCGCCGAACGCGCCGCCGCGTTTCGTCAAGTCGATATTTATCCGGTCGTTACGTCGGAATTTTGCGCCGGTCGCGATCCGCTCGACGTTATTCGGCAAGTTTTCGAAGGGGGCGCTCGAATCGTTCAACTTCGCGAAAAAACGGCGTCCGACCGCGACGTTTTCCGACTCGCCGTCGAATGTCGCAAAATCGCAAACCGTTTCGGCGCGCTCTTTATCGTCGACGACCGCCTCGACGTCGCGTTGGCGGCGAACGCGGACGGCGTTCACCTCGGCCAAGACGACTTGCCGTTTCAAATCGCCAAGCGTTTAGCGCCGGAATTATTGATCGGCGCGTCGACGCACAACCTCGCGGAAATCCAAACGGCGCAAGCGCTTAAGGTCGACTATTTAAACATTGGGCCGATTTTCGCGACGCAAACGAAAGCGGTCGCCTACCCGCCGGTCGGGCTCGAACTTTTAGCGGAATTAAGGAAAGCGACGTCCGTTCCGACAACGGTAATGGGCGGAATTAAAGCGCGTCATATCAAAACGTTGCGTTCGCTCGGCGTCGAAAGAATCGCGCTCGTTACGGAGATAACGCAAGCGCCGGACGTCGCCGCCAAGACGCGGGAACTCCGCTCGCTCTTTTGACGCAAAATCGGCAAGCGGAAGAAGCCGATATTATCGAGCAAATTCTAATATTTTCAAACAGCGCGTTCCCAGGGCGTTGTTTAACGACAAAAAACGCGCCGCTGAGCGTCAAAACGGCTCGAGCGACGCGTTTCCGCTTCCGTTTTCTAAAAATCAAAGACGCTTTAAAAAACGGACTTTCGAACTACTTCCAGTTTTCGGCGAGGCGTTCGAAGTGCGCTTGCGGGTGCGCGCAAGCCGGGCAAACTTTCGGCGCCGATTTGCCGAGATGAACGAAACCGCAGTTGCGGCAACGCCAAACGATTTCGCCGTCGTTTTCGAACATCGTCCCGTTTTGAATCGCGTCGGCAAAGCCGCGATAACGGCGTTCGTGTTGCTTTTCGGCGATCGCGACGTTTCGGAAGACCGCGGCGATTTCGTTAAAACCTTCTTCCTCCGCGACTTTCGCAAATTCCGGATACATTTGCTCCCATTCCTCTTGTTCGCCGCAAGCCGCCGCGAGGAGGTTTTCGAGCGTCGTTCCGATTTTGCCCGCCGGGAAGGTCGCGGTAATTTCCAAATCGCCGCCTTCCAAGAATTTAAAGAAACGCTTCGCGTGTTCCTTTTCTTGGTTCGCGGTTTCTTCGAAAACGGAGGCGACGAGTTCGTACCCGTCTTTTTTCGCTTGCGACGCAAAGTAGGTGTAACGGTTGCGCGCTTGCGATTCGCCGGCGAACGCTTTCAACAGGTTCGCTTCGGTCTTCGTTCCTTTTAAACTTTTCAATTTCAACCCTTTCTTAAAAAGAAGCCGCCGTCGCTCGTTCGCTCGACGACCTTAACGTTTTACGTTCCGAAAAGACGGCGCCGCGATAAACAAGCGTTTCGACGCGACGGGCGCCCTTCTTTCGTCGCGCTTTTTCTCTTTTATATTATAACGTTTTTTCGCCGACGTAAAGCCTCCGCTTGTTCGTTTTCTTCGGTTCCGTCCGATTTTTCCGCCGTCGCGACGCAAAAGCGCCCGAAAATAACGCGGACGCCGCTTCACCTTCTCGCGCTTCCCGCTATAATGGTTAATATAAAGAAAATAGCGCGACTTCGCCGAGTTTATCGCCGTTCCGTTTCGCCTTCTCGAGACGGAAGCCGAACGCTCCGAACCGTTTATTTTATTTATTTTCGCCAGTCGTCCGCTTTCCTACTTCCCTTATTCAACGCAAACCAATATGAACGCCAACGTTTCGCCGTCGACCTCCGCCGAACGCGGGGCCGTCCTCTTTTCGATTTTGATTCCGGTTTACAACGAACAGGCGTATTTGGCGCGAGTCGTCGAGCGCGTCTTGGCGGCGCCCCTTCCCGACGGCGTCGAACGGGAGTTGATTCTCGTCGACGACTGCTCGACCGACCGAACGCCGGAGGTTATCGCGTCGTTAGTCGCTCGCTATCCGGATAAAATTCGAGCGTTCCGGCAACCGCAAAACCAAGGAAAAGGCGCCGCTATCCGCCGCGCAATTCAAGAAATAACAGGCGATTACGCGATTATTCAAGACGCCGACCTCGAGTACAACCCGAACGAATATTCGCTCGTGCTGGCGCCCCTTCTCGACGGTCGCGCCGACGTCGTGTACGGTTCTCGATTTGCGACTCGAGAAACGCGGAAAATCGTCAATTATCATCACAAGCTCGGCAATCTATTTTTGACCCATCTTTCCAATTGGACGACCGGGCTCGACTTAACCGATATGGAGACGTGTTATAAAGCGTTTCGCGCCGACGTGTTAAAGTCGATTCCGCTCCGCTCGAACCGTTTTGGAATCGAGCCGGAAATCACCGCGAAAATCGCCAAGCGCGGCTGGACGGTTTACGAAGTGCCGATTAGTTACAACGGTCGCCGTTACTCGGAAGGCAAAAAAATCGGCTGGAAAGACGGCGTCAGCGCCATCCGCACCATCGTTAAATATTGGCTCGTCGACGACTGTTTTTACGACGGCGCTTCCGACGGGGCCGCCGCGCGTTCGCTCGAACGCAGCCGCGTTTTAACGAAGGCGATCGTCGGCAAAGCCGTTCCGTTCCTCGGGTTGCAAACGCTCGAAATCGGCGCCGGACAAGGGGAAGCGTCTCGTTATCTGCCGCAAAAAGAGCGGTTGACGCTCGCCGATCCGGACGCGAAAAACGTCAAATTTTTGCGCGCCGGTTACGACGGCAACGCGGTCGTCGACGTCGCTCGCCTCGATCTCGACTCGACCGCCGTCCTCGATTTTGCCGACGGCGCGCCTCAATTCGCTTCCTCCTTGGAGCCTTTAACGCTGACCAAAACGGCGTTTAGCGACTCGCAATACGACGCCGTCGTCGCCTTCAATCGGGTCGACGCCCTCCGTTTCGACGACGCCGACGCCTTCGGTCGCCTCCGCGCGTTGTTAAAATCTAACGGTCGCGTCGTTTTTACGCTCCCGGCTTGCGGTTCGGAATCTTATTCGGAACGAGAAATCAAACGCTGTCTCGCCAACGCCGGGTTCCGCGCCGAAACGCTTGAACGCTTCGACGCGCTTTCGACGTTTTTAGGGCGCCGCGACGGCGAAACGCCGAGTCGTAAAGCGCTCAAAATTTACGATTGGCTCTTCCGTTGGACGCGTTGGCTCGACCAATTTTTTCCGGGCGCCCGCTTTTTCGTCGTCGCGACGCCGGATTCGTCGAACGCTAAGTAAAACTCGAACGATCGGGGAAACCTCGGCGTTTCCCCTCGAGCCGCCGCGTCCGCTCTTCGACGCGGCGACTCGTTCTTCTCTTTTTTCTCTTCGTCGTTTTCTCTCCGCTTCGTTTCTTTGCCGACCGTCGTTTTTCAACCGAAAATTATTTTTTGCAATTCAATCGATTATAATTTGATTGCAATTTCAAACAAATTTCATTTATTCGCTTAAAAGGCGCCGTCGCTCGACGGCGCGACTTTTTTGCGAGAAAATCTCGCAAATTTCGTTCGTTCCTTGACAAACGGCGCTCGCTGGAGTTAAAATAGAACGGTCGAAATCGCGAACAAATTTCCGGCGTTTCCACCGTTAAGCGCGCTCGGTTCGCCGCCGTCGTTCTTTCGCCGTTTTCGACGTTCGCCCGCTTGCCCCAACCTCCCGTTTTACCGTCCCGAAAGGAGCGTCCGTTGACCGCCTCGCCGTTTTCCCTTGAAATTATCCGCGCCCCTCAAACCGATCGCCGTTTTCGCGCCGCGCTTTTTGATTTCGACGGCACCTTGAGCCTCGTTCGCGAAGGTTGGCAGAACATTATGGTTCCGTATTTTTGCGAAGTTCTCCTCGAAACGATGGACGACGCGGCGGAAGCGGAGCGGATCGTTCGCGATTTCGTCGACCGAATCACCGGCAAACAAACGATTTACCAATGCATCCAACTCGCTAAAGAAGTCGAGGAACGCGGAGGAACGCCGCTCGACCCGCTTTTGTACAAAAAAGAATATTTGCGTCGTCTCCAAGAGCGGATTCAAAGCCGAGTCGACGCGTTGGCCGCCGGAACCGCGCGCCCGGACGATTTTGTCGTCCCGGGAGCGCGTCGCTTCTTAACTCTTTTGCGCGAAGCCGGTTACAAACTTTACCTCGCCAGCGGCACCGACGAGTTTTACGTCAAACAAGAGGCGGAACTCCTTCAATTAACGGACTTTTTCGACGGAGGAATTTACGGCGCGCAAGACGATTACAAGACGTTCTCGAAGGCGCTCGTCATCTCGCGCTTGATCGAAGTCAACCGACTCGACGGCGCGGAGTTGGTCGGTTTTGGCGACGGTTACGTCGAGATCGAAAACGTCCGCGAAGTCGGCGGTTACGCGGTCGGCGTCGCGACGAACGAAAGCGCCCCGGGCGCCGGCGTCGACGCTTGGAAGCGGGGCCGACTCCTCGAAGCGGGCGCCGACGTTATCGCGCCGGACTTCGGCGATCCGGAGCGTTTGTTCCGCTTTTTGACGACCGGAACCGACGTTTGAACGTCGCCCTAAATCGCGCGGACGCCGCGAACCGCCCAGTTTAACGTCGTTTTGGCGACGCCGAACGCCCGGCGATCCCGGTCGCGGCGATTTTCCCCGCCGTTTTTCCGCCGTCCGCTCTTTTCCCCTAATTTCCCCGTCGTCGCCAATCCCCCTATTCCTCCGAAAGTCTCCAATGTCCGATTTAACGCCCGTTTCGTTCGCTCCGCCCGCCGACTTAGCCGACCGTTTGGCGCGTCTCGCCGCCGCAAAAACGCCGAAAATCGCGGTGATCGGCGATTTTTGCCTCGACAAATATCTCTTTTTGTCGCCGGAATTAAACGAAATTTCGGTCGAAACCGGGAAAACGGCGTTCCAAATCCGGGCGCGGCGCGTTTTCGCCGGAGCGGGCGGGACGGTCGCGAACAACTTGCGGGCGCTCGGCGCGGCGACGTTTTGCTTCGGAATCGTCGGCGACGACGGCGACGGGTTCGAGCTTTTGAAAGCGCTTCGCGGAATCGGCGCCGACGTTTCCGGAATGGTCGCGTCGCCGGAAGTTCTTACGTCGACTTACGTTAAGCCGACGAATCCGGACGGAGCCGGCGGTTGGGTCGAGTCGAACCGTTTCGACGTTCGCAATCCGGGCCCGTTCCCGACGTCGGCGGTCGACGCGCTGAAAGCTAATTTTCGCCGTCGCGTCGCGGAGTTCGACGCGGTCGTCGTCTTGGAGCAGTTCCCGCCCGGTTCGGAAACGACGTTTTCGCCGGACTTCCGCGCTTTTTTAGCGGACGTCGCCCGCGCCAACCCGAACGTTTTCTTCCTTTGCGACTCCCGCTTTTTCGCCGAAAGTTATCGCGAAACGCTCGTCAAGTGCAACGCGAACGAGCTGCTCGACGTTTTCGCGACCGCTCGCGGGGCCGACCGCAAACGGGAAACGACGCTCTCGGGCGACGCGGAGTCGAACGTCGCGGCGCTTTGCGAAGCGGGCGCTTGGCTCGCTAAGCGCAACGGTCGCCCGGTTTTAGCGACGCGCGGCGCCCTCGGCTCCCTCCTTTTCGACGTCGTCGTTTCCCCGTCCCGGCAAACCGCCCAAACCGCTGACGTCTCCCAATCCCCTCAAACCGCCGATTCTTCCCCGTTCTCCTCGACGCCGCAAACACCCGAAATCACCGTTTCCGCCGTCCCGCCGCGCCCGGTTTCCCCGCCGTTCGATATTTGCGGCGCGGGGGACGCGACGAACGCCGGGTTCGTTTTCGCGAAATCGCTCGGTTTTTCGCTCGTCGAGTCGGCGTTTTTAGCGGGCGTCGTCTCGTCGATCACGATCAAGCAAATCGGCGTTACCGGAACCGCGACGGTCGAGCAAATCGTCGACGCGCTAACCGAGCGAACCGCCTGACGACGCGGCGACTTCGCCGCCTCAATTTTCCCGACCTCTCCAACTTCCCCGACTTCGCCGTTTATCGTTTTACGCCCCTCCTTTTTCCTTCGCGTTTGGGAGTTTTCGCAATGTCGCCGTCAAAAAAATTATCGCCGCCGGAAATTATTGCTCAACAATTAGAAGATTTTTACGAGTTGCGACGCGAAATTGTTAAAGCGTTAACTCCGTCGAACCGTTACGAAGAACCGGACGGCGCCCGTTACCGCGAACTTCTCGACTCGCTCCAAGAAAACCTCGGCGAAATGGAGGACGCGGCGCGCCAACTTCACCAATTTTACCAAGACGCGGAGCGGCGTTTGGAGCGAGTTTTAAAAGCGAGCAGTTCGATTTGGACGCGTCCGACGGAATTGTTTCCCTCAAAAATCCCGCAATTCACCCCGATTGAAAACCGTCCCCCCGCGCCCGGCGGCGGCAAGACGCGAATCGTTTCTTTCATTAATCTAAAGGGCGGCGTCGGCAAAACGACGCTGACGGCGAACCTCGTCGCGGCGTTCGCGTCCGGCGCTTTCCGCGACCTCGACGGTCGAGCGAACCGCCCGGCCCGCGTTCTCGTCGTCGACCTCGACTTCCAAGGAACGCTCTCGCAACGCTGCGCCGAACCGCTCGTTTTACAAACCGCTTACGAAAAAGGGTTAACGGCGACGAAACTTCTCGAAACGCGCGCCGAAGCCAAGGTCGCGTTCGACGAATTAACCGTTCCGTTCCTCGGCCTCCCGAACGCTCGGCTGATTCCCGCCGACGAATCGCTCGACGACAAAGACGTCCGCCGCCTCAACGAGTTGGCGAGCCGCCGCACGGAAACGCGTTACTATCACCGTCTTTGGTTCCACAAACCGGCTGTTTTCGAAAATTACGACTTCGTTTTCTTCGACTGTCCGCCCCGTTTGACCGCGTCGTCCGTTTGCGCGCTCGTCGCGTCCGACTTCGTCTTTATGCCGACCGCCCCGGAAGCGTTCGACGTCAACGCCGTTAACCGAACGATGAGTTGGCTCGGAAAAACGCGCAAAAACTTAAATCTTTCCGTTCAATTCGGCGGCGCGATTCTCAATCGCACAAACAACGAAAAGGGCTTGACGCCGCTCGAAGAAAAAAATAAAAATCGCGTTAAGTTGGTTTGCGACGACTATCGCTCGTTTTTCCAAGAATCGCCCGAAACGTCCGCTCGCGCCGCCGTTCTCGACGCCTTTATTCCGCGTCGTTCCGGCGGCAATTACATCAACGGAGCCGACGGCGACGCCTTGCCGGGCGCAACCCTTCCTTGTTTTCACCGCCTCGCGACCGAAATTTATCGGAGAATCCAATAATGAAAGAAGAAAAATCGGCGTTGTTGCAAGCCTTTCAAGCCTTGACTCCGGTTTTGAACGCCGCCGCGCAAAAAGAATTGAAAGCGCTCGAAGAGCTGTTAACGACGTTTCAAGCGTCGTCGCTCGTCGAACTCAAAACGGAACTCCTTAAATTTAAAAAGACGCTTCAAAAAGAACGGCAAAAACTCGCCAAAACGCCGGAAGGTTTCGTCGCTCGCGTCGTCGACTTCCAAAACGGCGTCGTTCCCGAAGTCGGCGAACCGGATACGGTCGAAACGCTCGTCGCCGATTTCGGCAAGGCGTCCGGGCCGCTCGTCAAAGCGGTCGCGAAAAAATTCGAAATCGCGTTGGTCGACAAAAAAGACGTCGACGCGTTCGAACGTTGGCTCAAAACCGGCGTCAAACCGCCGACCGTCGAAGAGCGGTTGCAAGCGGAAATCGAACCGGAAATTCAAGTTGCGCTCGAACTGCGCGACCAAACCCGCCGCGAACTAGCGCCCGAAACGATCGCCCAAATAATGCTCGTCGCGGAAAGAGTTAAAACGACGCGTAAAACGCCGGGGCTCGCGCTCTTTATGCGCGGTCTCGACGTCGTTCCAACCGCCAAATCGGCGGCGGCGCTTATCAAAGAATTACGCAACTTTTTAGAAGATTACGCGCTCAACCGATTTAAAGCGACGCAAATTCGCGAATCGGGCGAATTTTAACCCGTCGCGCCTTTCCCAATTCCCTTAACCCACCGTTCCTCCCATTTTACCCAACTTCCCGCCTTATGTCTCTATTTTCCCGCGACCAACTTGAAATTTTCCCCCTTGCCCGCCGCGTCAACAAGCTCGATATTCGCCGCGACGCGATCGACCCGGCGACGTATCCCGTCGAACTGACCGACGAAGCGTTTCGCGACGTCGAAGCGACCGCCGCCGAACTCCGACGCGCTAAAAAACTCGGCGCCGCTCGCGTTCTAACATACGGCGCTCACTCGATTAAGAACGGTCTCGGCCCGGTTCTTTCCCGCTTGGCGGAGGGCGGTTGGCTGACGCACCTAACGACGAACGGCGCCGGCGTCATTCACGACTGGGAGTTTGCGTTCCAAGGCGAATCGGGCGAAGACGTCCGGCGTTACGCGACCGAGGGCCAATTCGGAATTTGGGAGGAAACCGGACGCTTTATCAACTTAGCGATTATCGTCGGCGCTTACCGGGGCCTCGGGTACGGCGCGTCGGTCGGTCAAACGATTCTCGACGAGGGTTTCGAAATCCCGACCGACGCCGAACTGCGCGACGCGATCGCCGCCGGGTCGAAAATCGCCGACGAAGCCGTCCCGCCGTTCCCCTCCGCCGCGTCGCAAAGCGCCGAGCTTACCCAACTTGCCGAAACGCTCGACCGCGCCGCGGCCGCCGCCGACCTGCTTCGCGCCAAACGCCGTTTCGCGCTTCCGGACGGCAAGCTCGAAATCGCGCACCCGTTCCGCGAATACTCGACCGCGTTCCGAACCCGACGCGCCGACGTCCGCTTCACTTGCGGCCCGATGATCGGTTGCGACATTATTTACACGCACCCGGCGAACGACTGCGCCGCCATCGGTCGCGCCGCCCAACGCGACTTCCTCCTTTACGCCGACTCCGTTTCGAAGCTCGAAGGGGGCGTTTATCTCTCGGTCGGTTCCGCGGTCTTGTCGCCGATGATTTTTGAAAAGTCGCTCGCGATGTCGCGCAACGTCGCCCGCCAAGAGGGACGCTCGATTACCGACTTCGCGATACACGTCGTCGACCTCGCCGAGTCGACTTGGGATTGGACGCGCGACGGCGAACCGCCGCAAACCGACCCGGCTTATTATCACCGCTACTGCAAAACGTTCAGCCGAATGGGCGGGCGGATGACGTATTGCGGCGCCGACAACCGCTCTTGGTTCGTCGCGCTCTTGAACGAATTGGAAAAAACGCCGGAATAATCCGGTTTTTCCGCTTGAAATTTGCCGCCGTTTGACGTAAAATCGTTGGAAACGCGACGCGCCGAGCGGATTTTGCGCGATTTTTGCGCCGTTCGACGGCAAATTTTAGCGTTTTTAACGATTTTACGCAAATTTTCCGACGCCGAAGCGTTCGAAAGAACCGATAAAACCGGCGTCGACGCGCCGACGAGCGAGCGGTTCCCTCCCTCCGTTTCGTCGCCGACGCGTCCATTCATTCCACCCATTTTCGCCATTTTAACGAATAAGGAGGCCGCGATGGCTCTTAATCGTCGTCAATTCTTGAAAACGTCCGCGCTTTCCGCCGCCGCTCTGAGCGTTTCGGGCGTCGCTTCCCCGTATGTCGCCCGCGCCAACAACGCTTCGTCGAAGCTGAACATCGCCGTTATCGGGATCGGCGGTCGCGGCGCCGGGAACATCAACGAACTTCCGCACGACCTCGTCAACATCGCCGCTCTTTGCGACGTCGACGAAAACACGCTCGCGTCGCAAGGCGCCAAATATAAGGACGCGAAACGTTTTTACGATTATCGAACGATGTTCGACGAAATGAAAGACCTCGACTGCGTTCTCGTCAGCGGCCCGGACCACACGCACGCCGTCCAATCGTTGGCGGCGATGAAGCGCGGCATTCCTTGCTTCTGCGAAAAACCGCTCGCGCACGACGTCGCCGAAATCCGCGCGATGCAAAAAGTTGCGAAGGAAAAGAACATCGCGACGCAAATGGGGACGGTCATTCACGCGACCGAAAACTATCGCCGCGTCGTCGAGCTGGTTCAAGCGGGCGCGATCGGCGAAACGCAAGAAGTTCACGTTTGGTGCGGCAAAGGTTGGGGCGGTTATCCGGAACCGTCGAAGGAAAAATTCGAAGTTCCGAAACACTTCCACTGGGACGAATGGCTCGGCCCGGCGCAATGGATCGACTACAACCCGTGCTACGTCCCGGCGCGTTGGCGCGGCTATTGGCCGTTCGGCACCGGCACGTTCGGCGATATGGCCTGCCACCTGATGGACCTGCCGTTCTGGGCGCTCGATCTGCAATATCCGAAGACGATCGAAGCGACGTGCGATACGGAAATCAGCCCGATGTGCTGTCCGCTCGACGTCGAATGCCGTTACGAATTCGAATGGAACGGCAAAACGCTCCCGCTCACTTGGTACGACGGCAAGCGTCGTCCGAAGGTTATCGCCGAAAAGAAACTGGCGAACCTCGGGATGGGCGTTATCTTCGTTGGCGACGAAGGGATTTTGGAAGCGGATTACGGCACGATTCGCCTTTATCCGACCGACAAATATGAAAAATACGAACGTCCGGCGCCGTCGATTCCGAAATCGGCGGGTCATCACCGCGAATGGGTCAACTCGATTATCGACGGCGGCAAATCGACGCCGCTTTGCAACTTCGAGTACGCCGGTCGTCTTTCGGAAGCGGTGCAACTCGGCGCCGTTTCGCTCCGCGCGGGCAAGGTCAAGCTGGAATGGGACGCGAAGGCGATGAAGATCGTCAACAACGCCGACGCGAACAAGTTCCTGCAAACGGAATACCGCGAAGGCTGGGAAGTCTGATTTCGCTCTAACGTTTTTCGTTAAATAACTTGCGCAAACGCCGCGTCCCGATTTTTTAAGTCGGTCGACGCGGCGTTTCGCGTTTTCCCGCGACTTTTTCCAATGTTTCCGCAACGTCGCCGCCGTCGGTAAAATTTTCCGACGCTTCGCGAACCGCTTTTTCTTTTACCGCCGCTTCGACCGCCCGTTTTATCGCCGTTCCTTTTCCTTCGACGCCGCGCCGTCCCGCTCGACAATTAAGGACGTTGCAAAAATTACTTGCCAAAGCGTGAAAAGAGCAATATAATACATTAATCGGACTTATAAAAAAACGTTCTAAAACCGCGACTTGCCCCAATAAGCTCGACGCGATACTTTTGGCATTTTTCAAGTTCGGCGTCAATCGTTAACCAGTAACGGCGTCGCGCCCTAAACCCTCAACGCCCTATAAATACAAGGAAATTTTCAAATGGCCGACCAAAATTTGTTCGAAATACTCGCAAAGTCCGCGCGCCAAGTCGCCGACGCGGCAGTGTCGCTGGAAAATCGTCGTTCCCCAACGCCCGCCGAATCAGCCGAGTCTTCCGAACCGAACGCCGACTCCGAAAAAAACGATCTGTTCGAACGCGGCGTCGAAATCGCGAAAAGCCTCGTTCCGCTCGCGGCTTCGGCGACCGAATCGACGTTAAATTCGGTCGTCGGAATCGCGGAAAACCTCGTTCCGCTCGCAAAAAACGCCGGTTTCCCTTTCTCCGCCTCCGCCGAATCGCCCGACGCGTCCGAAAAATCGAACAAAAACGAGTCGCAAACGGAAGATGAAGTCGAACCGGCCCCGCCCGCTCCGCCGCAAATTCCGGAGTCGTTCGGCCCCGAAGTTCTTCGCGCTCGCGACCTCGTTCTTTATCGAGACGGCCTCGTTAAAGGGAATCGCGTCGTTAATTATCGTTCGGCGACTCGCGTCTTGCTGAAATCGAAGGTTTCCGTTTCGCCCAGGGAGCCCGAATACCGCGGTTTAAGCGTCGGCAACGGCGTTGAAGCCGGACTAGAACTCGGTCGCGCCGTAAATTTAACGCCCGGCGCGGAAATTGTCGGAGAGGTTGCGGGCGCGGCGCTCGGAGGCGCGATCGCAACCCTTGCAAAGATCGCGCCGACGCCGGAAGATCACTGTCAAATTTGGCTTGAAACAGACGATTCGGCGAAACCGCTTCTTCTTTATTCCGAGAAGACGCAGAACTTTGCGGCGGCGAACGCGGTTGTAACGAGCCTTTGCGACGAAATCGAAAAAGCCAAAAAGGAACCGAAAATTTTGTTCGACGGCAAAAAAATCAAACGCAAATACGGTTTTTGCGGGTTATATTTCTATCGAAGAAAGACGTTTTTCAAAATTAAAAGGAGCGTTCGTCAAAAACTTTTAAGTCGCGTCCTTTTGAACTCCCGATAAGAAAAATCGCTTCCCCCAACGCGGGAGGCGTTTTCTTTTTAAAAAAGGAAATTTCAATCGCTCGTCCGTTTAGATTTCGCGTCGCCTTTATTTTTACTCAACGCGACCAACTCAAACGGCGCAAACCTCCCATTTTACCCGTTTCAACGCCGCCTTCGCCTCAACGCGGCAAGAAAAAACGACGCGAACGTCGGACGTTAGAGCGTCTTCCGTTCGCGTCGTCGTTTTGACGAACGTTAAGCGGCGATTATTCGGCGGCTTTCTTCGCGGCGGCGGCTTCGCGACGAGCGCGCGCGGCCTTCTTCCCGCGTTTCATAACCTTCGCGCCGGTTTGTTGCGTCGCGGCGCGTT
>JAGBDD010000242.1 GCA_017937685.1 Thermoguttaceae bacterium | reverse complement strand
TTTTACCGACGTCGTGTAAAATGGCGCCCGCGACGATCAGCGGTTTCGAGAGCGTTTTTTTCAGCTCCGGGCGAACGGCGCGGAAATGGTCGGTCAGCGAAACGGCGATTTTCGCGACGGAAAGCGCGTGTTCGAGGAGACCGCCGGGATAGGGGCGGTGATGGGCGCGCGAGGCGGCGGTTTCGAAGAGAACGTCGCGGTTTTCCTTAAAGACGCGTTGTAACAGCGTTAACAGCGGGCCTTTGCCGATTTGCGATTTTGCGAACGCAAGTATTTCGTTGGCAAGCGCTTCCGGTTCGACG
Source organism: Thermoguttaceae bacterium (assembly GCA_017937685.1). Taxonomy (GTDB): domain Bacteria; phylum Planctomycetota; class Planctomycetia; order Pirellulales; family Thermoguttaceae; genus RUG369. Next base: position 16,399 of record JAGBDD010000242.1, on the reverse strand, counting down.
TCGGACGACGGACGGCAAAAGTTCGGATCGAAACCGTCGCGTCGGTCGGCTTCGATCGTTTCGCGGACGCGGCGCAACTCGAATTTCGGGCCGTATCCGAAGCCGGATTCGCGCAAAACCGCCCGGATTTTGTAAAATTTGCCCGCTTGCCAATCTTTGTCGCATTCGTCGAAAAACGGGGCGTCGCTCCAAATCGGCGTTTGGATTTCGCGCCATTTATCGCGGAAAACCGTTTTATAATAAGGCTTTCCGTCTTTGGTGCGCAGTTTTTCCTTTTCGGCCAAGAGGACGAAGCAGTCGGCTTCGAGGCCGATTTCGAGTTCCGAAAGGGTTTTGATCGGCGAACGCGCGCCTCCTTCGCCGGGGACGGGCGCGGGCGGTTGCGGAGGTTGCGTCATTGGCGGCTCCTTGCGAACGAGGGAAAGGAAATTTGAGACGACGTTAAAGTCGCCCCCGGTAAAAGGTTGCGTTGGCGTAGTCGAACGGCGTTGTTACTCGACGTCGTTAAGCTTAAACGGTTCTTGACGTCGCGTAATAAACGGCGTTCGACGGCGCTAAAAAACGTCGGAATCGTCGTCCGGTTTCTTTTCGAGGACGAGCGGGAGTTCGACGACGAAACGCGCGCCGCCGAGCGGGGAATCGTCGACGACGATTTTTCCTTGGTGTTCGCGAACGATTTTTTGCGTTACCGGGAGGCCGAGACCGGTGCCGCCGCTCTTATTTTTCGACGCGAAAGGGCGGAAAATCGCGTCGCGGTTCGTGGGCGGAACGCCGGGGCCGACGTCGTCGACGATAACGAAAACGCGCTTTGCGTCGGCGTCGAAACGAGTTCGCGCCTCGACTCGACCGCGAGGAAAGCGAGGAAATTCGGGCGGATTCGCGACTTCGGGCGAGTTGGAAACGCTTGCAACGTCGGAAGTTGCGTCGACGGCGTTCGGGACGGAGCCGGACGGCGGGCGGCGGCGCGGGGGCGCGTCCGGGTCGTAATCTTTCGACGCTTCGATCGCGTTGCCGATCAAATTGACGACGGCGCGGTGAATTTGCTCTTTGTCGAAATAGAAGCGGGGGATCGACGCGTCCGGGTAAAAAACGAGTTCGACGTCCAAATCGTCCGCCCGCCCGCGCGTTAGTTCGACGACGTCCTCCATCACTTCGTTAAAATCGGCGAACGACCAAACGGGAACGCGCTCCTTGCTAAACGTCAACATATCGAGAACGAGGTCGGAGATTTTCGTTTGATTTTTTTCGACGATGCGCCAACCCTTCGCGACAAGGTTTTCGTCGTGATCTTTGAGGCCCGCGTCGATGAGGTAACTGCCGCCGCGGATTCCTTGCAGGATGTTTTTGATGTGGTGCGAGAGCGCCGCGACCGTTTGACCGATCGCCGCGAGCCGCTCCGCTTGCGCCAAACCGACGTAGTATTGCGCGTCTTCGATCGCCAACGCCGCTTGACAACCGATTGCGATCATTAACTTTAAATGGTCGAGCGTTAGCTTTTTTAAGGAGCGGGCGTCGGCGTCGGGGGGCGGCGCCGACGGGGAAGGGGCGCCGTCGTTGGAGGCGTAAATTTCGAAGGGGCGCGAACCGGAGTCCGAGTCGATAAAGACCGGCGTTCCGAGAGCGTCGGCGTCGGACGGCGGCGCGAAAAAACGTTCGTCCGAGCGGTCGACCGACGCGTCGGAAAGCTCCGAGCGAGAAGGCGTTGCGGACGACGCGTCGGACGAATCGGTCGAAGCGGAACGCGAATCCGGCGACGGCGCGTCGGCGAGTTCCCAATCGTCGCGACGCCGTGAAACGTCGACGTATAAAACGCCGACGAGACCGTATCGTCCCTGCATCGGGACGCAAATCGCTTCTTTGACGCCGGCGTCGAGAACGCTGACCGAGCCGTTCCAGCGTTCGTCGCGTCGAGCGTTGCTGGTGAGAATCCCTTTTCGATTTTTGAACGTGTAATTTAAAATCGTTTGACTAACTTGAACGCGACCGCCGGTTTTGCGGGTGCGCGACGACTTCGGAACGAGCTTGTCCGCGTCGGCGTCGTAAAGAAAAACGCAACCGCGATCGACCGGCGCCCATTGGAATATCAGCTCCAAAATGCGGTCGAGCAAGCGTTCGACGTCGAGCGTTCGGCTCGCAGCTAACGTCGCGTGATACATAAAGTTAAGGTGGGCGCGCGCTTTTTCGAGCCAAGCCGATTTAAGGTCGTCGGCGGAATCGGGAACGGCGGACGAACGGGGAAAAACGCGGTTCTCCTCCGGCGCGAGCGCGTGCAAAACTTGGGACGCTCCGTCGCCGTCCGCGTCTTGGAAGACGTCGACGAGCGGTTCGCGCGAACCGACGTCGGAAACTCGCGAGGAAAAGAGGAGAATTGTTTTGCCGATTTGGATTTGATCGCCGTTGAGAAGGCGGCGCGTTTTGATTCGGCGTCCGTTGACGTAAACGCCGTTCGAGCTTTCAAGATCGACCAACGTTCTCCCGTCGACGTCGCGTCGTATTTCGGCGTGTCGCCGGGAAACCTCGGCGTCGCGCAATCGAATCTTGTTCGACGCGTCGCGTCCTATCGTCGCCGTTTCGTCGTCGAGAGCGAAACGGTTGCCTTGGTCGTAACCTTGTATGACAAAAAGCGAATCCAACGTCGTCTCCGGTCGGTTTTTTCGCTCGAAAGCCGAAAGAGTTGCGAAATGCGAAAGTCGCGGACGAACGCGTCGCCGAAACGCGCCCTCACTTTACTTCTATTTTAACGCCCGAACGCTCCGATGAAAAGGAGTTTTTCCGTTTTTGCGTCGACTTTTAAGAAAAAAAGAAACGTTGCGCCGGTTGAAACGGTCGCGACGATTTTAACGGCTCGCGAAGATTGCCGAGACGGAGGAGCGACGTTGGTTAGTCTTATCTAGTACCGGCGGTTGCACGGTGTTAGCTGAGGCTAACTTTGGCGCGGGGCGACGTAACGAGGGGGCCTGGGAAGGGAGGAGGCGTCGCGACGTTGGGAACGTCGGAAGGGCCGTTACTTAGCGTCGAGAGAAAATTTGCGGCGATAATAATCGATTTTGAAGTCGCGAACCGGCGTCGCCGACGAAGAGTAACGCGCCTTAACCGCCCGATATTCCGGGGATTGCGCGATCGCGACGTTGGCGGCGCCGGACGGGGAGTAAAGAATTGAAAACTTAACCGGGCGACCGAAAATTTCCGGCGGACAAACGACTTCGCGTCGCGCTCGAATCTCCGGCGTTATCTTTTGTCGCAAGACGTCGACGTAAAAAAGTTTGAAGGCGTTCGTTTTGCCAAATCCGCTCATAAACAGGACTTCCGAGATTTGCGAATCGCGGATTTGGTCGACGAGTTCAACGTTTAAGCGCGTCGGAATCAACTCGGCGTCGGCCCAAACGCTTCCCGGTCGGCGGCACTCGCGGACGGCGTCGCTCATCGAAATGCGTTTCGCGCGTAAAAAACGGAGAATCGAATCGAGCGTGATTCGGTGTTCGAACCCGTCGCGTTCCCGAAAAACGCGGTTGTTTCCGACCGGCGTAAAGTTCGGATCGTTTAACTCGCCGTTGGTCGCAAGGTTTAACATCTTCCAAAGACTCATCTTGTTCCCGTAAAAAAAGGGAAGGAAGAAGTTCTCCTCGTCGTGCGGGTGGATCGTGCCGACGACGACTCGCGTCGAGTTCGGGTCGACCGGATAAAGGTCGAGGTAAGCGTGGCGCGTAACGTTTTCCAAAATCGTCTCTTAGCGGGGCAATGCGCGGGGGAAGTTGTTTGACGGCGCCGCGTCGCTTGGCGGCGTTTGCGCGAAGTGAAGAATAGGTGAAAACGACGCGACGTCGTCGACCGCGGTCGAGATAATGACGTCGCGTCGGTTTGAACGCGTCGACGCGTCAGCTTCGAGCGTTTTTCGCGTCGTATTCGCGGATTTTTTCGCGCAGAACTTCGAGCGCCCTGTCGATGATTTCGTCGTAACCAAACGCGCCGACTAACTCCCCGCCGCTCTTTAAGTTAACGCGGTCGGCGCCGCACCAAAGCCCGACGTCGGCGTCGTCCGTTTCGCCCGGCCCGTTGACGCGACAACCCATCGTCGCGATTTTCAACGGGTAGTCGCGAGCAAACTCCGCCGCCGCTTCAAGACGTCGCGCCAATTCGACGAAACGACCGTTTTGCACTCGACTGCAACTCGGACAACTGACGACGTTTAACGCGGGAAGTTTCGTCTCGGGATCGACGACCGTTCCGGCGGCGACGTTGGCAAGAATCGCGCGACCCGCCTCGATCTCTTCCGTTTTGCGGTTCGCTTCGACCGTCAACGAGACGCGGAGCGTTTCTCCAATTCCTTCGCTCAAAAGGGTTTCGAGCGCAAGTCGCGATTTCAACACGCCGCGCGGCGGGGCGCCCGCTTCGGTAACGCCAAGGTGAAGCGGGACTTGCGGCCGCAATTCGGCGAAACGACGGTTCGCCAGGACGACCGTTTCCGGGTCGGAGTCTTTAATCGAAACGCAGTAACGGTCGAAGTTTAGCGAGTCGAGAAAGTCGACGTGTTCGAGCGCGCTTTCGAGGAGCGGAGCGAAGACGGTTTCGCCTTCCGGAGCGACGCCGCCGTTTTGCGCGACTAACTCCTTGTACCGAGCGAGTTTAACCGGGTCGACGCTGCCGCAGTTGACGCCGACGCGAAGGGCGCAGTCGTTGGCGCGGGCCGTTTCGACGAGAAATTCGACTTTCTTTTGCCAACTCAGTTCCGGCTCGAGTCGACCCAAATGTCCCGGGTTGTAACGGATTTTGTCGACGCAAGGCGCGACCGCTTCGGCCAAGCGGAAATTTTCTTGAAGGTCGACGGAAATGTTGGCGACGCCAAGAGTTAAGCGGCGGATTTCGGCGAGCGCTTTCGCGTCGTTCGGAGAGTCGACGGCGACGCGAACGAGCCCGGCGCCCGCCTTGGCGAGCGTTTTAACCGAGGCGGCGGTCGAAGAAACGTCGGTCGTTTTCGTCGCGGTCATCGTTTGAATCAAAACGGGGGCGTCGCCTCCGATGTAAGCGTTGCCGACGCGAAACTTGCGCGTCGTTCGTCGAGCGGTCGTCATTTGCTTCTTTCCATTGATTGTGGGCTTAAAAGCGGCGGCGCGGCGTCGCTTGAACTGGCGAGCGGCGGAACCGAATTTCGCGTCGCGTCTTTTATTATTTTCGCGCATTGCGTTAAAAAGTCAATCGGCGGTGAAAAAAAATTTATCTAGAACACGTTTTCGTTGGATCGTTAAGCGTTGTGGACAAAGGCGTTGCGTTTTTTGCCGGTCGGTCGGAGAGACGAAACGAAAATAACGGTCGCGCCGGTTAAAACGGTTGCTAGGGCCCCTTGACAAGGCGAAAAGTCGGAGGTAGAATAAAAACGGCGTTTTTTGAGCGCGCATTCGCGGCGCCTCGACGTTTTTGAGTCGCGCTAAGTTGGTTTTTGAAAAGGGTTGCGCAAGATGAATTGCATCGTGTTGGCCGCCGGATACGCGACGCGGCTTTATCCGTTGACGGAAAATTTCCCGAAACCGCTCCTCGAAGTCGGCGGCAAAACGATCGTCGACTGGCTTTTGGACGACTTAAATCGAAGCGGGAAAATTAAGCGTTGCGCCGTCGTTTCGAACGCGAAATTCGCCGAGCATTTCCGCAAGTGGCGCGACGCTAAGCAAGCGAGCGAAACGAAATTCGACGCGCCGATTGAGATTGTCGACGACGGTTCGACGACGAACGAAACGCGAATCGGCGCGGTGAAAGATATTTTGTTCGCGATGGAAACCCTTGGTTGGTCGGGCGATACGCTCGTCGTCGCCGGAGACAACGTGTTGAGTTTCTCGCTAAATCTTTTCCTCGACTATTTCGAACGCAAGGGGAAGGAGACGCCCGGCGCCAACGCGGCGATGCGATATTTCGAGCCGAGCGTCGATAAGTTGCGCAAGTGCGGCGTCCTTGAAATTGCGACCGACGACCGCGTTTTGTCGATGGAGGAGAAGCCCGCCGAGCCGAAATCGCATTGGTGCGCGCCGCCGTTTTACTGTTACGCCGACTTGACTTCCGACAAAATTCGCGCCGCTTTGGCCGACGGTTGCGGGTTCGACGCGCCGGGGAGTTTTCTCGCCTGGACGTGCAAAAACGAGCCGACCTTCGCCTTCGAGGCGCCGGGCGTCCGTTTCGACGTCGGGAATCTCGAAAGTTACCAAAAAATTAAAGCCGAATACAAAGGCTGCGACGCTTAAAATTAAACGCGGAAACGGGGCGCGCGACAAGGTTTAATATTTGTTGCGCTCTTGGAAATAACGAAAGGCAAACGTTATGACGACGAAGTTTAAGCCGTTTGATCCGGCGAAAAAATATTTGGTGACAGGAGCCGCCGGTTTTATCGGGTTTCACCTTGCGAAGAAGTTGGCGTCCCAAGGCGCGCAAGTCGTCGGGTTCGACAATATCAACGATTATTATGACGTTAATCTGAAACTCGCGCGGCTCGACCAACTTAAAGTCTTTGAAAACTTCAAGTTCGTGAAGGGCGACTTAGCCGACGCCGAGGCGGTGAACGCGCTTTTCGCCGAAGAGCGACCCGACGTCGTCGTCAACTTGGCGGCGCAGGCGGGCGTCCGTTATTCGCTCGAAAACCCGAAGGCTTACGTCGACTCGAATCTCGTCGGTTTCTGCAATATCTTGGAAGCGTGTCGGCATAACCCGGTCGAACACTTGCTTTACGCGTCGAGTTCGTCCGTTTACGGCAACCAAGAAAAGACGCCGTTCTCGACCGACGACCGCGTCGACGAACCGGTTTCGCTCTACGCCGCGACGAAAAAAGCGAACGAACTTCTCGCCTACTCTTATTCCCACTTGTACGGGATTCCGACGACGGGGCTGCGCTTCTTCACCGTCTACGGCCCGTGGGGGCGCCCGGATATGGCGGCGTTCATCTTTACGCGTAAAATCTTTGAAGGCGAGCAGTTGCAAGTCTTCAACGGCGGCGATATGTTGCGCGACTTCACTTACGTCGACGACATTGTCGCCGGGATCGAAAATATGCTCTGCAATCCGCCGAAACCGAACGCAAAGGGCGACCGCGCCAAGGTTTACAATATCGGCAATAACAAACCGGAGAAATTGCTCGATTTCGTCGACGCGTTGGAGCGCTTGATTCAACGACCCGCGCATATCGACTTTAAACCGATGCAAGCCGGGGACGTTTATCAAACGTTCGCGGACGTTTCGGAACTCGAACGCGACTTTGACTTCCGACCGAACACGCCGATCGAAGTCGGGTTGGCGCGTTTCGTCGAGTGGTTCCGCGAGTATTATAAGATTGTCGACTAAACGCTTGAAACAGCGCGTTTTAGGCAACGAAAGAAAACCGCGCCGATTCGACGGGAAAGGTCGAGTCGGCGCGGCTTTTTACTGGGAACGTCGTTTGACGTCGCGTCGTTTTTGCGTTGGAAACGCTTGTTTCGCGGCGGTTGCGTTGAACGTTAGAAGCCGATTTTCTTCAACCAAGCGGCGCAGCGTTCTTGCCAATCGGCGGCGTTCGGTTTGTCGTTCCAAAACATAAAGCCGTGCGGCGCGCCCGCGTAAACGTGTAACTCGCAAGGGATTCCGAGTTTACGCAGCTTCTTGTAAACCTCGACCGAACCGAGCGGCGAGTAAATATCGGCGTCGCCGTGAACGAGGCAAAGGGGCGGCGTTTTCGCGTCGAAATGAAAATCGCTCAAAATTTCGGCGCCTTCGCCTTTATCGGCGTTCGGGTCGGTCGCGCCGTCGGTCAGGACGTAAGCCGGGTAGATTGGAATCGCGAAATTTAGGTGCGCGGGCGTTTTATCGAGCGCGTCGACCGGTTCGTAAACCTCGGTTTCCGAATTAGTTGCGGCGAGAAGCGTCAGACAGCCGCCGGCGGAGTAACCTTGCGCGCCGATCTTGTTCGGGGCGATTCCGAGCTGCGAAGCGTTGGCGCGAAGGTAGCGGATCGCGCGTCGAGCGTCTTGGAGCGCCGGAGCGTAAATCGGGCCCGACGCCGGGCGAGGGGCGCGGTAAACGAGAACGGCTGAAACGTAACCTTTGGAGTTCCAGAACTTAGCGTTCGGGATTCCTTCTTCGCCGTAAAAGCAGGTATTGAAGCCGCCGCCGGGAATCGTCAAAACGCAAGCGTCGGACGTTTTCTTTTCCGGTTGAAAAATAAGGAGATACGGCGTCGTTACTCGGCGCGCGGAACCGACCGGGTTTTCGACGTTCGGTTCGCGAACCGTTTCGCCGGGCGCTAAACCGGGCCAAAGTTCGACCTTTTCTTGCGCCGAAACTTGCGCGACGCCGATAAAAGCCGCCGAAAAAAGCGCGACCGACGCCAATGTTTTTAACAGGGAAATCGTTTTCATCGAAGGACTTTCGTTAACGAAGGACGGAGAAAAAAGAAACGCGATGAAACGTCGAATAACCGAAAACCGCCGTTTAAACGTTAAAACGGCGGTTGTAAACGGCGCAGTTTCGACGGTTGCGTTTCGAAGAAACGTTGCGGAACGAAGCGGCGTCAATCGAGCGGTTTATTCCAAGGACGAATCGAAACCCGACGGAAGAAAATCTCGAAACCTTCCGATTGCAACTGGATGCGACCGGACGTCGGTTTCAGGTTGTACGCGCGGTTGACGAACTTGCCGTTGAGATAAACTTCCATAACGTCGCCGACGGCGTAAATAACGAGTTCGTTCCAGCCGCCGGCGCGGTCGACGTCGAGCGCGCCGCGGAAGTTCCTGTCGTTCTTCCAGTTAGGCGAACGACCGTGCCATTGGATAACGCCGTCCGAGTTGGCGCGAATCGTTTCCGGTTTCCCGTTTTTCGGATCGAAAACGCGGCCGCCCGGGCGCTTCACGACGTCGCCGGTCGCCTCTAAACCGTCTTGCGGTTGCGCGACGACGCAAATATCGCCGATTCCGCCTTCGACGAGGTTCGCTTGAATCGAGCGGGCCCAAAGTCCGGCGAAACCGTTGTCCGGGCCGTTCGCGTGAATCATCACGCCGGAGTCGCGGGCGCCGCGGCGGTCGGCGGGCGTCGTTTTGTCGCCCCATTTGAACTCGACGGTAAGTCGGTAATTTTCAAAACTTTCGAGCGTCGAAAGACCGCCCCAATCCTCGCCGCCGATTCGGAGAACGCCGTCCTTGACCGAGAAAACGCCTTCCGGGTCGTCGGTTCCGCTCTTCTTCAGGAAGACGCGCCAACCGTCGAGATTTTCGCCGTTAAAGAGGAAAGTTTCGTTCGCGGCGTCGTCGATGACTTTGAGCGCGATCGGAATGTAACCGTTGTCAAACAGACGTTTATAACTGTATTCGCAATCGACGCGGAAAGTCGAGCGACCGTCTTTTCCCTTCGGCTTGCCGTTGGCGAGACCGGTTTGGTCGGAGACGAAAACGCGCTCGTTTTCCGGATCGTTTTTCAAAATCAGCATCACGTGCCCGTCGTAATCGACGTGCATCACGACCGCGTCCGCCGGTTTCAGTCGGGCGTAAGCGGCTTTCATCGTTTCGTAACCCGCCTCTTTAACGATGTTAGGCGTCGAGTCGTAAAAGTTCAGCGGGTAGTCGCCGACCGGAACGACTTCCTTCGGGCGATCCGGAATCATACGGCGCGTCAGGAGGGCCGGGAGGTCGGGATCGACTTGCCGCCAAGCGTTCGAAACGGACGCGGAGCAGTCGGAGCCGAAATAACCTTCGCGGTTCGTCGGCCCGACGTAAACGCGTTGGCCGTCGATCGTTTCGATTTGCGTTTCGAACGACGCAAGATTGTGATTGCGTTGGAATTGCGTGTACGGCAATCCGTAATATTTTTCGCCCTTTTTGAAGACGAAACCGGAGGCGTTCCAGTACTCGATATCTTCTTTCGGCGTCCATTCGACGCTCGCGGCGGCGCGCATATAGTCGACGACTTTCGAGCGCAACTCCGCTTCTTTCGGGGTTTTAGAGGCGGCGATCGCTTCGTCGTCGGCGAACGCGGGAAGGGCGCCGAGCGCTAAAATAAGGAGCGGAGAAAAAAAACGGGAAACGGACATAACGTTCTTTCTTTAAAACGGTTAGGTTGGGGATTTTAACGAAAAAAAACAACGAAAAAACGAATGCGACACGGCGTCAATCGAGCGGGAGGAGCGAAACGTTGCGGAAGAAAATTTCGGCGCCCTCCGACTGCAACTGGATTTTGCCGCTCGTCGGTTTCAGGTTGTAAACGCGGTTGACGAAAACGCCGTTGACGTAAAACTCGGCGGCGTCGCCGATTGCGTAAATCGTCAGCTCGTTCCAATCGTTCGGACGGTCGACGTCGTTCGGGCCGCGGAAACCTTTGACGTCCTTCCAGTCGGGGGAGCGACCGACCCATTGGAAACAACCTTGGGCGTTGTCGGTTATCTCGACCGGAGTCCCGCCTTCGCGAACGCAACATTTGGCGTCGCCGCGCTTTACGACGTCGCAGGTCGCCGCGATTCCGTCGTTCGGGCCGCCGACGATCCAAAAGTCGCCGACGCCGCCTTCGATCACGTTCGCCTCGACCGAGCGCGCCCAAACGCCGCCGAAACCGTCGCCCGGGCCGAACGAATGGAACAAAACGCCGGAATCGCGGGCTTTATCGGCGCGGGCGCCCCAAGTCGCGTCGCCCCATTTGAACTCGACCGTCAGCCGGTAATTCGAGTAAGAGTCGGTCGTCATAAGGCCGCCGTACATTTCGCCGCTAACGCGAAGCGCGCCGTCTTGGACGCTGAAAACGCTTTTCGGGTCGGAAGCGCCGAGACCGCGAACGCAAACTTCCCAACCGTCGAGGTTAACGCCGTTGAAGAGCGGGATTTCTTCGGCGTCGGCGGCGACTTTGGCGTCGAACGCGGCGCGCAGGTCGGCGGGAGCGTCGGCGAAGGCGGGAAAAGCGGGGCAAACGGCGAACGCAAGCGATAAAAAGGCGGGGAAAAGACGGCGGCTAACGGGCATTGCGCGGTTCCTTGAAAAACGAAACGGTTAACGGAAAGCGAAGCGATTTTGACGAAAGCGACCGCTTGCTCGAAAACGTCTATAGTATAAAGGGCGCGTCGTCGAAAAACAACCGATTTTTGGCGTCGCGGCGTCAACGCGAGTAAATTTAAAGACGGATTGATCGGTAAAATCGTTAAAATCGGCAAGGTCGGTCGGCGGACGGCGCCGGCGGTTGGGAAAAAACGGAAAATAAGGCGCGAAACGCGGTTTTGACGGACGAAAAGGCGCGATTTGGTCGATAAAACGAAAGCGCGACGCGAAACGCCGGGCGGGGAACGCTCGATTAGGAAGCGGAGCGTTGCAAGGAGGAAAAATGGCGGAGAAATTGATTGTCGGGGCGATCGTCGTTGTTTGTTTAATTTACGTCGTTTTTCGGGCGCGTCGGACGTTCAAGTCGAGCGGTTGCGGCTGCGGTTGCGGAGGCGGCGTCGAGAAGAAAAGTTGCGGCTGCGCGGGTTGCGGCGGTTGCAAAAAAGAGAAATCAAGCGGTTGCGGGCGTTCTGAATAACGCCGGTCGGAGCGCGAGGTTTAAGACGGGTTGAAAAACTTGTCGCGCTAAAATAGTTTTTTGTCGCGCGTTCGATTAAAAAACGATTTTATTAAAGCGCGAAAAAGAATATTAGCGCCGAGAAAACGATTCTTGTCGTCATTCCGTTTCTTGTTTAACTTAAATAAAAATGGCGGTTAAAAAAATAAGGGCGTTAAAATCGGAAAAATCATTAAAATTGCGTCGCGACGGAGAAAACGAGCGCGACGCCGACGTTGAAATATAATAAAATTTAACGATTAAAACGATTTTACGCGGTCGACGGGGTTAGGCTTTGCGGTATCCAAGCGATTTGAGGACGGAAAGCGCCTCCTCGTAACTGACGGCGCGTCGGCGGTGAACGAGTCGGAATTTTTCGAGCGCTTCGGCGAATTCTTGCGCGTCCTTATGTTTCTCTTCGAGCGTCGCGGTCGTCGCCCGACGTTCCGCTTGGAAATCGTCGTCGTCGAACGTCGCCCAGTCGGGGCAAAATCGAGCGCCGCGAGCGACGGCGGAATCGATAAAGTCGGTAAAGTTGTTAAAAAGGTTTTGTTTCATTCTAACGCTCCTTTCAAAACGGGCTTCCTCGACGCGGAAATCGAACGGCGTCTTGCGAAAATATACGTCGTAAAACGGCGTCGCGGCGAAAAAATTAAGCGTCTACGCCGACTTTTGTAAAATTTTCCGTATTTTTGCATTTTTCGGGCGCGGCCTCTCTTGAAACTTTGCCGCTTTCGTTTACCTTAACGTTAAAAGAAACGTTTGGAGAAGACGGGCGTTTTGCGAGTTTTGTCGAAGCGGCGAGTTTTGCGGCGTTTTTACCGTTTATTAGGAAAATAACGCGGCGACGGAACGGCGTTTCGCTTTCAACGCGTCGATACTGTCGCGACGGACGCGCCCGATTTTAACGATTTTAGCGGTCGCGTCGGCAAACGTTGGCGCGTCGTCCGAAGCGGCGTCGCGTAAAATGCGAATTTGCGCTAAAAAAGGGCAAAATCGGCAAGAAAAACGTCGCTTTTTTCCCGATTTGCGAGCGCGTCGCCTTAAAATATTCTCCGAATCGTTTAAAATAAAAGCGGCGGCTTTTGCGTCGACGAGTTTCGCTCGACGGCGTCGCGGCGGCCGAGCTTTCGTCAGCGCGCTTAATCGGTTTCCGTCGCGTTTTTGCGAAAATGTCGCGAATCGTCTTTTTCGAGCGTTTCGCGGCGGCGTAAAACGCGAATCAACGAACGGCGCAATTTTAGCAGGAGTTATTTCACTATGTCGAAGAAAAACGATAATCAAGCGCAAAACGCGACCGGCGAGGCGACTCGTCGCGATTTCTGCCTCGGCGCGGTCGGGGCTGGAGTCGGCGTCGCGGCGCTGGCCGTTCCGGTTTGCGCCGGAGCGAAGATGGCGCTCTATCCGCTTCAACAGGAAGGCCTTTCCGGCAAAGAATACGAACTGACGACGCTCGACGCGCTCGACGAAACGCCGCGGCAGTTCGTGATCGCCGACAATCTTAACGACGCTTGGGCGACCGAAGCGAACCAAACGATCGGCGTCGTTTATCTGCGTCGCGTCGGCGAAGCGGTCGAAGCGTTTCAGTCGATTTGCCCGCACGCCGGTTGCCGCATCAAAGCCGGAAAGATGAAGCACCCGGTGAGCGGCGAAGAGCAGACGCTCTACTTTTGCCCCTGCCACGGCGACGTTTTCGAACTCAACGGCGAACGCGTCAACCCGGAAACGACGAAGTCGGCGCGCTCGATGGACTCGCTCGAAACGCGAATCGAAGGCGGCAAAGTTTTCGTCAAGTTCCAAAACTTCCAACTCGGAACCGCCGAAAAGAAACCGGTCTGAGCGAAAACGAAGCGGCGGACGCGGCGAAAGCGTCCGGATTCGAACGATAAAAACGATTTTCGCGATTCAAAGCGAGCGCGGCAAAATCGGTTTTCGCCCTTATTAATTAATAAAGGGAAAATCGGGCGGCGGCGAACGAACCGCGTCGAACCGACGCCGGGAACGCGCGAAGCGCGAAGATTTAATAAACGGAAATTAAAAAATGAACTTTTTAAAATGGTTGGACGAAAGAACCGGTCTTTGCGCCGGCTTTCAAAAGGTCGCTAATTGGAGCGTTCCGGCGGCGAACTGCTTTTGCCGTTTCCTTCCGCGGACGTTGATTTTCCTCTTTCTTATGCAGGGGATTACGGGGCTCTTTCTTTGGGCGTTCTACTCGGCGAGTCCGACGAGCGCTTGGGAAAGCGTTTACTACATTCAGTATCATCTGCCGGGCGGTTGGCTCGTTCGCGGTTTGCACCACTATTCGGCGCAGTTGTTCGTCGGGTTGAGCGGGCTTTACGTCTTGGGCTTGATCGTTCACGGCGGTTGCCGTCGTCCGCGCGAGTTCGTCTACTGGGCGGCGATCGGGATGTTCCTCTTCTCGCTCTGCAGCTGCCTGACCGGCGACCTCTTGAACTGGTCGCTTTCCGGCTACTTCGCGACGTACACCCGCGTCGCGTTCCTGCAACTTTTGCCGGTGATCGGCGTTCCGCTTTACCAACTCGTCGTCGGCGGCCCCGACCCGCAATTCGGCGCCCTGACGCTGACGCGCTTCCTGATTCTGCACATCGCGGTCTTCGGAGGCGGCGGACTTGTTATGATGGCGTTCTGGAAGTGGGCGGACTACCGCTCCCGCGCGATTCTCGCTAAGGAATCGCGTTTCGACGAAGTCGGACACCAATGCGCCTTGGCTTGCGCCGATAAAAAACGCCGCGCGTTCTGGGGAAGCGAAGCTCTCTTCACCGGCGTCGCTTGCCTCGTCGTTTTCGGCGCCGCGCTTTTACTCGTTTTCCAACACTCGCTGACGTCCGGGCAAATCGCCGAACGCGCCGCGACGCTTCCGGCCGAAGCCTATTTGGGCGCGGGCCTTACGTCGCCGGTCGACACGGCCGGTTCCTACGACGCCGCTCGTCCGGAATGGTCGTTCCGCGCGCTTTACCATATGTCGAAACTGCCGATTTTCGGAAAAATCGGGATGATTTACGCCATTTTCGTCGTTCCGCCGGCAATCTTGCTCTTCTTCCTCGCGATTCCGCTGTTGAGTCGCAATAAGACGGGCTACTACGCTTGCGTCGGCGTCGCGGGCGTTTTCACGGTCGTTTGCGCTTGGTTCACGTACCTCTCGTATTGGGACGACTACAAGAACCCGGAACACGCGCCCGGTTTCTTGGCGAGCAAAGGGGAAGCCGACCGTCTCGCCAAGCGCGCCGTCGAATTGACCTTCGCTCCGGCGGGGATTCCGAAAACCGGCGCCTTAACGCTCCTGAAAAACGACGCTTACGTCCAAGGCCCGAAACTCTTCGCTCAACACTGCGCCAGCTGCCACAACTTCGACTCGAAAGAGGAAACGCTGACGAACCCGGATTACACGCCGATCGTTTGCGAAGACCCGACCGCTCCGAACCTTTTCGGCGCGCAGTCCGCCGACTGGATTCGCGGCTTCACCAACGAAGAAACGCTCCGCGACGCGGACTTCTTCGGAAATACCGCGTTTGTTAAAGAAAATACGAGCCGGATGCTTAACTTGATGAGCAAACTCAAGGGCGGGGAAACGCTTCCCGACGGTTCGATTTTGTTGGTGGCGGGCACGTTGATCGCCGACCTTATTAGTCCCGACGGGAGCCCGGCGTACGACATTATGGAGTCGGTCTTTGAAGACTTCGTCGCGGAAGAGGAAAACGTCGAAATTTTGACGACGCTCCTTAACGAAGACGAAGAGTTTGACGAAGCCGCGATCGCCGACGCGCAAAAACAATACGTCGCGAAACTCTCCGAAATTCTCGTCGCGAAGCTCGAATCCGACGAATTTTTCGCCGAGAAAGAGATTGAACTGCCGGCGTCGGTTCGTAGCGCGCTCGCGAGCGTCCTGAAAGATATGCTTTTTGACGAGACGTACCGCGAACTCCTCTTCGATCCGGAAAACGTTCAATTGATTATCGACGAAGACCCGGCGACTTTCTTGACCGACTCGTACCTCGCGCAACTTAGCGGAAACGGCGAACCGATCGCTCCGGAAGATTCGACGTATTATAACTGCTTGCACCAAGGAATGGTCGACGCTTGCAACGCGCTCGCCGACGTCTTGGCGGAAGAAGCGAAACTCGACGCGCCGCGTCCGTTCGTCGACGGGAAGTATCTCGGACTCGCCGAAAACGCGATTCCCGATATGAAATACCTCGGCTGCATGGGGTCGTGCCACGTTTTCTACGGCGGCGAAGAAAGCGCCGGACACGCCAGCGCTTGCGACCTCCGCGCCTATATGAGCCGCGACTGGATCGCCGGTTTCATCGCCGACCCGACGCAAAGACGTTTTTACGGCGATAAGAACGACCGCATGCCGGCGTACTGCCCGACCGAAGGCGACAAGCTGATGACCGAAAAAGAGGTCGGGCTCCTCGCCGACTGGCTCGCCGGGAAGTGGTACCGCGCTCCGGAAGTCGAAAACGATACGCGAATCGGAGCGCCGGGCGCCGCGAAGGAAGCGTCGAAAGCGCAAGCCGAAGCGCAAGCCGCCGTCGACGCGGAAAAAGCCGCCGCGAAAGCCGAACTCGACGCGAAGATCGCCGAAGAAGCCGCCGCGAAGGCCGACGCCGAACAAAAAGCGAAAGAAGACGCCGAAGAACGCGCCAAGAAAGCGGAAGCCGACAAAGCGAAGCGCGCCGCCGACGAAAAGAAAGCGTTGCAAGACGCCGCCGCGAAAGCTAAAGCCGACGCGGAAAAAGCCGTCGCCGCCGCGAAAGCCGCCGCCGAAGCGCAAATCGCCGAGATTAAGGCCGCCGCCGCGAAGGAAATCGCCGCCGCGAAAGCCGCCGCGACCGCCGACGCCGACGCTCGCGTTTCGACC
>JAGBDD010000032.1 GCA_017937685.1 Thermoguttaceae bacterium | reverse complement strand
CTCAGCCTTAGCTTTTCGCTCGAAAGCGAACCGGCGTTTTTCAAACTCGACTCGTTTAACTTGGAGTCTCGCTTGTCGTCGTCGCGGTCATCACCAGCGACAGGCAAGAATATACCCCAAGAAACAAAAACCGCAAGGGGCTTTTTGCAAAATTTTCAAGAAAATATTTTTCGAGTCTTTTTGTTTGCGCTCATTCTCTTTGATTTCAATCTTTACAGCAAACCCGATCTTCGATAATATTTTATCTTTCTTCTTCGCTTTCTTTCTTTGTTTTTTTCACGATTTCTCCCATTCTTTTTATTTCACCTTATCGCCTTACATAATTTCTTATATCCGGCGCTTGTTTTTTCTTACGTCGCGCTATAATGATAAACGAATTTAGCCAACTTCTTACACAAGGCGCGTTCTTCAATGCAAACAGAAATCCTTATCGTTAAAAACCCTATATTTTATCAACATCTTGCTCCGGAGGCTTTTCAAACGCTGATCGCCGACGGGTCTTGGATTCCCCTTGTTTTTGGAACCGTCGAATCCGTCGTGCAACGTCATTTTTTTCAACTTTGCGAACTCGACTGGGATTATTTGCGCGAAGAACCCGAAAAATTAGCCTCCGCTTACTCTTCTTATAAAACGGTATATTTTAAGGGTTTGAACGCTCAACAGGAACTTTTCGCCCAACAAGTGGCGGACGAAATCGAAGAAGAAATTAAGGCGAACGCCGCGGAGGCGCTCGCCGCCAAAGAAGCGCAGGACGAAGAGTAAAACGATCAAATACAAGGCGTTAATTTAAAATCGTTCCATTTTTGAAAAAACGTCGTTATTTTGAGCGGGTATTTCAATCGACGGTCGCCGCGTCCAGGGCGTTTCGTTCCCCAAACCGACGCGCGCTCGTTCGACGTTCGAGGTTTCGGCAAAGCCTTGCGTCTCTTCTTCGCGATCGCTTGATATATTAGGCAAAGTAGCTAATCTAGGCGTCCCTGCTTCCCTACTTAGCGCGTCGAAATCGTCAAACGCGACCTCTCCCGCAACGTTCGCCGGCTCGTCCAACGCCGTCGTCGGGAGTTCGTCGACGCCTACCCCCGAAATTGTTGTCGGTCGCAACGGCGTTTCTCCGTCGTTCTTTTCGCCGCCCGTCGCGTTGGAAACGGCGACCTCTTCCGATTTAGGCGTTTTGAGATTTAACGTTTCGGAGCCCTTGTCGTCGCTCAGCGTTTGCCAGCAGGCAAAAATTGCGCCCAAAAGCCCCAACGCCAACCCCGTTCGCGAAACAAACCGTCTAACGCGTCGCGCTAAGGAACGCTCCGCCGCTAACGTCGAACCTACCGACGGCGCGGATTTTTCCTCGCTTTGATTTGCTTTTACAGCGACGCGCTCGCCGTCGCGCTCTTTCGACTCTAACTCCTGCTCCGATTCGTCCGTTCCAAACGCCCCAAAAGGCATTGCATTCGTTAAAATCGAAGCCTTCCCTTCTTTTGACGCAAGCTCGGCGCCGTCCTCCCAGGCGATATAATAGAGTCGACGGCGGCAGTTCTTCGGCACGACGACGCAGTTTAACGCGTCGTTATTCAAAATATCGTAACAACGCCCAACTTCCGCCAAGGCCTCCGAGGAATCGCGACAAACGTCCTCGTATGCGCGCGCCAATTCCAACGACGCTTGCCCGTCGAGATATTCGGCGACGACGTTGGCGTCCGGAAAAGACTCTTCCGCAAAAACCTCCGGCGCTTGCAAGGAAGCGTCGTCGACAACGCCGCGCAAACGTCGCAAAAAATCGGCGCTTCGCTCGTTTGAACGCAATCGACGCTCCACCATCGCTCGACGCGCCGCCCCCTCTTCGTCCGTCTCGGGCGCCGAAAACAACGCTTGAAGAGCAAACCGCATTTCCCCCAGCCTCTCTATTTTATCCAAACAAGCCTCGACGCGTTAGCGCCGCCGTCAAAATTATTCGATTCATTATAACCCACAACGCGAGGCCGACGCAAGAGCGGTTTCGGGAAAATTTCAAAAAACGTTTGTTTTTTAATTCGCTTTTTCTTTTCCTTCGTTCGCCCAATTAGCCAAACGAGCGGGCAGCCAACGTCGCAACGCGCGCTGGTTAGGCTGACTTTGCCGAACAATCAAGCAAGCGGACTCGACGTCAAGCCAAATCGCCGCTCGCTCTTCGCCAACCGCAACGTTTTTCTCATTTCCGCTCGTTCTCCTATTCAACGCGTCTTCGTCAACCTCCGTTTCCGGCGCGAGCGTTGTTTTTTCGCCGTCTCTCGCATCCTTCGCATTCTCTCCATTTTCCTCATTCGGCGCGTCGTCCGCGCTCGCTTCCTCGGCTTTTTTCCAACTTTCCGGCGCGATCGCGACTTTTATCTCCTCGACAAGAGCGCGAGCTTCGGCAAGCGTCGGTCGCTCGCCGTTTTCTCCGATTAACGAAAAAAATTCGACCGTTTGATATTCTTCCGCAACGTCGTTATTAGTAATAAAAATTAAATCGTCGCCTAAAATTATATACGTTGCGTTTAAAGGCTCCAAAATTTCGCGCAAAACGGCGTCGAGCGTTCCGTTTTCAATCCGCGCCGCCGTCGACAAATCGCGTCCGACTCCCGCCTCCAACAACGCCGCGTCGTCCCAAAACACTTGAAATTTTTGCGCTCGTTCAAGAATTTCAATCGCGTTTTGCAACGGAAGAGGAGCCAACGGCGCAAAAGTCATTTTTTTCGTTAATTTTTCCCAACCTAATTTTTCGGGAATAATCCGTTCCGGCGCCGCGTTCCCTTGCGTTTCAAGCCCGCGAATCGCCCGCAAACCTTCTAAAAGAATCCGCGCATTCTCTCTATTTTGCGCGTTTTGAGTAATCGCCAACGTCGTTTCGACGACCGCCAAGTTAGCCTTTCCTCCGTTTTCAGTCCAGGTTTCAGGCGCGACGGTCGATTTAATCAACGCGCCCAACGCTTCCGCCGTCAATTTATTAGGAAGCTCAAACATCTCAAGTCGCGTTTCGTCGTTTCCCCGGGCGAGCGCCGTCGTCAAATCCGCAACGTCGAAACGTTCTTCGACCAAGGTCTCCGGTTTGTAATCGCTCGGTCGAATCAAAACCCGATCCTTTTCCTTACAAACCTCCCAGTTTAACAGTTCGGCGACTTTTTCCAGCGCTTCGCCGGCGGTCGCGTCGCGCAAGGAGAGATCGAGCGTCGCGCTCGTCGAGGGGCGCGTCAACACGAACGTTTCAAGCTCCGGAACGATCGAAACGCCGGTAAATTCCGACAATAAGCGAACGGCGGCAACCGGCGACGACGGAAACTCGACCGATTTAATCGGGAGCGCGAGCCGAGCGTCGACGTCGATTTCCTTGCGTTCGCGCCGCAACGTCGGGAGCGCGCCTTGCAAGGTCGGATTCGTCGTCGACGCGACCCCGCTCCAGTCGACTTCGGCGGGCTCGTCGGCGTTTTCCGGGTCGTCGTTTTGATTTGCGCGCTCAAAATCGGCTTCATTAAAACCGGTCGAGTCGTTAGAACCGGCTAATTTTTCCTCCGCCGACATTTCTTCGCCGACGTTTTCAAGCGCGTCGTCCGTTTTGTCTTCCTCGACGTCAAGCGATTCGCCTTCGTTCAGCTTCTCCAAACTCGCCAAATCGCCCAACCCTTCCAAATCGTCGACGCTCCCGTCGAGCCCCGACGCGTTTTCGGAGTCGGCGTCCACTACATTCGACGCGTTTTCGCCGCTCGCTTCGATCGCGACGTTTTCGCTATTCTCGCTATCTTCCTTATCTTCGCCGTTTTCCGTTTCAAACGTCGTTTTTTCGCCGAGATCGTTCGCCGCGACGCTCAAATCTTGCGCGTTTTCTCCCGACTCGTCCAACGTTTCATTTTCGCCCGATTCCCCCGACAACGCGTTTTCGCCGTCTTCAAGCGCCGCCGAGTCGTTTCCCCAAAGTTCGCTCGCGTCCTCGTTCTCGCCCGTTCGTTCTTCGACGGCAAAAGGCGCGAACCCGCCGACGTCGTTCTTCGCTCCGTCCGACGCGTCTTTGCCATTCCCCCCTTCTTCGCTATTTTTACCGTTTTCCGTTTCGGCGACCGGCGTCGACGCGTCGTTAACGCCGCGCAATCCCGCAAACGCCAACGCTCCGACAAGCGCCAACGCGATTCCGCCCCCGACGAACTTGCCGCTCCTTCGCGACCGCTCGACCGTCGCTACGTTTTCCTCGACGTCCGACGCGGTTTCTTCGCCGCCTTCGCTATTTTCATCATTCTCGCCGTTTCGCGCGGTTTCGCCAACGCTTGCGTCTTGCGCCGTTTCGCCGTCTTGCGCGACTTCGCCGGCTTCCGCGTTTACGGCGTTTTCGCTATTTTGCGCAATTTTCGCCGCTTCGACCAACATCATCCCGCCGCATTTCGGGCAAGCGATAATTTGTCCGACCAACTCGGGATCCGTTACCGCGAACACCGATTCGCAAGAGGGGCAGCTAATTTGAAACAACGATTCGCTCATCGTTCTCTTTGCCTATTTTATCCGATCGTCAAAGTCGTTGGTCGCGTCGAACGTTCGGCGCGCCTCGGAGCGAAAAAAAAGAAGAAATCGCTCGCAAAACGACGGGTTTTTTCGAAAAACGCGTTCGCGCCGCTCGACAAAACGGCCGCGACGTTTATATTAATATTAATGACGTTATTATTATCGGCAAGACCGCCCGCAAAATGAACGCGTTCCGACGGCGGCGCGCGATTTCCTTCGGCGCCCCGACGTTTCCCGACAAACGACGCCGCACGACGACGGTCGAACGTCCGCCCAAATCGCCTGTTTCCCCTAATTTTCCATTTAGCGAAAACGAAAATGAATCAACCCGCGCTCAACCTCCAATGGATCGACGCCCGTCAAAACGACGTTCAAGAAAAAATCGACGCGTTGCGTCAAAAATTGAGCGTTAAAGGAAATATCGTTAGCGAAGAAGGAAAACGTCGCACGATCGAGATTTTCGGCGCGCCGCTGACGCCCGCCGAAGTCGCCGAAACGATTTGCCGCGACGTCGCCGAAAAAGGGCTCCCGGCGCTCCTCGATTACTCGAAACGAATCGACCGCGCCGACTTGACCGCCGACCAACTCCGCGTTCCGCAAGCGGAACTCGACGCCGCGCTCGACAAAGTCGAGCCGGAATTTTTGCGCTCGGTCGACCGAATCGCGGAAAATATCGCCGTTTTCCAACGTTCGATTTTGCGCCAAGACGTTCGAATCGAGCGCCCCGGCGGTTGGCTCGGGCAACGTTACCGACCGCTTCGGCGCGTCGGTTGTTGCGTCCCGGGCGGCGCGGCGGCCTATCCGTCGTCGGTCTTGATGACGGTCGTTCCTGCGCAGGTCGCGGGCGTCAAGGAGATCGCGGTAATGGCGCCGCCGACCCCGAACGGTTCTTACAACTCTTACCTTTTGGCGACTTGCGCTCGTCTCGGCGTTAAGGAAGTTTACCGAATGGGGGGCGCGCAGGGCGTCGCGGCGTTCGCGTTCGGGGTCGACGGAATCCCGCGAGTCGACAAAATCGTCGGGCCGGGGAACCTCTTCGTCGCCCTCGCCAAGCGGACGGTTTACGGCGCCGTCGACATTGATTCCATCGCCGGGCCGAGCGAAGTCGTCGTTATCGTCGACGAGACGACCCGCGCCGATTATACCGCTTACGACGTCCTTGCGCAAGCGGAACACGCGCCGGGTTCGAGCGTCTTGATCGGTTGGGACGAAAAAACGCTCCGCGACGCGGTCGCCGAAATCGACGCGACGCTCGCTCGGGTCGAACGGGGCGCGCTCGCTCGCCAAGCGCTCGAAAACTTCGGCGCCGTTATTTTGACCCGCGACGCGGACGAGGCTTGCCGCGTTACAAACGAAATCGCGCCGGAACACCTGCACGTCGCGACGCGAAACGCCGAGGAACTCGCCGAAAAAATCCCCTGCGCGGGCGCGATTTTCCTCGGCAACTACACGCCGGTCGCGCTTGGCGATTACGCCGCCGGGCCGTCGCACGTTCTCCCGACGAGCGGTTCGGCGCGCTTCGCCAGCGGCTTGTCCTGCAACGACTTCGTTCGCGGGAACAGCCTCCTTTGCTTCGACCAAGCCGGGCTCGAAAACCTCGCCGACGACGTTTACCGCGTCGCGACGGTCGAAGGTTTGACCGCCCACCGCGGAAGCGTCGAAATTCGCCGCCCCCAAAAATAACGACGCGACGGTCGAAGGTTTGACCGCTCGCCGCGGCAGCGTCGAGATTCGCCGCCCAAAAAATAACGTCGCGACGGTCGAAGGTTTGACCGCCCACCGCGGAAGCGTCGAAAT
>JAGBDD010000241.1 GCA_017937685.1 Thermoguttaceae bacterium | reverse complement strand
TTGTTCGCAAGCGTCGCGTCCCCGCCGACGATAATCGTCGAACCGGAGATCGTCGAACCCGCCGTCGCTTTGTTGCCCGTCGCGTTGAGAGCGCCGCCCGACGCGCCGGCTTCGTTGCCGGTCAAGGTCGCGTCGCCGCCGACCGTAATCGCTCCGGTCGCCGTAACCGCGCCGCCGGAAGCGGTCGCTTTGTTGTTTTCGGCGGTCAACGCGCCGACGATTTCGACGTCGCCGGTCGCGAAGATCGCGGCGCCGGTCGTTCCTTCGTTGCCGGTCAAGACGGCGTCGACGCCGACTTTAACCGTCGCCCCGGAAACGGCCGAACCCGCCGTCGCTTTGTTGCCCGTCGCGGCAAGCGTTCCAACGATTTCAACCGCGCCCGCCGTCGTCAAGACGCCGGTCGTCGATTCGTTGTTCGCGAGCGTCGCGTCCCCAACGACGTTAATCGCCGAACCGGAGATAATCGCGCCGTCCGTCGCGACGTTGTCCGTCGCGGTAAGCGTTCCGCCAAATTCAACGGCTTCGTTCGCCGTCAAGACGCCGGTCGTCGATTCGTTGTTCGCGAGCGTCGCGTCCCCGACGACGATAATCGTCGAACCGGAGATCGTCGACCCCGCCGTCGCTTTGTTGCCCGTCGCGGTAAGCGTTCCGCCAAATTCAACGGCTTCGTTCGCCGTCAAGACGCCGGTCGTCGATTCGTTGTTCGCAAGCGTCGCGTCCCCGCCGACGATAATCGTCGAACCGGAGATCGTCGAACCCGCCGTCGCTTTGTTGCCCGTCGCGTTGAGAGCGCCGCCCAATTCGACCGCGCCGGAAGCGAGAATCGCGCCGGTCGTCGATTCGTTGTTTTCGAACGTCGCCGCGCCGCCGACGTTGAAGGTCGTTCCGACGATAATCGCGCCGTCCGCCGCGACGTTGTTTTTCGCGGTCAAATCGCCGCCGAACGAAACCGAGCCTTGCGCCGAAATCGCGCCGCCGGTCTTATTGCCGGCAATCGTCGCCGAACCGCCGATCGCAACCGCGCCCGCCGATTCGAGAGCGGCGCCGGTCGATTCGTTCGCTTCGAGAACCAGGTTCCCTTTGATTTCGACCGCCTTCGCGATCAGCGCGCTCGTCGCCGACTTGGAACCGGCAATCGTCGCGTCGCCTTCGACCGTCAGCGTTCCGCCGATATAAAGCGCGGCGCCGTCGCCCGTTTCGGTGTTCTTTGCGATCAAATCGCCCAAAACGACCAAATTGTTTTCGGTGTAAAGCGCGCCGCCGTTTTCGGTCGCTTTGTTCCCTTCGAACGAAACGGCCAAGGTCGACTCGCTCGCCGCGTCCGCCGCGAAGGTAATCGTCGAGTTCGGCCCGGCGTAAATCGCGCCGCCGGCGCCGTTCGTCGCTTCGTTGCCGACGAAGGAGACCGCGACGAAGGTCGCGTCGACGAGCGTGTAAATCGCGCCGCCGACTTCCGCGACGTTGTTCGTAAAGGTCGAGTTTTCGACGGCAAGCGTTCCGTCTTGCGCGGCGATCGCGCCGCCCGCGAACGAAGAACCGCCGACGAACGTCGCGTTCTTAACGACGAGTTCGCCCTTCGAGAAGATCGCGCCGCCAAATTCGGAAGCGAAGTTGTTTTCGAACGTCCCGCCGTCGACGGTCAGCGTTCCGACGTTGTAAATCGCGCCGCCGAGACCGGAGGTCAATTCGCCGTCGGTCGGAGCGCCGGTCAAGCGGACGTTGTTGTCGGCGAAATCGACTTCGTTCAAAGTCAGTTCGCCGCGGTTGACGACCGCGCCGCCGACCGAGCCCGCGCCGCGAGTCGCCGTCAAGCGAGAAATCGTCGCGACCGCGCCTTCTTGAATAAGGAAGATTCCGGTCGAGTTCGCGCCGTCGAGGGTAACGTCGCGGTCTTCGCCGTCGATAACGACGACGCCCGCGATTTCGACCGGGCCGGTCGCCGCGTCGACGGTAATCGTTTTGCCTTGCATCGACTCGGCAAAGGTAACGGTCGGTTCGACCGATTTCGTCAAACGCGCGACGCCGTCGATCACTTGAATCTTCGAACCGTCGGCCAAAGTCAGCTCGTCGCGGTAAATTTCGTTGCGGGTTTGCAACGTTCCAACCGAGAGATTCGCAAATTCGAGCGAACCGCCGTCGGCGTAAGCGACGACCGAACCGTTTTCAAAGACGAACGCGCCGTTCGGGTATTCGTCGTTTTGACGGTAGGTAAACTTGACGTTCGCGTATTCGAACGCCGCGCCGTCGGTCAGAATAACCTTTTCGCCGTTCGGGAAGACCAACGTTTGATACGAGTAACGGTCGCCTTCGCTCGGGTTCAAGTTCGTGCCGTCGACGAAGGAAACGTATTGATCCGTATTGAGTTGGAGGTTCGCCGCGGCGCCGTCCGGGAAGGTAACTTCGCCGCTCGAAACGTCGGCGCGTTCGGCGCCGTCTTCCATCGAGTACGCGAAATAGCCGCCGTTGAGTTGCGCGCGGTAGTAAATCGGGCGACCGTTGAGCAGGAACTCGTCGCCGTCTTGCAGGTCGGTCAAAACGCCGTTTTTCTCGACGACGTCAACCTTAACCGTCAACGAGCCGTTTTCGACCGTAACGATTTGCCCGTCTTCGAGGACGTATTGCGTTCCGTCGGCGACCATAAAGATCGAGACGTATTCGTAAGCGCCCGCGTTCGCGATCGCTTCGCGGAGCGAAGTCAAACCGTCGGTCGGGTCGACGACGTCTTGTTCCGTCGTAACGATCGAACTCGGCGCTTCGAAGACGTTGAAGGTTCCGGTATAGACGTTGTTGTTTTCGCCCGCGAAACCGTCTTCTTCGCCGTATTCGACGACTTTGCCGACGCCGTCGACGTCGAGCGTCAACGTAATCGAGTAACGACCGGCCGGGAGCGCGCCCAAATTGGCGGCCAACGACGCGGAACCGTTCGCGGCGATCCAGTCGCTTTCGTTCAGCCAATCGAAACGGTCGAAGGAACTCGCGTAGTAGCGAATATCTTGCGTCTTCGTGTAGACAACTTCGCCCTTATCGTTCGTTCCGACGAGCGAAATCGTGTAACCAAAGTTCGAGTAAACCGCCGCGTCGCCGATATTTTGGACGTTGAAGTCGACGCAAACGTCTTGACCGGCGACGAAGTAGTCGAGTTCGACCGTCGCGCCGTTTTCGAGTTTTTCCGTTTGCCAGTAATCGACCGACGAATCGACGAGATCGAGGTCGGGCGCGATAATCGCGGCGTATTCGAAGGCGCCCATATCGACCGACATCACGACGCCGCCGACCGTCAAACCGACGCGACGGTCGTTACCGACAAAGTCGACGAGCGCGGCGCCGTCGAGAGCGTTCGAGCCGTTGTTGATCGCCGGGGAGGTCGCCGACAGCGTGTAATCGCCGTTCGCCGCGTCGACAAATTGCGGGTCGACGCCGAGGAACGAACGGTAAGCCGCGTCGAGCCCGAACGCTTTGTCGCCGTATTGAGCGACGTTGCCGAGAAGCGAGGAGCGGAGCGTCGTCGTCGCGCCTTCGGCGGTGTAAAGGTCGAAGCCTTTCGCGTCGGCGGCGGTCGCTTTGTTGCCGGCGAGGATCGTATTGTCGACCGTCGCGGTTCCGGCGTTGTAAAGCCCGGCGCCGTCGGCGGCTTCGTTGTCGGCGATCGTCGCGTTCGTCAGGTTCGCGGTTCCGGCGTTGTAAATCGCGCCGCCGAGACCGGTCGCGACGTTCTTCGCGATCAAGGAGTTCGAAACGGCGAGGGTTCCGGTCGAGTAAATCGCGGCGCCCTTTTCGGCTTTCGAAGAAACGATTTCGACGCCGGTCAGTTTCAGGCCGCCGGTCGAGTAGATCGCGCCGCCGTCGCCCGAAACGTTCCCTTCGAAGAGCGTTCCAACGACCGTCGCGGTTCCTTCGCTGTAAATCGCGCCGCCGACGGCGTCGGCGTTGTTTTTATAAAACGAACCGCCGACGATCGTCGCGTTCCCGACGTTGTAAATCGCGCCGCCGGCGAAAGTCGCGGAACCGGCGCCAAAATAGGAGTCCGCGACGCGGAGAGTCGCGGCGTTGTAAATCGCGCCGCCGCTCAGCGCCGCCGTTCCGTCGAAGATCGAGTTCGAAATATCGGCGGTTCCGGCGTTGTAAAGGGCGCCGCCCATCGACGCGGTCGAGCCGCCGTTGAATTGCGTATTGTCGACGATAAGCGTTCCGACGTTGTAAACGACGCCGTTGCCGAACTCGCCGGTCGCGTCGAACGTCGAGTCTTGAATCGTCGCGGAACCGGCGTTGTAAATCGACGCGCCGTCGCGCGCGGAGTCGCCGGAGAAGGTCGAGTTCAAGACGCTCAACGTCGCGCCGGAAGCGTTGTAAATCGAGCCGCCGACGCCGCCCGCGAGCGTTTCGTTGCCGGAGAAAGAGACGGAGTCGACCGTCAGCGTTCCCTTGTTGTAAACGACGCCGCCGTCTTGCGAAGACGACGAGTTCGCCAGTTTGAAGTTCTTGATTTCGACCGAAGCGCCGGTTTCGACCGTGAAGAGGCGGGAGTCGACGCCTTGAATCGTCAGGTCGAGAAGTTGGCCGTTCGGGTCGACGCAGTCGAGCGTGAAGGAGGTCGTCAGCGTCAGTTCGCCTTGCGTCAGAACGAACGTTTGACCGTCGAGTTCCGCGTCGAAAACGACGGCGTTCGTTTCGCGGGAGACCTTTTGAACGATCGCGACGCCCGCTTTATAAGCGTAGGTTTCGCCTTCCCAAACGATCGTCGCGCCGGCGTCGATCTTACCGGCGAGACCTTCGCTCTTGAAGACGAACGCGTCTTTGCGAGCATCGTACTCGACTTCGTAACCGTTGGAAAGCGTAACGACGACGCCGTCGGTCAAGTAGTAACGGGCGTCGGCGGAATCGACGTAAGCGCGTTCGACGAAGGTCAGTTCGACGCCGTCGACGACGATTTTTTCGCCTTCGGACATCGGGTATTCGGCGGTCGTCGTAACGACGAAGACGCCCTTGGCCGCGTCGTAAATCGCGCTTTCGCCGTTGGCGAGCGTAACGTTCGCGCCGTCCAAAACGACGGCGACGTCGTTCGTCGCGACGCGGCGGAAAACGCCGTTGACGACGGCGACTTCAGTTCCGTCGGCGAGGAAGAAGCGTCCCATCGCTTGGACTTGGTCGCGATTATAGGTCGTTTGCGAAACGCTCGTCCAAACGCCGTCGATCATTTCGACTTCGACGCCGTTGATTTCGGCTTTCGTTCCGTTCGGGACGTCGACCGCTTGGTTGTTCGCGTCGAAGTAAATGTTTTCGTCGTAAACGACCGTAACGACCGTTTCGCGCAGATACGTCGCGGCGGCGACGTCGGTCGCGGCGACGAGGTTCCCTTCGGCGTCGACCCAACCGTTTTCGGCGACGTTCCATTGCGCTTCGACGGTTTCGCCGTCGAGTTCGAAGGTCGCCTTAGCGCCGTCGGTCAACGCGACGACGTTTCCTTCGGCGTCGACGTAAGCGCTTTGTTCGGCGTCCCAAACGATCGCTTCGGGCGTCGTTTCGACGAACGAAAACGATTCGCCCGGATAAACGCGATAGTCGGTCGAATTATCGACGTAGAACTTGCCGCCCTTGACGGTGTAAACGACGCCGTTCGATTCGAAGACGGCTCCCTCGGGCAAAGCGACTTCGCGATAGTAGAAGCTGCCCGCGTAAATTTCGACCGCTTCGCGCAACGAAATCTCGCCGTCGTAAGCGTCGACGACGTCTTCGGTCGTCGTAACGACGATCGAGTTGTTGACCGAAACCGGCGATTCGACGACGTCGAAATAGGACGACGTCAGGTAGAAGTTGTTCGTTTCGGAGTACTCGTCGAGCGCGGCGCCGGAGTCGAGTTGGTAACCGAAGACGTAGTATCCCTCTTCGTTTTGCGCTTCGAGAACGCCGTTTTGAACGAAGCCGCCGATAATTTCTTCGATCGAACCGAGCTTAACGTTCGTCAACGCGATATAGCTGTTCGCGCCGTCGTATTCGAACGTTTGCACTTCGCCGGTCGCCAAGTTCGTCGCGGTAATCGTCGCGACCGCGCCGTCGACGGCGCCCGGCATCGTCACGCCGTCGGCGAAGTCGACGCGAATCGTCATCAGCGCGAGTTCGTTGTTCCCGACCTTCGAATCGGCGAACATTTGCTCTTTCGTTCCGGTCTTCGGATCGTGCTTCCACATATAGACGGTCGTTTCGAAACCGTCTTTAATCGCGGCGCCTTGGTTAATGAACGACAGGTTCAGGAAGAGGTTTTCGTCGACGAGGAACGGCGCGATGGAACCGGTTTGGTCGTCTTCGGCGCGCGAAATCACGATCGAGTTTTCCCAGTCGTTAACGACGTCGGAACCGGCGGAGGTCGGGATAAACTCGGTCAAATCGGCGTTCGCGAGAACTTCGTAAGCGCCCGCGTCGACGGAGCCGCCTTCGACGCGCGGCTGCCCGGCGAGGTCGGTTTTATAATCCGCCGAACCGAAGTAACGGCTTTGGTTCCAACGGTTGTAAGCGTTCGAAACGTAACCGGTTCCGAAGTCGCGGTTGGTCGCCAAATTAGCGACGCTTCCGCGGTCGACGGCGAGGGAGTCGCCTTGGAGGCGAAGGTTCCACGACTTCCAGAGTTCGCTCGACCAGTTGGCAAGGTCGTATTCGCGGTAGCTGACGAATTTCGGATCGTAGGTCGTAACCGACGCCGAAACGTTGTTGCCGTTCGACGTTCCGATAAGCGAACCGCCTTCGTTGCGGGTATTGGCCCCGTTTTGGTACGCCGTGTAATTCTTATTGCGAGATTCGTCGCCGATAATCGAGTTATAGGCGTGGGTATATTTGGAGCGCTGCGTGTAAACGTCGGCGCCGTAGGTCGCTTCGTTTTTCGCGATAATCGAGTTGTAAAGGTAGACGCGACCGGCGTTTTGCATACCGCCGCCGGAGTAGTCCGCCGTATTCCCGGCGACCGTAACGTTCACCAACGTCGCGACGCCGCCGGACTCGTTGTAGAAACCGCCGCCGATGGAGTTCGCGCCGGTGACGACGTTCCCGACGATCGACGTGTTAACGAGGTAAAGCCAACCGTCGTGTTGCCCTTTGTCTTCGTATTCGCCGCCGGAGTTGTAAATACCGCCGCCCGCTTTCGACGCGCGGTTCCCGGCGATCACGCTGTCGCCGATCGTCAACCAACCGTAATGGTTGTAGATACCGCCGCCGGCGCTTTCCTGCCCGTTGCGATTCGATTCCGCGACGCCGCCGGTGAAGGTGAAGCCGTAAAGTTCGACGGTCGTGTTGTCGACGTACATCACGCGGAATTGTTCGTTCGCGTCGAACGTAATGCCCGGACGGTCGTTTTCGGCGTCCCAAGCGGCGGTCGCGTCGAGAACGAAGCGTTTTTCGCTAAACGGTTGGTCGACGAGCGGACGCGAGAAGGTGAAGCGGAGCGTTTCGCGCAGGTCGAGCGTTTGGCCGGAAAGGGACGCGTCGAAAGTCAGCGTGTTCCCCAAGTAACGCGAACCGTCTTCGAGGCGACGACCGCTGTAAACGAACGCTTCTTGCCAGTTCAGCACGTTGTCGACGCCGGTCGCGTATTCGAGCGACTCGACGTCCATTTGCGCGTCGTCGATATAAAAGTTTTCGTAACTTTCGTGCATCGACAGCGTATATTGCCCCAAGGAGCCGTAGTCGGAGTAACCGTTCGTCGCGTCGTTCCCTTGCCCGACGCCGGTAACGCTAATGTAATACGTTTTGCCCGCTTCGAGTTCCGGCGTAACAAAGTGCGAGAAGGTCGTGAAGACGGAATCGTCGACGGCTTGGTACCCTTCTTTGAGCGAACCGTCGGCGTTGTAGACCTTCTTGCCGAATTGGTCGACGACGTAGTAATAGTAGTTGTCCGAAAGAACGATACGTTCGCCGTAACCGAGCTTTTGGATATTACCGTTCATATCGAGGAGAACGATTTCGCCGTTCTCGTCGAGGAGTTCGACCTTAACGTTCAAGTTCGTGTAGTCGTAGGACTGCGCGTAGTATTTCCCGGCGAAAACGGCGTTTTCAACGTCCGTATGCCAACGATTATTCCAGTCGAATTCATTGTTGATGAAGCGATAATCCGCGCCGACGCCGGAAACGTCGACGACGTAAGAACCGCCGTAAGAAACGAACGAGAAGAGGTCGTAGTCGTCGCGGTCGCTAATAACGCCGTCGACGGTATACGTCCCGGCCAA
This sequence comes from Thermoguttaceae bacterium, assembly GCA_017937685.1. Taxonomy (GTDB): domain Bacteria; phylum Planctomycetota; class Planctomycetia; order Pirellulales; family Thermoguttaceae; genus RUG369. The sequence continues at coordinate 10,324 of JAGBDD010000241.1, read as the reverse complement.
CGGGTCGTAGTTATTAATATTAATGTCGACGTAGTGGTTTTCGAGTTTTTCCGCGACGTCGGTCGTGTCGCCGAAATCGTCGTTGCGGTAGCCGACGCGGTTCGCGATGATCGCGACGTCGTCTTGCATATTCGTCGAGTTGACGTAGGAACCGTCGCTCCATTGCGTCATCGGCGCGCCGTAACCGGTCCCCATAATCGGGGCCCACGTTCCGTTCCCGCCGTAATATTCGTTGTGTTCGTAACCGTCGTGGCTCAGCCCCATCGCGTGACCGATTTCGTGCGCCGCCGCTTCCGCGACGTTTTTCGCCGAGAGACCGAGCGAGAGCGGATAGACGTAGTTGTCTTGCTTGCTCGTTCCGAAGCAACCGACGTAGGAGAGACCGCCCGCCGACGGGCTGTGTCCGCCGATAACGCAGCGAACGCCGTTCGTCGCGTTCGCCCAGACGTTCGGGTCGGTCGTAACGTTGACGTTAAACGGCGCGTAGTCTTCCGCGACGCGAGCCCAAACTTCTTGGATGAACTTCAATTCGGAAACGCCGTAACCCGCCGAACCGTCGAGGTCGAGCGCCGGGTGCGCGAGGCCGTCCCAACCGGTTCCGTCGGCGCCGGCGAAGTGCAGGTAAATCACGTTTTGCGTGTTGCCCGGCATACTTTCGAGCGAAAGGGTCGCGTCTTGCGTAACCGGCGCTTCGTTCATCTTCGCGCAGTTGGCGAGCGTCGAGTTCGTTTGCGTCGCGTCGTATTGTTGCAACCAAGTGAAGCCGACGAGTTCCGCCGTGTAGGTGCGATATTGTCCGTTGTCGTACCCGCCGTAGTACGAGAACCCTTCCGGCAACGTGCGGGCGCCTTGAACGGCCCCTTGGTTGTTCAAGTAAGTGTACGGCGAGATCGCGAAACGCCAAGCCGAACCGGAGCGTTCGAGCAAATACGTGTTGTACGTGTTCGCGGCGCTATCCTCGTTGGAGTCGCGATAGTGCGTCAGCGTGTTCGTAATCGGGTCTTGGTAGTTCGGGTGGTCGTAGTGATTGTCCGTAACTTCGTATTGAACGGTCGTTCTCGTCGGGTTCGAGCAGATAAGTCCGACGTAATCCGCCGATCCGTTGTCTTGGCGCGTGTTCGGGTTATAGTAGTAGCCCCAAACGGAAACGTATTCGCGCCAATTTCTAACGTTGCCGTTGTTATTTTCGGTCATCTGGATTTCGACCGTGATCGCGTTCCCTTCGCGGAGGAGGCGAAGCATATCGTCGATCATCGCGTCGCTCGACGGAACGTAACCGCCGACCTTCGCGAAGTCGATATCCATAAAGAAACCGCCGCCCTCGACTTGGTTCGTACTCCCTGCAAGTCCGGAGTCGTCGCCGTCGAAGAGATAGTCGAGAACTTGCGCGCAGGTGAAGGAACCGCCGGTATCGAGATAACCCGCGCGGAGGTATTCGGCGACCGCGTCTTCGACCGATTCAAACGTAACGATCGAGCCGTCCGCCATCGTCATACGCGTCGAGAACCCGGCTTCTTGCGCCCAACCGGTATACGCCATCATGTTCGCGACGGTGCCGACCCAACCGGCGGCGCCTTTCGAAGCGGCGTCGTAGATAACGCCGTCGTTCACGCCCGGCGCGTACTGTTTCGCCGGATTGTAACCGAAGTAGTGGTATTGTTCGCGAAGCGTCGCGTGAACGCGGTTGCGGACTTGGTTATAGTCGCCGGTTACCGTTTCGACGCGCAGTTCGCTGACGGCGGTGGCGTTCGAGACGCCGTATTCTTCCGCGTCCGCTTCGGTCATCGCGGCGTCGACGAGGTACGACGTTTTCGCGACGCCGTTTTCGTCGATCGTCGTCGCTTGGTCGACCATCACGAGCGTCGACGAGAGCTTAACGTTCGCGTCCGGGCTTTCGACGATCGCTTGTCCGGCGTAATTCGTCGAGTAGTTGTAGAGAACCGCGCCGCCGAGTTTGACGTCGCCGTTCAGGACGGTGAACGCGTTAACGTCGGTCGTTTCGATCGTCAACGCTTGCTCGCCGGTTCCGAGAATCGTCAACGAACCGTATTTTTCGGAGTCGATATTGACGTTGATCGCGGTCGACTCGAGGTCGACGACGTAATCGTCGGCGGTCGTCCGGAGGAGAATCAAATCGTCGGCGGTCGTGCGGGCGGCTTGATTAACGGCGTTTTGCAACGCGGCGGCGTTCAAGTCGGTCAGCTCGATCACGTTGATTTGCGTCAGCGAACTCGGGAGTTCGAGGTCGGCGTAAGCGGCGCGAATATCGTCGTATTCGGAGTTCCCAATCGGATTAACCGACAGGAGCTGACGCTCTTCCAAGTTTTCCATCCCAAGTTTGCGAGGACTCAGCGACCCCGCGACGCCCTCGCGGCGTTTCCCCTCGTCGCTTTTGCGGCCGCGAAAGACTTTCTTTTCTTGGTTGCCGTTCGACCGCGATTCGTCGCTCAATCGATTGAATAAACGCATCTTCTTCTCCTGGACAATGTATATAACGTTTACGCGTCGCGCAGGGACGCTTTTCGGTCGTTTCGCGGACGGACAAGCGCAAAACTTCCGAACGTCTTCCTTAATTTTCCGTCGCGTCCGAATCCGACGTCGCGAAGCCTTTTCGCGCGAACCGCCCCCTGACGCGTCAAGAGGCGGGCCGCTAAAATCGGCGAACCAGCCGTCTCGCTCGTCGCCGCTCGGAAAGGCCCCTCGTCGTCGGACGACTGCAAGGGGGAATCCAACCGCGGTTCGGAAAGACGCTCAAACGGAAAAACGCGAATGTCGCTTATTATTTGGGAATCTCGCAAGCGAGCTTCTTAACTTTTATCGACGCGGAAAACGTTCGACGTTCGACAAACCGAGCGGCGACGCGCAAACGTCTTCTTCGTTTTGCGCCGCTTTTTCTTACCAGTTTACCTAACCCGCGTCTCTTTACAGTTCCCAAAATAAAAACGGATATTCCGGACTCTACCCTAGTTTACCCGAAATTGTCAATTTTTACAACCAAAAAGACGCTTTTTTCAAAAATTTTCACAACTTTTCCTCCGCTTTTGCCGAATATAGTTTTCCGATTATCGCCTTCAAAAGGCTTAATCGGATTGTCAAAAAAAGAGGAATAACGCAAAACAGACAAAACGGAGAATCTAGTCAAAACAGGCAAAATACAACGAGCGTTCAAACCGACCTCGCGACGCCGTTCCTTCCGTCGACGGCGCGACAAAAAAAAAGAACGGTCGCCGACTTTTTCAAACCGACGACCGTTCGTTTTTCAATTTCTAAACCGAGAACAATTTATTTTCGGCTATTCCTTCTCGCGAAACGAAAATTTCGTTTCAAACCAACCGTCTTTCGCGCGCATCGAAACCGGCTTCAAATAGCCCAGCGTTTCGTTCGTTCCCCAGTCGACGATCGGGAACTCGTCGACGACGTATTGGTCGAGAACGACGTCGTCGAGCAGGTTCAAGACGACGCTTCGGAAGGCCTGAAAACGCGCCGGAATCGGAGCCGATTCGTCGAGACCGAGCGGAATCGCGTCGATCGACTCGCGACGGAAGGAGAAACATCCGTTCTCTCGCTCGATTCGATACACAAAGCGAATTTCCAAGCCGCGCCACACTCGCCCGTCGCGCTCGAACGAATCGAAACGAAGTCGAGTAACGATTTTATTGTCGGCGAATCTTACGGAGAAAGGCCGATCTTGCGCAAATTGGTAAACCAATTTTTCGTCCGCCGCGTCGCGCGTTTCGTTTTCGGCGACTTTATTCGCTCGATAACGTTCTAGAAAATCGTTCGCGTCGACCGGATCGACGCCCGGAAAACGCGCGAGCAGAGCTTCGCCCATATCGCCGCCGTTGAACGCCAACCCGGCGAGAGCGACAAACGCGACGTTGTTCGGCGCGCTCTGATGCGCTCGGAACGCGACGGAGCCTCGAACGTCTTCCGCGACGCGTTCCCGTTCGGCGGAACTCGAATATCGCTTCGAAACGCTCGCCGAACGCGGCGTTTCGGCGACGCTCAACGCCGTTTCTTCGGCGCGTTTGCGTTGGTCGACGACGCGAAGCCAAGCGGCGAGCGCGTCGGTCGGGGACGCCAACTGACTTTCGCGCCCCACCAAGCAGGAGAAATAGAGCCGCTCTTCGTCGGTTCGCGACGCGAAGCCCCGAACGGAACGCTTCTCCGGCGACGCGGAGTTGCGAGTGCGCGCCCAACGCTTGTTAAATTCGACGATTTGCCGATTCGCCTCTTCGTCGAGTTGCGCCGCGACGCGAGCGCTCATACGCGCCGCCGACTCCCGCTCCGCTTTCGGCGTCTCTTTCGCGATTTTATTTTGCACCACGACGCCGCCCAACGGCATAAGACGCTCCGAATCGAAACCGTTGACGCGAGTTTTCATCGTTCCGCGAGCGACGCTCGGCGTCGTTTCCAAACCGCCTTCGCCCCAATAAACCGTTTTTTCCGCGCAAACTCGTCCGAAATTATCGGCGTCGACACGCACGCCGCGGGAAGAGCCGATCGTACTGGTCGCGACGGAAGCGGAAAGCGCGAGACACAATTCCGCCTTATCGTCGTTTTTACGCAGTTTGACGGTCATATCGCCGGTCAGACGCCCGGTTCCCTTCGCTTGCGTTCCGCGAATATTTTCGCAAACGACAAACTTTTCGTCGACCGAGCGCCCGGCGAAAGAGGCGAGCGTCGGTTCGTCGATTTCCAAATAGAAATTCGGTTCTTTAAAATGCGAGCGCGTCTTTTCGACAATTTTCGCGACGGTCGGGGATTCCGGTTGATAATAATCGAGTTCGGCGAGCGCGAACGTTACCGCGTCGAGCGCTTCCAAATCGTTTTCGCGCAAATACGTTTGCAAATAATCGGCGAAATAATCGCAAATTTCGCCGAAATAAACGCGTTCCTCCTCGAAGAGTTCGGCGTCTTCTTTCGAAAGCGTTTCGAGCGTCCGCGCGCTCGCGTCGGCGTAATCCTGCAACGCGACCGCGAGCCCGAGCGACGCGACCTCGTCGGGAAACGCGCAGGTCGCGAGACTCCGAGTCGCCCAATCGGCGCCCGCTCGGAAATCTTGCGGCGCGACGCCTTCTTCCGTTAAGCCGCGGCGGCGCAACTCGCACAGGAAAAGTTGCGTTTGGCGATCCTTAGGATTTTTCTTCGCGTATTCTTCGAGCGCGACGATTTTCTCCCGCGCCGCGCCTTTCGCTTCGGCGACCGCTCGGTCGTATTGGGGCGAATATTCCTTTTTGGCGACTTCGCACAAGCCCTTGATTTCAATAATCAACGATTCGACGCGCGTCGACGCGACCGCTTCGGCGTCGGCGCCCAAGGAACGCGGCGCGACGTACCCGGCGACGCTCCCCAAAAGACAAACCAACGCCAAAAACCATTCTTTTTTCATTTCACCAAATCTCAAAACGATAAACGCTCGCGTTTCAACGGCGGTCGGAATCGCCCGCGAATCGTTCCCGAACGCGACGCCGAACGCCCCCTTTATTATGAAACGTCGTTTTCAGCATCGTCTTTCGAACGACGGCAAATCGAGAAAAAGCGCGTCAAACGAGCGACCTTCTTATTTTTCCCAGGCGATTCCGCTTATTTTAACGATTATAACGCCGCCGATTATTTTTCCTTCTTTTATCGCGTCCTTTTAATCGCGCGAACGTTCGTTCGTTTGCCCGCTTTTCTTTGTTTCGCCAGCCCTCCGACGCGCCTCAAACAGCCTAATCGTTATCTTCCGCCGCGTTTGCGTTAATTGCCGTCTCAACCGTCGTTCGTCGTCAAAAAGTTTAAAAATTCGCGTTTTTTCGGAAAATCGGGGTTTTCATTTTTAAAGCGATTCGTTATGATAAAATAGTCGCCGCGACGCCGTTCGACGCGCGGGAGACAAACGGCGCGCCGCCGTCTTCGGTCGAAACCGAAAAGTCGCGAAGAACCGTCGACCGCCGCGCTCCCCTCAATCTCCTCGAGAAAAAAGGCAAAAGGAAGTGCAAATTCATCCGCAAGCGTGCGTTGGGCCGAACGCGAAAATCGGTCGAGACGTTCAAATCGGCCCGTTTTGCGTCGTCGAAGACGGCGCGACGATCGGCGACGGCTGCATTTTGGAAGCGCGCGTTTCGATCAAAAAAGGCGTCGTTATCGGCAAAAACAATCATATTTTCGAGGGCGCGGTTATCGGCGGTCTCCCGCAGTGCGTCGGTTTGAGCGACGAAGACTGCGGAGGCGTTATTATCGGCGACGGTTGCGTCATCCGCGAAAACGTTACGATTCACCGCTCGATGCGCGTCGAAGATTCGACCGTCGTCGGGAACGACTGTATGCTGATGACGAACGTTCATATCGCGCACGACTGCCGCATCGCCGACGAAGTGATTATGGCGAGCAACGCGATGCTCGCCGGGCACGTTTCGGTCGGGCGCCGCGCGTTCGTCTCCGGAGCGGCGGGCGCGCATCAGTTCGTCCGCGTCGGCGCGTTCGCGATGGTCGGCGGTCAAGCGCACTTGGTTCGCGACGTGCCCCCGTTCGTTACCGTCGACGGTCTTTCGAGCCAAGTCGTCGGGCTGAACTTGGTCGGTTTGCGCCGCGCCGGTTTCTCGACCGCCGACATTCGCAAACTGAAAGCGATTTACCGCGTCATTTACAAGAGCGGCCTCAACTGGCGCGAAATCGTCGAGAAAATTGAACGCGAACACACCGAAGGCGTCGGGCTCGAAATGGCGCGCTTCCTCGCGACGACGACTCGCGGAATCACCGCCGAGCGCGCCGTTCTTCCGACCGTCGGCGAAGCGCGCGAAGCCGCTCGCGAAGCGGGAAAAGCGGAAAAAAACGATAAGGCGGAAGCGTCCGACGATTCGGAGTCCGTTCAGCTCCGCGTTGTCGACGAAAACGGCGCGTCGCTTCTGCCGCCGCCGTCGAAACGCCGCGTCGTTTGACGTTTCGCCCTTATATTTCCTTTATATACGTTTGAAGCCCGCGTCGTTTTTGCGTCGACGCGGGCTTTTTTGTCTCTCGCGCCCCAATCGCGAATCGATTTCGGCGCTTGCGCCGCCGTCGAAAAAAGATTATAATCTTAAACGTCCGCTTCCCTCTAAATTTTGCGAGGATTTTCCCCGATGGCTCTCAAATCCGAATTGGAAGAAAACCCGTTCGAACCGCCGATCGACGACGACTTTTTAAAGACGGCGCTCGAATATCGCGATAATTTCGAAAACGACGAAGCGTTTCGCGAAGCGCTCGCCGTTTGGCCGCGCTGTCCCGATTGCGGTCGCCGGCGCGTTACCCGTTGCCCGGTCTGCAAAACGTCCGGGACGCTTTTTCCGCTCGGCGACAATAATTTTTGGGACTTCCGCTCCGACGAAGAAAAAGAACGCGACGCCGAACTTTTCGACGAAGAGGAAAACTTCGGTTGTTCTTGCGGTTGCGGACGGCGTTCCTCCGCGTCGCGACGGCAAAATCGCGCTTGGGCCGACGTCGGACGCTCGAAACGCGCCGTCGCATCGGAATCGACGGAACGAAGCGCTTGCGGAAACAACGGAGGTTGCGACGAATCTTACGTTTGCGGAAACAACGGAGATTGCGGCGAATCTTGCGCTTGCGGAGGCGGCGGAAGTTGCGAAAGTTGGGAAAACGACGCCGCCTCGGAGTCGAGGTCGCGATCGCTCGAACCGGAAAACCTCTTCGAAAAGGGGCTCGTCGCCGTTTGTTACGTTTGTTCTGAGGCGTTCGTTCCGAAATTCCCGAAGCGCTGCGAATGGTGCGATTTCGAGTTCCCGGACGGCGAAGAACCGGCGGAAAATTCGGAAACGCCCCCCGACGTTCTCGCGTTCCTCGCTCGGAAAAAAGCGGAGGAAGCCGACGATTTCCTCGACCAACCGGCGACGCCGCAACTTTATTGGACGTTGGTCGCGTTGGGCGTCGGCGCGCTCCTTTTTTGCGCCTACTTCGCGTTTTTGTTCCGCTAACGCGAATGTTTCTCGACCGTTTTTCAAACGTTAATCACATTTTGTTTTGTTAACGTTTTTCCATCGTTTTTTCGTTCCTTTCGCGTCGGCGGCGTTTGTTGGGAACATTTTGGAATTTTTTGGAGCTTTGGGGAGCTTTCGTCGATGCAACGCGTCTTTTTCGATTGGTCGCGCCCGTTTTTGCCGCAAGTCGCTTCGTTCGTCGTTTCGACGGAAACGGCGCGCTTGCGAACGCAAAGTTTGCCCGAATCCTCCGATTTAACGCCGAACGACGCGGCGGCGCCTCCTTCGTTCGACCTCGGCGACCTCGTTTTCGTTTTGCCCGGTCGCCGCGCGATCCGCACTTTGGAAGCGTATTTGCAGTTGGAGGTCGAACGAGCGATTCAAGCCGGTTCGGTCGCGCCCGATTGGACGCCGCCGACGTACTTAACGGTCGGGGCCGCGCCGGAATTTCTTTATCCGCAACGGAAACGAATCGCCGGTCGCCCGACGCGCCTCCTCTGTATGCGTCGGGCGTTGCGCGAATTTTCGGACGCCGAGCCGGTCAAGAGCCGCGCGTTGATCAGATCGCTTCCGGCGGAGTCGAATTGGGCGGCGCAACTTGAATTGGCGCAAATCTTCGTCGACCTCGCGGACGAACTCGCGTCGGAGAACCGCGACTTTTCGGCGGTCGCCGCGTCGACGCGACGCCGCAACTTGCCGGAAGAGACGGAGCGTTGGGAGTCGCTCGGGCGTCTCGCCGCGCTTTATCGCAAAGAATTGGCGCGCTTCGACTTAACAGACCTCAACCTTGCGCGAACGGCGGCGCTCCTTAGCGGCGAAATCGGCGTTTCGGTCGGCGGCGGATTCGAAAACGGCGCGGCGAAGCGTTACTTCGTCGTCAGCGCGGTCGACTTGAACCGTCAACAAAAAGCGATTTTTGAAGCGTTGGGCGACCGCGTTTCGTTCTTCGTTTTCGCGCCGGAATCGCTTCGAGACCGTTTCGACGAGTTCGGCGTCGTCGTTCCGGAGGCTTGGGAAACCGCCGAAATTCCGATTCCCGACCGCCGCTTCTTCCAAGTCGACGGCCCGGTCGAGCAAGCGCAAGCCGCCGCGCTCCTCGTTCGCGAACTCTCGAAAGTTCCGGTCGAAAACGACTCCGACGGCGAAAACGCCGACGCGGGCGCCGCGCCCGATTGGCGATACGAGCCGATTCCCGCCGACTCGCTGACGGTCGGCGTTCCGGACGCTGAAGTCGTTCCGTTCCTCGAACGCTCCCTCCGCGACGTCGGATACGAGACGATCCGCGCGCAAGGTTCGCCGGCGACGCAAAACCGCGTTTTTCAGCTTTTGCGCAACGTCGCCGACTATCTCGAAACGCGCTCTTTTTCGGCGCTCGAAGAGTTGGCGCGCCGCTCCGACGTCGAGGAATATTTGATTCGCAACTGGCGATTCGTTTCGCTCGACGACGGGCGTTCGAACGCGGCGGAAGCGGAAGAGCCGGCGGCGGACGTTTCGGCGGTCGCCCCCGGTTCCGCGCTCGACGAAGCGGAGGACGGCGTTTGGTTCGACGACGAACTTCCCCCCGATTTCGGCGACGACGTTCCGTTCGACGACGACGCGGAACCCGACGCCGCCCTTAATATTAATGAAGCCGAAAACGCCGAATCGAACGTCGACGCGCCCGAAACGCCGTTCGTTCCCGGCGATTGGCTCTCCGAGTTCGACCGTTACCGCGCGACGTTCCTTCCGACTCGCGTCGACGGACGTTGGTTCGAGTACAAGAACGAAGACGCGCCGCGTCAAAACGCCGAATTTCGTCTGCTGCGCAAAGTCGCCCTTTTAATCGAACGAGCGCTCGAACCGTTTTGCGATTCCAACGCGCCGACGCTCCAACGCGAAAAACTCGCCGCCGTCGAACCGGCGTTCAAACGCTCTTCCGTCGACGCGCAAACGGGCAATCTCGACGCGCTAAAACTCGACTCCGCCGATTTTAACGTCGACGAAACGGACGACGTTTTCTCCGGGCCGCTCGCGTTCGCGAAGGACGATTTCGCCGAAAGTTTCCGTTGGAAAACGAACCAGCGCCGCCTTCCGATCGCCGATTGGGCGCCGATTCTCTCGAACTTCCTTTGCAAAATTTACCCGGAACCGGAACCGGGCGCCCGAACGACCGAAGCGGCGGCGCAAGTCGACGCGTTTTTCGCCGCGATCAACCAAGAGTTCGACAAGTTTGAAGCGATCCCGCAAGAGTTGACCGCCGACGCGACCGGCGCCGACGCGATTCGAACGATTTTGAAGGAACTCGCGAAAGCGACGATTCCGCCCTTCCCCGCCGCCGACGTCGTCGAGTTGCAAGGTTGGCTCGACTTGGCGTTCGACGACGCGCCGAA
>JAGBDD010000240.1 GCA_017937685.1 Thermoguttaceae bacterium | reverse complement strand
GCTACGAGCGACGATTCGAGCAAAAACGTCGTCGGCGACAACGTTACGTTCACGCCCGTCTCCAGCGTCGCGAACCTTACCGCCGAAATTGACGCCGTCTTGACCGACCTTTCGACCGTTCCGTTCAGCGACGTCGTCGTTACCGACTATATGAGCAAATGGGTTACGCTCGACCAAGACACCCTTAGCGTCGTCGACGTTACGGCGGACAAAGTCGTTTGGAACGCCGTCGACGGTTGGATCGACGGCGCCGTTGTTTTGCCCGAAGGCATTGAAGGGCGTCCGGCTCCGGTCGTCGTTGAATTGGTCGATCCGGCCGATTACGCGAACGGCGGCGAAGAAGTCGTCGGCAATACCTCCGGCGATATTTACAAACTGACCTGGACGGTCAAACAAGGCCCGATGGGTCGCGCGGACAACTTCCGTCTCCAATACGAAGTCGTCGTCGACTCGGCGGAAAAAGGCTTCCAATACGGCGCGCAACACCCGGCCAACGGCGCGACTTACGTCGAATACGTCGACGAAAAAGGCGAAACTCAAACCGAAACGATCGTCGTTCCGACCGTCGACGCCGAATGCAAAGACTACGTCGTCGACTTGACGTTCAAATCCGGTTCCGCGTCGCATATTTGCTACCTCCGCGTCGACGCCGACGGCAACGTCGAATACTTGGCGAAGGAAGATTTTGGCGGCGGCGATACCGGTTCGATGATTCTCGTCGAAAAAGATTGGGTTTCCGCGGTCTTTATCAAACAAGCGCAATCCGGGATGCTCTGGGTTTCGGAAGAAGTCGACGAAGAAACGACGGCGAAACTTCTCGACGCCGTTATTAAAAACGACAAAGCCTATAAAGGTTGCGACGCGATCGCTTTCGGTCTTGGCGACCACGAATTGACCTACGCTATCGGCAACGGTAAAAAAGCCAAGACGAAGACCGTCGTTTACTCCTTCCAATGATTGGGGTTGAGCGAAGGAAGAGCGGCGCGAACGCAAATTTGCGCGCTTTCCTTCGAAACCGACGTTGAATCGTCAAGCGCCGCCGCGTTTTCTTAACGGACGCGGCGGTCGAGCGAACGCCGTCTCCGTTTGGGGCGGCGTTTTCTTTTGCTTTGCCGCGAACGTTCTCTTGACGGGACGGCGGCTTTTCTCTTGCGTTTTTCCCGCAAATTCGTTAAAGTTTAACTAGGCGAGCGTCGGGCGCGTTCGGCGTCGCTTCGTTTCGAGCGTTTTACTATCTTGGGCCCGAAACGGCGAAACAACGCGACAAGCGGAGCGCGGCGGTTCGAATCGCGTCGCGAAAACTTAAATGAAACTCGAATATCGAACGGCGACGGTCGACGACGGCGCGGAAATCGCTTACGTCGACGTCGGAGAAGGGCGGTTCCTCTTTTATATCGACGGGTTCGGCGGCTCCGTCGCGACGGCGAACGGGATTATCGAACGCTTTAACGGTTGCGGTTCGTTCCGAACGGTCGCTTTCGACCAGCGCGGGTACGGACGGTCGCCCTTTTCGCCCGATTTCGGCGTCGAACGCTCCGCCGCCGACCTGCGCGCGCTGATCGAAAGCCTCGACGCCCGCGACGTTTGCCTTGTCGGGTACTCGATGGGCGGCTCCGTTCTCTTTTCTTACCTCGAACAATTCGGAACCGACCGCGTCGCGAAGGCCGTTTTCGTCGATACTTGCCCCAAACTCCTCAACGACGACGCTTGGCGGCTCGGCTATTGCCAAGGACGTTATTTCGCCGACGATTACGAACGCGATATGCAAATTTTGCTCGACGATCCGCCGCTCTTCAAAACGACGTTTTTCGCCCGTTGCGAAGTCGCGTCGAATCCCGACGCGCCGCCGAGTTGGCCGGAACCGCTCGACCGCGACGCTTGGTTGGCGAAGGCCGTCGAGATTACCGGCGTCCGAGAATCGCTCGCGAAACGGGTCTTTTTCTCGCCGATTCCGCCCGAGCGCGCCGCCGTCGACCGCCGCTATTGGGCGTCGATGACGACCGCCGACTTTCGCGAAACGCTCGGCAAAATCGACGTTCCGACGCTCGTTCTGCACGCCGACCCGGGCTCCCTTTACCGCGTTGAGACCGGCGAATATATCGCGTCGCAAATTCCCGGCGCTCGGCGACTTGCGCTCCCCGAAGCGACGCACGTCTTCCCGGCGAAACGCTCCGACGAGTTCGTCGCCGCCGTCGTCGACTTTTGCCGTTGAGCGTTCGCGAAAACGCTCTTAATTAATATAATAAGGGGAAAAAGCGGCGAAAATTCGGGCGAAAAAAGCGACGCTTGCGGAGCTTCGACGCGGCGACGTCGAAGCGCGTTGGGAACGACGAACGCCGGTAAAGTCGACGTAAACGGAAAAACGGGAAAATGCGCTCGCGTCTTGAGTTTTTTCGCGAAAAAGTTATAATTAACGGCAACGCGCCGCGACGGTCGGAAACGCCGACCAGGCCCGGCTCCGCGAACCGTCGCTTTTCAAACGAGAAAAACGGTTCGCGTCGAAAAATAAATTTTGTCCGAGACTTTAATTAAAAGGGAAAACTTCAATGAAAAAAATCGCGACGATCGAAACGGAACGCGGAACGATCAAAATCGAACTCTTCGCCGACAAGGCTCCGCGCACCGTCGCCAACTTCGAAAATTTGGCGAACGACGGCTTTTACAACGGTCTCATTTTCCACCGCGTCATCGCCGACTTCATGATCCAAGGCGGCGACCCGACCGGCACCGGTTGCGGCGGCCCCGGTTATCAATTTGACGACGAGTTCCATCCCGACCTCCGACACGACGGCCCGGGCGTCCTCTCGATGGCGAACGCCGGCCCGAACACGAACGGTTCGCAATTCTTCATTACGCACGTTCCTTGCCCTTGGCTCGACGGCAAACACTCCGTTTTCGGCAAGGTCTTCGAAGGCCAAAACGTCGTCGACACGATCCAACAAGGCGACAAAATGACCTCCGTTAAGGTCGAGATTGTCGACTGAACCCGAAAAACGGACGACAAGACGCGCGGTTGCTCGGGATTTGGGCGAATCGCGCAAAATTTAGCGACGAAACCGCGTCGTTTGCGTAAAATAAAGAAAATGCGCGAGCGGCGCGGCGTCGGCGTTTGACGGAACGACGATAAAATAGAAAAGCCGGAGCGAACGGCGAAGCTCGGACGGTTCGGCGGTTTGAGTAAAAACGAAAGGACGCGATGAACGAAATCTCCTTTGAAGAGGCGTTTCGGCGCTTGGAAACGATCGTTTCGACGCTCGAAAGCGGGCGCGGCGAGCTGGAAGAGTCGCTTGCTCAATACGAAGAGGGGATTCGGCTCTTGCGCCGTTGCCGTCAAATTCTCGACGGAGCGGAGCGCCGCGTCGAAATTTTGAAGGGCGTCGACGAAAACGGCGCGCCGATTCTCGAACAGGCGGACGAGAACGCGTTGCGGTCTCAAACGGACGTCGCCGGACGCCAAACGCCTCCCGCGACGGCGGCGAAGTCGGGCGTTCGAGCGGCGGTAAAACCGGAAAATTTGGCGCGACCCGCAAACTCAACGCCGTCCGGAAGCGGGAACGTTCTCGAGGCGACGGCGCAAGAACCGGCGTCGCGAACGACTCGAACGACGACGGCGCGACGAACGGCGACTTCCGCTCCGGCGTCGGAAAATTCGGCGCAACCCGAGTCGGAGGCGAGTCCGACGCGAACCCGAACGACGACCCGGCGAATTTCGGAGCCGTCGAAACGTCCGGAACCGCCGCGCGGTCGGAGTTTTTTCGACGACGCGCCCCCTTTTTAACGGCGCGAACGGTAAAGCGATAAAATCGTTTTAGGACGAACGAAGGTAAAAAGAACGAAACGCGATAAAACGCGAGGAACAAGAGGCGCGATATGACGACCGACGAATTTTCTTTTGGAAAAACAACGACGGCGACGGAGTTTTTGGCGGCTTCCTATTTGGAAGGGGTGCGCCGAGAGTTCGAATTGACGCTCGACGCGTTTTCGCGTTTCGACGACGATTCGCCGAAACGCTTGACCGACGCGGCGCGATATTCGCTTTTAGCGCCCGGCAAGCGGTTGCGTCCGACGCTCGTTCTTTTGGCGGCGGAGGCGTGCGGCGGAAAGCGTTCGCAGGCGAAAAACGCCGCGGTCGCCGTCGAGGCGATTCACGCTTACTCCTTGATTCACGACGATTTGCCGGCGATGGACAACGACGATTTGCGCCGCGGACGCCCGACGTGTTGGCGGCGTTTCGACGAGGCGACGGCGATTTTGGCCGGAGACGCGCTCCAAGCCTTCGCGTTCGAAGTCTTGGCGACGAGCGAGATCAAACCGTCGCTTGTCGCTCGTTGCGTCGTCGAGTTGGCGCGCGCCGCCGGGCCGAGCGGAATGGTCGGCGGGCAGGCGGACGACGTTCTTTGGTCGGCGGTTTCGTCGGGCGCTCCGGGCGCTTCCGATTTAGTCGCGAGCGTTTTGAAGACGGCGTTGGCCGACGTCGATGAGAAAAACGGCGAAAATAAGGGAAATAAAGAAACGAGCGAAGAGCGCGAAAAGAGCGAAAGCGAGAAAAAAAAGACGCTCGACGACTCGGCGCGCGACGCGACGGCGGCGTTTCTGCGGAAAATTCATCGACGCAAAACCGGGGCGCTGATCGTCGCGTCGCTTCGGTTGGGCGCGTTGACGGCGGGCGCGTCCGAGGCGACGTTGCGGCGTCTCGCGCTTTTCGGCGGTTATTGGGGACAGGCGTTCCAAATTTCGGACGACTTGCTCGACGCGATCGGCGACGAGGCGAAGATGGGGAAACGCGTTCAAAAGGACGCCGAGGCCGGAAAGTTGACCTATGTTTCCCTTTTTGGCGTCGACGAAACGCGGCGGCTTCTTAAGGAATGCGTCGGTAAGGCGAAATTAGCGTTAAAACCGGAATATATTCCGGAATTTGACGGCGAAAACGGCGGCTCTAAAGAGAGTTTGCCGCAATTTTACGTCGATTCGGCGGCTTGGAACGCGTTGAATTATCTCGCCGATTACGTCGCGGAGCGGGACAGATGACGAACGGAAGAACCGACGAAAATAAGGAAACGTTCGCGGGAGGGGGCGCGCGACGCGGCGCGGAGTCGTTCGGCGTCGAGCCGCGCCCGAAAGTCGAACCGACGCTTTTGCGCGAGTTGCGCTCGGCTGAGTCGCTTAGATCGACGTCGCTCGAAGACCTGGAGCGGTTGGCGCTCGAGATTCGCTCGACGATTTGCGACTTGGCGGAGCGTCGCGGCGTTCACTTCGCGTCGAATTTGGGCGTCGTCGAGTTGGCGATCGCGCTCCATTCAACGTTCGATTTCCGGCGCGATCGGCTCGTTTGGGACGTTGGGCACCAGTGTTACCCGCACAAGCTCCTTACCGGACGCTTCGCCGAGTTCGGCGGAATCCGAACGCGCGGCGGGCTTTCCGGCTATCCCGATCCGGAGGAAAGCGAGTACGACCTTTTCCGAACCGGACACGCCGGTTGCAGCGTCGGCACGGCGCTCGGGCTCGCTCGCGGGGACGAGTTGGCGGCGCGCTTGAACGGCGGCGAAACGGCGTTGAAAGCGGAAAAATCCGGAAAACCGGAAGAACCGGACGCGCCGCGTTACTCGGTCGCTGTCGTCGGCGACGGCGCTTTGGCGGGCGGCCCGATTTTTGAAGCGCTGAATCACGCGGGCGGGTTGCGTCAAAAGATGCTCGTCGTTTTGAACGACAACAAAATGTCGATTTGCCAACGCGTCGGCGGACTCGGGCGGTCGCTCGACAAAATGCGGACGGCGCCGACGTATCTTGGCGCGCGGACGGCGTTTCGGCGTTTCTTTAAGGAAAAACCGGGCGCTTACCGCTTCCTGACGCGCCTTCGCGACGCGGCGAAAGCCGGGCTCGTCGGCGGAATGCTCTTCGAAGATTTCGGGTTTCGATACGTCGGGCCGATCGACGGGCACGACCTCGCGACGTTGCGCAAATACCTCGAACGAATTAAAACGATCGACGAGCCGGTCTTGTTGCACGTCTTGACCGAAAAAGGGCGCGGGTACCGACCGGCCGAAATCGATCCGGCGAGCTTTCACGCGACGAGTCCGGAACAGGCGCTCAACGCCGAAAGCGTCGTTTTGCTCGACCAATGGGCGGACGACGAGCTGAAAACGTCGAAGAGTCGGCGCGCGACGAATCCGAAAAAAGCTCGGGCGAACGCGCTCGACGCCGCGGTCGCCGCCGCGCCGGACGCCGCGCGAGTCGTCGATTTGCTCGACGCGGCGAACGACGGCAAGGAACGCTCGTTTACCGACTGGGCGCGTTGCGCGATTTACCGAGCGATGAAACGCGATCCGCGCGTTTGCGTCGTCGTCGCCGCGATGACGCAGGGGAATATGCTCGAAGCGGCGCGGGCGGAGTTTCCGGATCGTTTTTTCGACGTCGGCATCTGCGAAGCGCACGCGGTCAACTTCGCCGCCGGGCTCGCGAAGGCCGGAATGCGCCCTATCGTCGACATTTACAGCGGGTTTTTGCAACGCGCTTACGACCATTTGTTCCAAGAGGCGTCGCTGCAAAATTTGCCGATTATTTTTGCGATCGACCGCGCCGGGTTGGTCGGCGCGGACGGCCCGACGCATCACGGCGTTTTCGATTTGAGTTATTTGCGGCCTTTTCCGAATATAACGACGATAGCGCCGGGCGACGCTTGCGATATGGCGCGGGCGTTCGAGTTCGCGTTGACGCTCGACGGCCCGACGGCGATACGTTACCCGAAAACGAAAGCGGCGCGGATTCGCCGCGAGGTCGCGCCGTTCGAACTCGGGCGAGCGGAGGTTTTGCGCGACGGAACCGACGGCGCGTTCGTCGTTTGCGGCGGCGGGATTTTGAAGACGGCGCTCGATTTGGCGGAGGATTTCGCGCGAGGCGCCGTTCCGGGACGTCCGGTTCTCGACGTCGGCGTCGTCAACGCGCGGTTCGTCAAACCGCTCGACCGCGACCGCGTTTTGCGACCGCTTCGGGAAGGGATTCCGACCGTCGTCGTCGAGGAAAACGCGTTGGCGGGCGGGTTTACGTCGGCGGTTTTGGAGGCCGCGAACGACGAAGGGCTCGACGCGCGCTTTTTGTTGCGAAAAGGCGTTCCGGACGCGTTTATCCCTTGCGGTTCTCGGGACGAACAGCTCGCCGACGTCGGGCTCGACCGCGCCGGAATGTTGGCGGCGTTCGACGAAGTTCGGGCTCGCGTCGCGCGCTTGACCGGAGCGAGCGGCGCCGCCAAAGGCGAGCAAAGCGCAAAAGGGACGACGGAAACCGACGGCGTTATCGTTAAAATCGATAAAGTCGGAGCGCGTTGACCGGCGTTCGACGCGCGTTTACGGCGGCGAACGTTTCGCAAGCGCGAAAAGAAAGCGAAAACGCGAAAACGACGGCGCGTCGAAAGACGTTCCGTCGTTTTCAACGTTCTTGCGACGAACTCGGGCGCGCTTAAAGGGACAAGCGTTTTAAAATTTAACGGATAAAGAGGTTTTGCCGACGTTTGGGACGCGTTTCTAACGTTCGTCGGGGCGTTCGGGTTGCGTTTCGGGCGTTCGTTGTTTGTCGAGTCGCTTTTTACGTCCGTCGGGCGGCGAAGGGGCGTCGGGCGCTCCGTTGGAACGGCGAAAGACGGAGTCAGCCGATTTTCGCGTCGCGGAGCGCGGCGGCCCAACGCGTTTTTTCGGCGGCGGTCGGTTGCGAACCGGCGAACCGGGCCCGATAATACCGCTCGACGAGTTCGCGGAAGAGGGCGCGGGTCGCGTCCGGCGTCGGTTCGAACGGCGCGGCGGAGGCGGAACGCGACGCTTTGACCGATTTTAGCTTTTTAAACGGATTTAACGTTTTTTTCGGAACGCGTCGCGGCGATTTCGGCGTTTCGTCGGCGGGAAGCGTCGACGGCGCGACCGGCGCGGCGTTTCGGGCGGTCGCGGCGACTTCGTCTTCCAACGCGAAACAGCGTTCGAGAAATTCGAGCGGCGTTTCGTCGGCGCGGCGTTCGGTCGCGAGCCGTTTCGAAAGCGCCCGTTCGAGTCGGTAATAAAACGCGAATTCGCGACGTTGCCGCCGCGTCCGTCGTCGCGCCGCGCCGTCGCCGCCAAGGCCGGTTCCGGAACGTCGTTGAAGTCCGAAACGACGGCGAGCGAAGAGGATAAGTCGCCAAGCGATAAACGCCGCGAGCGCCAACCGCGCCGCCGACGCAAAAAGGGAACCGAGCGTTTCCGAACTCCAGTCGCCGGAACTTGCCCGGTCGACCGCGTCTTTTAGCCGTTCGAAAGTCGACGCGACGGGGGCGAACGCGTTTTCGCCGAACGAGCGAACCGCGGCGAACGCGCTTTTCGCCAGCTCGAACGCCGGGCGGTAAAACGCTTCCGCTTGACGCGCGCCGTTGAAGTCGAGGACGTAATCGCGCCAAACCGACGCGAAAAAATCGCTCCAAAGGGCCGCGTTGAGGAGTAAAGAGTTCGTTTCCGCTTCCAACGACGACGCCGGAGTCGCGTCGAGGCGGAGCCAACCGCCGTCCGCCGTCCAACTCGAATCGACGGGAAAATTATTCGGCGACTCGTCGAACGCGCCGTCGAGAAGACGAGCGGCGGGAGAGTTCGCGTCGGGAAGATTTTGCGGCGGGATAAACGCTTCCGTCCAAGCGTGCGCGTCCGACTGCCGAACGACCGTTTCGCTCCCTTTTTCGTTTGGGAAGACGAGAAAACCGACGATCGTCCGCGACGGAATCCCGACCGCTCGCAACATCAACGCGAGCGCGCCCGCGAAATACTCGCAGTGTCCGCGTTTGTTGACCGAAACGAAGTCTTCGAGCGGGTCGAGCCCCGGCGTCCGCGCGACGCCGTTTCGGGCGTATCGATACTCGCCGACGTCACGAAGTCGCGACGTTATGTAAAGGGCGCGTCCGGCGAAGTCTTCCTTAGGAAGGCCCGATTCGGCGTCCCAACGCCGCGCGGTTGCGACCAGTTCCGGAAAACGCTCGGCGTCGAGCGCGAGATATTGGTCGAGATACGGCCAAACAACCTCTTGGTTCGGCGTTAGTTCCGTTTGCTTGCCGTCGGCGAAAAACGCGTTCGTCGCAAAGCAAAACTTGCGCGGGCGAGCGGCGGCGCGTCCGGAGCGGCGCGGAACGTTTCCGGCGAAATAAAAGTCTTGCCGCAAGAAGTAAAAGGGCCAAGGCGCGAAAACGACGCCGGAGTCGAGCGCCTCCATTTCGATTTCGAGACCGAGAAGCCGGGCGCGCGCGTCGAAAAGCCGGGCGCCCGGAACGTTCCGCCGAACGGCGTCGGAGTCGGCGAGACCGGGCGGGGGCAAAATCGTTCGCAAGTCGTCGAAACGCTCGAGCCGATCGATTTGTCGCGCCGTCGGGAGAAAAAGATTCTCGTACAAGAACGCCGGGCGTTTGAGTCCGCCGAGCGCGGTCGCTTGGTCGAAATAGGGAAGCCAATCGCCCTTCGGACGATAAAGAGGCGTCGACGCGACGTCGGCCAACGTGTCGCCGGGGCTTCCGTCCGGACGCGGGACGCCGGGACGAATCGGAGCTTGCGGCGGAGGCGAGAATCGCGAACGGTTCCGCGCGTCGTCAAATCGGCGTTCGCGCCGTTCGCGCTCTTGGCGCTCGCGGTCGATTCGCGCCAGTTCCGCTTGCAACGGGGCGAGCAGGTCGGTCGGATCGGTCGGCGACGTTTGGCGGATCGCGTCGGTTAACGATTGAAGGTCGAGGCGCGGCGACGCCCATTCGACTTGCGACCAAGCGCGGTCGGAGTAAAGCGCCGTCGGGACGCCGCGCAGATAAATTGGGGAAGTCGGGTCGACCGGGCGCTTTCTGTCGGGGTCGAGAACGTCGAAAAAGCGGACGGTTAGCGTTCGTTGGCGATTGTCGCCGCTCGGGCCGAGTTCGCCGAGTTCGATTTTTTCCGAGAAACCGACCGTCGATCGAATCCGCGCCGCGCTCGCGTTCCAGTTTTCGCGTCCGAATTGCAACTCGCCGACTTCCAACCGATGAATGCGCGGGAAGAGGCAAAAGAAAACGAGCGCCGTCGCGAACGCCCAAGGCGACGAAACGACGAAACGACGGAAAAACGTCGCGTCGATCTCCGACGACTTGACGCCGCCGCGACGATAAAATCGGAGCGGAGCGTCGGGCGCCGAGCGCGTCGATTCGGAGAGCGCCGCCGCTTCGAGCCGAGCGAAAGTCGACGGGGAAGCGGAGGAAAGGGCGAGCGCGGCTTCTTCGTCCCGCGTCGTTTGTTGCGGAGCGCGGGGGCCGATAAAACGGGGGCGAAGCGTCGCGTTGACGGCGTAATAGGCGCGCTCCCCTTCGAGCGTTAAGAGGGAAACGGCGCAAAATACCGAAAGCGCGTAAATCGGCGTTAAGATCGCGAAAAGTCCGCTCCGCTGAAAAACGCAACCGACCGCGACCTCGACGAAGGAAATCGTTAAAATTTGATAATGAATCCGGCGCGTTTTTTTTTGATAAAAGAGAAACGTTTGGACGACCGCTAAAATATTGGCGATCGAAAACGCTAAAAACTCTTGCCGCGAACGCGCCAACGGGCCGAGGTGCGCCAAAACGACCGCGACGATAAGAACGTTCGTCAACCCCTTTGAGATTGCGAAAAGTCGCTTGCCGTCGACAAAGTAAAGGGCGCCGAGGATTCCGAAAAACGAAAACGCGGCGACGAACGCGCCGCTCGCGTCCTCGCCGCCGAGCTGGAGCATAAAGGACGCGAGAATCGCCGCGACGGCGAGAACGGACGAAATAGCGAAATTCATCGGAACCCTCTTTTCGTTGCGTTAACGAAAATCCGTTGCGCCGTCGGGACGCGTCGCCCGATTTTTTCGGAACCGTTCGCGCCCGCCGTTGGTTTCGCCGTCGGGCGTTCGTCGGGCGAAAGACTTGAAAAACGGCGTTTTACTCGAACATTGCGTCGACGAACGCGTCCGGGTCGAAGACCGCGAAATCGGTTTCCGACTCGCCGAGCCCGACGTATTTGACCGGAAGCCCGACCTTTTGGCGAATCGCGACCGCGGCGCCGCCCTTGGCGGTACCGTCGAGTTTCGAAAGGAAAATCCCGGTGCAGGCGACCGAATCGGTAAACTTGCGCGCTTGACTGAGACCGTTTTGGCCGGTTGTCGCGTCGAGAACGAGGAAAACTTCGTGCGGCGCGTCCGGAATCTGCTTCGCGACGACGCGCTTGATCTTTTCGAGTTCGTTCATTAGGTTCGTTTGCGTTTGCAGACGCCCGGCGGTGTCGATAACGCAAAGGTCGGCGCCGACTTCGAGCGCGCGGGCGACCGCTTTGTGAGCGACGCTCGCCGGGTCGCTTTGCGGCGGCCCGCAAACGATTTCGACGCCGAGTCGACCCGCCCAAATTTTCAGTTGGTCGACCGCCGCCGCGCGGAAGGTGTCCGCCGCTCCGAGAACGATTTTGTTTCCGGCGTCGCTCATCGCTTTCGTCAGTTTCGCGATGCTCGTCGTCTTGCCGCTTCCGTTGACGCCGCAGAAAAGGACGACCGTCGGGCCGGACTGCGCGAAGCGAATCGGCGGCGCGTCTTGCGCCATCAGCGCTTTGAGCTTCGCCTTGACCGCGTCGACGAGTTCTTCCTTTTTAACGACGCGACCGCGGAATTGTTCCTTAATTTCGTCGGTCGCTTCGCGGGCCGCGTCGACGCCCATATCGGTTCGGACGAGCGTTTCGAAGAGTTCGTCCAAAAACTCCGCGTCGACGAGGCGGCCTTCTTGCTTGAAGAGGTCGCGAACGTCCGTTTGCAAGACTTGAACGGTGCGCCCAAGCCCCTTTTTGATTTTATCGAAAAAACCCATTTTATCGTTTGATTTGCTCTTTATCGTTGAATTAGGGCGCGGAGCCGCCGTCGATTTGCGAAAAGGCGCGAGCCAACGTTTCAAGGAAACGCCGACGTCGCCGAAAGACCGAACGTTAAGCGTCGATTCGGTCGAGGACGCCGTTCAGGAAGCGAAGCGTTTCCTTTTCGCCGAATTTTTTGCCGAGTTCGAGCGCTTGCGAAATGACGACCGCTTTCGGCGTCTTAATGAAACGAATTTCATAAGCGGCGACGCGCAAGATGCAGCGGGCGACGACGTCGACGCGGGAAAGCGTTCGGTTCGTCAACGCGGCGTCGAGGGCCGAGTCGATTTCGACGCGGCGGTCGCGGTATCCTTCGCAAAGACGGCGGGCGAAGTCGAGCGCTTCGGCGCGTTCGGCGCCGGTCAAACGCGTTTGCGTTTCGGAGCAAAACGCGTCGAGCGTTTCGGCGAACGGGTCGTTGTCGGCCCAATTTCGCTCCGTCGAACCGGGATTGAGTTCTTCTTGGTAAGCCGCTTGGAACGCGACGAGGCGTCCGAAGGAACGGAGTTTGTAAACGCTAAGTTTTTTGTCGTCGGTCATTGTTCTTGTCGTTTCGTTGAAAACGCGACGCGGCGCCCGTTTGCGAGACGTTTGCGAATGATTGAAACGAAACGTCGAGCGCGCCGGGCGTCGGTCGGAGCGGAGATTGCGTCGAGCGAGAGCGGGGCGAACGGGCGTTTATTTGCCGAATTTTTTGCCGCCGAACTTTTTACCGCCGTCTTTGCCGCCCGATTTGGGACCGCCGAAGCCGCCCTTTTTCGTCGGTTTGCCGCCGCCGAATCCGCCTTTTTTCGCCGGTTTGGAACCGGAGCCGCCGCGTCGGTCGCCGCCGTCGCGTTTGCCGGACGGAGCGTCCGACTTGCGGGCGAAGTCGCCGCCGCGGAAAAACCAATCGTCGCCGTCCTCTTCGTCTTCGTCGTCGATTTCGATCAAGTCGTCCGGGTTGACGTCGACCGGTTCGAAGTCGCCGCGAGCGTAACGGGCGGCGTTGCGTTCGATCGACTCGGCGGCGAAATCGTCGTCTTCGTCGTCTTCGTACTTGAGTTCCGGGAGCTTGCCGAGGAGGTCGATCATTTCGAGCGCGGCTTCGGCGGCTTCGGAGCCTTTGTTCCCCGGTTGAACGTCGACCGCTTTGTCCTTCGAGACTTCGAGCTGACCGCTGCGGGCCAACGCTTGCTCGACGGTGTTGCAGGTGAGAACGCCGAAAATGACCGGAAGCCCGTATTCGGCGCCGATGCGGGCCAGTTGCGAACTGACGGCGCGGTTGATGTGTTCGTCGTGCGACGTTTCGCCCTTAATGACGCAGCCCAAGCAGATAACGGCGATATAATCTTCGTCGCTCGCGAAACGCTCGGCGATCGTCGGAATTTCAAAACAGCCCGGGACGCGAACGACCGAAATTTGATCTTCCGCGACCATATGTTCGCGGAGTTTCGCGAGCGCGCCTTCGAGGAGCTTTTCGGTGATCGTTTGGTTGAAACGGGCGACGATGATCGCGATTTTACCGGCGTCGCCGGGCGCGCAGACGTATCCTTCGTATTCGGTCATTTTAGTTCTTCGTTCTTTTCAAGCCGATGCGTTGGGGGAACGGGGGGAATGGAGGACTAAGGGGAGCGGGGAAAAAGCGACGGCGTTGGACGGCCAAACGCGCTCCGCTCGACTCGAACGAACGGAGCGAAACGAAGCGGGACGAACCGACCGGACGAGAAACGCGTCGACGGGAAAACGTTCGTCGCCGAAACGCCGTCTTTCTTATTTTAGCCGAAACGCGCCGAGCGGCAAGGGGGCCCGACGCCGGACGCGAGCGGAACGCGCCGTCGTTTGAAGCGATTTTGCCGATTATAACGCCGCCGCGTCGCCGCCGAACGTTCGCCGTCTCGCCGACGCGACGCCGGTTTTAACGGTCGCGCCGGTTAGAGCGGTTTTAACGCGTAACGGCGCCGCTAAAAAGTTTTCGGATCGATCGAAGCGAGAAATTCGGCGTTCGTTTCCGTTTCGGCCAACTTTTCGCGCAAAAATTGAATCGCCTCGATCGGTTCCATCGCGGCCAAACGGCGGCGGAGCGCGGCGATTTTCTCCGCTTTTTCGTCGCCGTCGTCCGAAACGTCCCAATTCGCGGCGGTTTTGACGACGTTGATCGCCGGCCAAACGCGCTTTTCGGCGAGCGAGCGGTCGAGCCAAACTTCCCAGTTGCCGGCGCCTTTGAACTCTTCGAGGATTTGGTCGTCCGGGCCGCCGGTTTCGTCGAGCCGCGCCGTCGCGACGAGGGTCAGCGAGCCGTCGCCGTCGACGTTGCGAGCCGCCCCGAAATATTTTTTCGCTCGCAAGAGCGCGGAGGGGTCGAGGACGCCCGGCGTCGGAGGCGCGAGGGTCGCGGCGGCGGTTTCCACGTTCCAAGCGCGAGTCAGCCGGGTCAGCGAGTCGAGGAAAAAGACGACGTCG
>JAGBDD010000239.1 GCA_017937685.1 Thermoguttaceae bacterium | reverse complement strand
TTCAATGCGTTCACCCGAACGCAAACGCTCGACTTGCATCGTCGCGCCGGGAATAGGCTCGTAAAAACTACTCCCAGGAGGCAACGGATTCGGACGCCGGAAATAAAGCAGATACATAGGGGCGCCGTCGTAAAAACTCAACCCAAAACGCTCCGTGCGTTTCGACTCGTCGTAACTTTCCGCGAAAACGCTCGAAGTCGTTAGCGTCAAGACGCATAACGTCAATACGGTTAAGATGTTGCGCATCGGTCGCCCCCTTTCGTGCTATCAACCGCGATTCGTGAACGACTTGATCAAACGCCAGCCCAAACGAACCAAGAAAATCGTAACGGCGACGCTAAGACCGCCCTTAATCCAAGGGCCGATCGCGTTGTAAAGGTCGGTTTTAACGTCCGCCGCGCTAACGAGTTCTTGAATTTCGAGACCGCTGGCCGTAGTCGTTTCGGCCATAACGTTCCAAGCGAAAACGCTCAAGGTCAAAAAAGCCGCGGCAACGATCGCGGTAATTTTGCAAGCCTTGCGTTTCAACGATTTAAAAAGTTTCATAGGTGTTCTCCTGTTATTTAGAGAAATCATAAAACGAACGGACGGCGACGATTAAGAAAATAATCGTCGCGCCGAACCCAAAACCCATCGCGAAAAATGACGCGATTTCTTGTAACAAAACTTCGGAATCCATTAAAACGGAATCCTTTCGTAAGGTCTGCTTTTGTCGGCGGTTGCGAGAACTTCGCGCTCCGGAACGTCGCACTCGCCGTTTTTCGTTATATTGTAATCCGCGCGTTTGCGAAGGTAATCTTGGTAAAGCTCCGGAATCGCGTCGTTTACGGCTTGTAAAACGTAAATTTGGAATTCGTCTAGAGTCATCGTCGATACCTCGTTATCGTATGCCGTCGCGGAACTTAGGCAACCTAACGCTTGCTTGACAAGGAGCCGTTTATCGATACGTTTCGAACGGTCGCGGGTCAGCGGAACCGACGACTTGCGGCCTTGGCAGAACGCCGACTCAAACGCAAATTGTACCCATTCCCACTCTTGCGAAACGTCTTGTTTGTTCTCGCGACCGCGAACTTTCGGCGTTTTCAGAATCCGGAACCAGCGCCGCGTTACGTAGTCGACCACGTCCGGCATACGTTCGGCGAAGTCCTCGACCGTTTGTAAGTCGAAGTAATTCAACGCTTCCCGTTTGAACCGGAACTCGATTCGCGTCAAGCCGTACTCGTCGGCGCCGTCGAAAAGCGGGTTCAAGTCCTCGAGTTTTTGTTCGTCGCGCTTGTCGAGGCATTCTTTTAACTTGTCGTATATCGCGACTTGCAACGTCGAACCGCCGCGAAGCGATTGAAGCGTCAAACCGTCGTCGACGTTGCGATCCCAGCGGTTCCACTGACGGACGCGGGCGACGATTCGGCCTTCGTCGAACGCTTTCGCGACCCAGTCGAATTTCGTCGCCAAAGTAACTTGCATATCGACGCGACCGAGAATCTCTTTTGTAACGTCAAGACCGATAACGTTTAGGAGTTCTCGAACTTCGTTGTTAACGTCGACCAAATCGCGACCGAAAAGCGCTTCGTAGCCGAAACGAGCGCGGACGGCGGGGTATTTGTCTTTCGGGTTGTTGTGGATTAAAAGGGTAACGCCGCCGCATTGTAAACGGAATCGAAATCGAGGTTTACCGCCGCGTCCGCCGGTTCCGGTCGGGGCGATAATCCAGGGTTGACCGTTCAAGAAGACAATTTCCGGAAGCGGGTCGGAGCAACGGTCGTAACTTTCGGCGGCGCGGGCTTTATATTCGCCGAGTTCCTCGAAAAACTCGTTCCGTTCCGCGAGGTTGCCGTCGAACCACTCGCCGTAGTACGAGACTTCGCACCCGCCGTCGTAACCGCCGGAAAAGTTCGGCATATTCGCCGGGGCGACGAGGTCGGCGGGCGCTTCAGTCGGTCGTTGCGAGCGTTCCGGGCCGGGAGCGGGAAGGGCGGGCGGTTCGGACGTCGCCGCGTTACGTTGGTAGGCGAAGAGCGGGCCGGCGGGGTGAATGTTACTTTGAAGGGCCCCTGCTAGTGAACGAGGGCCCGACGCGGCGGCGAGCGACTCCCGGGCGTCCTCAGTCGCGCAGCGGCCCGCGAGGACGTAGCCCGCGGGCCCTACGGCCGCGCTCCCTCGTCCGCAACTCTCAAACATCAAACTCGAAACCGGCGTCGGATCGAAATCCAGTATCAACTCGATTAGGTCGTCGCACGGGCAGACCGACTGACGCGAAGTTCGGTCGATACGTTCCCACAGCGCCGCCGCCAAAGCGTTTGTTTCCGGATAAATCCCCATCGTCATCGCTCCCGTTACTTTGTTTGCTGTTTGGAGGCGGCGCCTCCAAGCCTCCGCTTCGGGGCTGTCGCCCCGGAACCCTACCCAAGACGCGAACACGCGAGCGCCGAGGGCAGGGCGGTTAATATTAGCTTTTGCTTATAATAGAAAGCCGCGCTTTACTCGTTTTTTGAATGCGGCGCGGTTTTCTAAAACGGTTACTTTGTTTGGTTGACAGTTTGTAAATTTCGCGTTTTTGTCTCCGGTTCTGTTCGTAAGTTACAGCAACTTCGTCTTTTATCGTTTTTATGCTCGAACCGAACATAATAAACATTATCGGACGTTGTTGTAATCTTGACGATTAAGGAATCCTAGGGCGTGTTGTCATAATTTAGTATCCCCCTTGCGCAACCGTTGCGAATATGATATAATGCGCTTATGAAGATCACCAAAAAACAATACAAAAAATCGAGTCGCTTCTACCGAAACCGCGCGGCAACTTTGTCGTTGAACATTTAAAAGTTTTGAACGCAATACTTTACGTTGCCGAAAACGGTTGCGAATGGCGCGCTTTGCCTCGACGCTACGGGCATTG
>JAGBDD010000238.1 GCA_017937685.1 Thermoguttaceae bacterium | reverse complement strand
GCGATTTTCCTTCGCGATACCGCCGCGGTGGAACGGGCCTTGCATCCCGGCGACGCCGACGTGCGCGAGGTTCAGTTTCGAGTTGGCGTTGGCGTCGCGGCTAAAAGCGGGCGCCGGGAAAGCGCCGGTCGTCGCGGCGAGACCGAAACCGGCGGTCGAAAGAGCGACGCTTTTCATGAAGGAACGACGATTAAGGCGAGACATGCGGTTCTCCTTGTCGACGGCGCTCGAAACGACGCCGACATTAATATAAAAGGGGAAAATTTCGGAACAATTCGCAAACGGCGCTTGAGCGTTCGGCGCGCCGCTTTAGATATATAGGGTAGCGCTTCGCGACGTTAAAATCAATCGCCAAATCGAGAAAATCGCCGTTTTTTTCCGTTTTTTTTACGACGACGGCGACTTGAAGCGGAAAATGGAGGAAATGGGGGAAACGGGCGCTTTGCCGCGAGCGTCAAAAAAGGACGCGACGTCCGTTTTCAGCTCGCCTTCGCAAGCGCGGCGTTAAAATTTCTTGTGGAAGCCCGCGTAAAATAGGTAGTTTGAGTACTCTTTCGCAAACTCGACGTCGTAACGGAAAAAAACGTCGACCGAGTCTCGAAGCGCCGCGTCGACGCCGCCGCCGAGGTCGAGTCGGTCGCGCGCCATTTTGTGCCGAGCGTAACGGTAGACGACCGGAAACGGCGTGTTTTCGCCGACCGTATAAAGGGCGCGGTCGCCGAACTCGTGCGCCCAAGTCGCCGTTAAGTAAGGTTTTAACGTCGCAAGGTGCGTCGCGTACTCCCAACTGAAACGACTGCCGAGTTTCAAGCGATACGACGCGTCGGAGTAATCGCCGGGGCGACCGAGCGCGGCAAAACGCCGTTCCGCTTCCGCCGGTTCCGAAAGCGTCAAAACGCGGACGTTGACGAGCGGTTCGACGCGGGTGTAACCTTTGTCGAAACGAACGCCAAATTCAGCTTCGTAATTCCATTGCGACGACGAATATTTGGCAACGTCTTTGTAATTAAGGCTTTGTTCGTTCCAATTTTTGGCGGCGCCGAGCGATAAATCGAGTCGCCAAAGGGGGCCGAAAAGGCTTAAGCGCAGAAAACCGGCGAGAGAATTGAGTTCCGCCGCGTAAATCGACGCGGCGGGGTCGAGTTGAACGTTGCGCCCCTGAAAACCGATTCCCCAAATCGCGTTTTTGGAGAGTCGCCAATCTTGTCCGACGCCGCCGCCAAACGACGCGACGTCGAAACCGCTCGCGAACGGATCGGCGCTTTGTTCGGCCTGTTTGCCCCAAGAACCGTCGGCGTAAGCGAAAACGCGACCGCGAAACGGCGCGATCGGGAGGTTCGAGATATAACCGCCTCGAACGATCGGAGCGGTCGGTTCGACGGACGGCGATCGCGCGTCGAGAGAAAGAGGGGCGAAGGACGGAACGGCGGGGCGACGTCGGGGGGACGCGGGGAATTTGGGCGTTTCCCAATTTGCGCAAGTTTTCCAAGTTGACGAAGCGGCGGGGATTCCGGCCAATTCGCAAAGGACGCCGGGGCGACGTCGGGGGGACGCGGGGAATTTGGGCGTTTCCCAATTTACGCAAGTTTTCCAAGTTGACGAAGCGGCGGGGATTCCGGCCAATTCGCAAAGGACGCCGGGGCGAGCGGAGGGCGCGTCGAATAAAGGCGAGGCGGCGTTTGCGTCGGCGACGGAAGTCGAATCGGCGAGAAGCGGAGCGGTTAAGAGAAGCGCGCCGGTAAAAAACGTCGCGGCGGCGAAACGCAAACGGCAAACGACGCGACGTCGCGAACTCCGGGCGAAAAAAGCCTTGGAGGGCGAAACGTCGCGGTTCGACGGTTGGGAACACAAAGCAAACGACATCGACGAACGCTCCAAATCGCGTTAAACGCCGGGTTCGGGCGCGGGGAGCGTCGCGGCTTCGGGCGACGGGAGCGGAGCGGCGTCTTGGGCGTCGAAGGGCGGAAGAGCGTCGGCGGGGGCGGGCGACTCGACGTTCGGCAAAGCGGCGTCTTGGGCGTCGAAGGGCGGAAGAGCGTCGGCGGGGGCGGGCGATTCGACGTTCGGCGGAGCGGCGTTGGAATCGGCGGTCGGTTTTTGGAAAACCGCTTGCGCGACCGTCGACATATCTTCGTTATTTTGGGAAATAAGGCAACCTTTTTCGGCGCCGTCAAAACCGATAACGAGCGAGTGCGTTTCTCGCGGGCTTAAAAGCTCGAGGTAAGCGCCGCCGTCTTGATTCGTCGCCAACTCGGCGAAAACCGAACTTCGCGCGTCCAGCGGGTCGTCCGGAGTCGCTTGGATTTTGCGCCCGAGAACGCGAAAAGCGCCGACGTATTCCGCGAAAACGTTATTTTGCGCGGAGATCGAACCGTCGCTTAAGTGAATCGTCGTTTTCTTTGTTTCGGGGTCGGCGACGGAGAGAAACTTGTTGATTCGCAACTCGTCGACTTCCAAGCGCTCGAATTTGACGGGCGCGTCGCCGGACGCGGGGGAAACCGAAGCGTCGGGAGCGTTCGCGTTGAGAAACCAAACGGTTCCGACGGCGGAAACGGCGCCGACGAAGGCGGAAATAAGGCGGTCGAGGATTTTATCGGACATAAAACGCGCTCCAAACGACGCGAACGCGCCGTTCGACAATAACAAATAAAGGAAAATTTTGCGCGAGTTTAACGTTTTTTCCGTCGAGACGCTAGGGCAATTTTGGCTTTTCGATATTTTTTTACGTCGCGTTCGGTAAAGTTTCGGCCCTTGCCTATTTTGTCGTTTGCGAAGCGCGTCGGGGAGGAACGATCGCGATTTAACGGTCGGGCCGACTTTTCGCGGAATTTTTTTCGGATATAATGGAGCGACGGAAGAGACTAACGCCCGTTCCCAAAGAGGAAATTGGGGAAAGGAACGATAAATTGAGAAATCGAATAAGAGTTTTGGTCGCTTGGGCGACGAGCGTTTACTTTGTTTGGATGGCGTATATGTTGTTGACGCCGCGTCCCGACGTGCGAAAAGTAACTTTCGGTTTCGATTTGTTGTTAATGACGCTCCATTTGGGCGCTTTTGGAATTTTGGCGTTGGGCGTCGGATTCTCGCGGCGGCAATGGTCGACGGGGCGTTGGCGCGCCGCGCTTTTGGTTTGGGCGGTCGCTTCCGAGTTTTTGCAGATTTTGACCGGGCGACTTTTTGAATTTCGAGACATTTTTCAGAACGTTTTGGGCGTTTTAATCGGGTTGGAGACGGCCCGTTTGATTCGTCGGAGCGCGCGGCGACGAATCTTGGAGACGCGGACGAGGAAACGTTCGGAAAATATCGACGGCGTTTTTGGGGAAACGGGCGAGTTGGGTAAATGAGCGGAAAAACGCAAAATAAAGAAAAGGACGAAAATAAAGAAAAGGAAGCGGCGAAAAACGGACGCGGCGGAGCGGTCGCGATCGTCCCTCGACCGCCGTTTTCGACGAAGAGCGGGGAACCGTTCGATTTTTCCCGCGTCGAGTTCCTAATCGTTCGACGTTCCGCGACGGTCGCCGCTCCCGGCGCGCTTTGCTTTCCCGGAGGGGGGATCGAGGACGGCGAAGAGCCGCGAGACGCCGTTTCTCGCGAATTTCTTGAAGAAGTCGGGCTCGACGTCGAAGTCGGGCGCTTTCTCGGAAAACGCCAAACGCCGACCGGCGCGCCGCTCTTTTGGTTCGCCGCCGACGCGCGTTCGAGCGACCCGAACGTCGAACTTCGCCCGCAACCGGAGGAAGTCGCCGCCGTCGAATGGCGAACGCTCCCGAGTCTGCTCGACGACGCCGATTTTTTGAGGAATAATCGCGAAATTGTTCAAAAAATTGTCGACGGCGAAATTTCGTTGGCGGAAAGTCGGCGGTTTAAAGGGACGCGAGAATAAGACGCCGATTTCTCGTTTGACGGCGTTTAAATTATTTATCGTTTGATTGGAAGGAAACGGAGCGGAGAAAGCGACGTTGAAAGAAACGCGTTAAAATTGGCGTCGCCGCTCCGCTCGTTAAAATTGACGGTTTGCGCTCTTTCCGATTTTTCCGTCAAAGATTCTTAATTTTTCCTAACTTTCTAAAATTATTACTTGATAAAATTTTGTCGTTGCGGTAAAATAGGAAGGCTGAATAAATTGAACGGACGGTTTTGTTCAACCGCTTGCGGCGACTTTAACAGTTTTGTCGAGTTAAACGTCGCGGCGGAACGGAGCAAACAAACGTTATCGCGTTTTTGTTCGTTCCAACGATTTTAGGTAACGAAAGGTTATTCATGAAACGCCATCTCCTTTTATTGGCCGCGCTTATTTTCGGCGGCGCTTCGGCTTGGGCCGACGACGCGACGACGATCGAAATTGCGAAACCGGCGGCGGTCGTTAGCGAAACGAATATGCCGACGCCGGATAACGGCGAGGAAGTCGAAGCGGTTAAAGCGACTCTTTCGGAAGAAGCGCTCGCGGCGGCTCCGACCGAATATCGCGATTTCGGGCTCGTCGCTCCGGACGCGACGCGTCTCGGCGGCCCGATTCCGACCTACACGCAAAAAGAGAACCTGTTCTGGGAAATCACCCCGTCTTCGCTCGACGTCGATTACATTATGATTATCTCGATCGCTCGCGGGATTGGGGAAGACGCGCTTTACGGCGGTCAATCTTGGGACTTCGGCGACGATATGATTTGGCGTTTCCGCAAAGTCGGCGACCGCATTCAGTTCCTGCGTCGCAACTATCGTTACCGCGCGAATAAGGGCCCGGACGCCGAAGCGTTGAAAGTCGCTTACGCCGACAGCGTCGTCTTCAGCCTGCCGATCGTCGCTCGCGGCCCGCAAGGCGGTTACGTTATCGACGTTACGAATCTCTTCATGAGCGATACCTTGCCGAACGTTTCGTCGCAAGCGTTGGGCGGTTTCTCGTTCGACCGCAGCCGTTCGCGTTGGGAGTCGATCAAAGGTCTCAAAGACAACGTTGAAATCGAAGTCGAAGCGACTTACGGCGGGCGCGCCGGTTCGAGCGACACGGTTATCGACACCCGCGGCGTTACGATTAATATCCACTATTCGATCAGCCGCCTTAAGGATACCGGTTATAAACCGCGTTACGCCGACGAACGCGTCGGGTACTTTAACTCGGCGATTTGCGACGTCAGCGACCTTTCGCCGGACGGCAACTTCAAGCGCTACATCGACCGTTGGCAACTCGAAAAGCTCGAGCCGGAAGCGGAAAAATCGCTCCCGAAAAAGCCGATCGTTTTCTGGCTCGATAAAGCGACGCCGCACCAATATCGCAAACTCTTGCGCGACGGTATTTTGGAATGGAACCGCGCGTTCGAGCAAGCCGGTTTCTACGACGCCGTCGAAGTCCGTCAACAAGAAGACAACGACGAATGGGATCCGGAAGACGTCAATTACAACACGATTCGCTGGAGCGTTTCGCAAACCGGGTTTGCGATCGGCCCGCGCCGCGTCAACCCGACGACCGGTCAAATTCTCGACGCCGACGTCGTTTTGACCGTCGGGTTCCTCACCAGCTGGAATCGCCAATTCGACCTTTACTCGCCGCAGGAACTCGCCGACAAATTTTCCGGCGCGTCCGCCGAGGAAGCGTTCCAAAAGGCGATGGCCGAAGGGACTTACAACTCCCGTAAGAGCTTCGCGGAAGAAGATACGGAACTCTTCTATTCGCAACAGTTCGGCTTGGCCAACACGTTCTTCGACGTGATGGCGATCGCCGACGAAACCGCCGCGGAAGACGCCGCCGCGAACGCCGAAGCCGCGAAAGCCGCCGAAGAAGAAGCGAAAAAAGCCGCGGAAGAAGCCGTCGCGAAAGCCGCCGAAGCCGCCGCGAAAGCGCAAGAAGAAGCGAAGAAAGCCGCGGAAGAAGCCGCTCGCCTCGCCGCCGAAACCGCCGCGAAAGCGCAAGAAGAAGCGAAGAAACTCGCCGACGAACTCGCCAAGGCCGACGAAGCCGTCAAAGCCGAGTTGACCGCGAAAGTCGACGAAGCTAAAGCCAAGGCCGACGAAGCGTTGCGCGTCGCTTCCGAAGCCGCCGCCAAGGCCGAAGAAGTCAAGAAGGCTTGGGAAGCCGAAAAGAAAGCGGAAGAGGAAGCCAAGAAGGCCGCCGAAGCCGCCAAGGCCGAAGAAGCCAAGAAAGCGGAAGAAGCGAAGAAAGCCGCCGAAGCCGCCGCGAAAGCCGAAGCGACGAAAAAAGAAAATAAAGCGAAACACGAAGCCGAACGTAAAAAGATGATCGAGCAAGGCTTGAAACAGCTGGTTACGCACGAAGTCGGCCATACGCTCGGTCTGCGCCACAACTTCAAGCAAAGCGCGCTCCACTCGCTCGAAGAAATCAACTCGAAGTCTTGGGACGACCGCGGTTTCGTCGGTTCGATTATGGAATACGCCCCGATCAACGTGATGCCGAAGGGCAAAAAGCAAGGCGACTACTTCTCGTACCGCCTCGGCGACTACGACTTCTGGGTTATCGAATACGGTTACCGCGTCTTCCCGGGCAAAACGACCGAAACGGAAGTTCCGGAATTGAAGAAGTTGGCCGCGATGCAAACGAAGCCGGAACTCAACTACCTCACCGACGAAGACACCTACGGCTCGACCTGCGACCCCTACGCCAACGTTTGGGATCTCGGCTCCGACCCGATCGAATACGCGAAAGTCCGTTGCGAACTCGTGTCGCAATTGATGCCGGGCCTGACCGACCGCATCGTTAAAGACGGCGAAAGCTACAACCGTCTCCGCGCTCGCTTCAATATGCTGACGTCGTGGAAAAACAACGGTTTGACGTTCGCGGCGCGTTTCATCGGCGGCGTCTCGATCAACCGCGATTTCAAAGGCGACGAAAACGCCCGCGCGCCGTTCGTCGTTGCTCCGGCGGCGAAACAACGCGAAGCGATGGAACTCCTCTGCAAGGAAGCGTTCGGCGTCGACTCGTACCAAATCCCGGACAATATGTTCAACTACCTCGCTCCGAACCGTTGGAATCACTGGGGTTCGAGCATTCCGGATCGTTACGACACGGACGTTCACGGCACGATTTTGGCTTGGCAAACCTCGCTCCTGAACCGCATTCTCTCGGCGACGACGCTGAGCCACTTGGCCGACGCCGAACTCCGCGTCGCGGCGGGCGAAGACGTCTTCACGAGCGCGGAAATGATCGACTCGCTCGGCGCCGCGATCTTCAAGGAAATCGCCGATTCCGCCAAAGCGACGAAAGATCGCAAGGACGGTCAAGAGTTGCCGAAACTGACGATTTCGTCGACGCGCCGCAACTTGCAACGCGTTTACCTGAGCCGACTTGCGGACTTCGCCACGACGACCACCACCGCCGCCGGTTCCGCCGACTTCGGCGCCTTGGCTCGTATGCAAATGCGCGCCGTTCGCGCCGACGTTGAAGCGACGATCGACGCCGGCGTTCCGGCCGGTTCTTACGAACGCGCGCACTTGGAAAATCTTCTCGAACGCATCGATCAAGCGCTCGAAGCGAAACGCGTTCTTTGATAACGAGTTAGGTTGAGACGAACGGTTCGCGGCGTCGTGTAAAACGAAGCGTCGCGAACCGAGCGTCGAACGAAAAATTAAGAAACGACGCGGCGTCGATTTTTTCGGCGTCGCGTCGTTTCTTTTTCTTGCGACCGCGGCGCTTGCGTTTCGTTCTTAAGGCGGGCGCGAAAAAAAACGGCGCGAAATTTTGAAAATCGCGCTTTCGCTCTTGTTTTTGCGTTTTCGACGCGGTATAATGGAGGCGGCGCCGGAAATCGGCGAAAAGTATTTCGCGTTTTTTTAACGTTCCTCTCGATTTGCGCCGCGACGCAACCGCGTCGGCGGCGGGAGTTTGCGCAATGTCCGAAAAGAGTCTTTCCCGTTTCACTCGACGTTCTTTCTTAGGCGGCGCCGCGGCGGCGACCGGTCTCCTTTGCCTTCCGAACCGACTTCTCGCGAAGTACGAAGCGGCGGCGGACGCGGCGGAAAACGACGTCGTGTTACGCTTTGCCGCGATGAGCGACGTTCACTTCAAAAAAGACCCGAAAGTCCGCGAAGTCGCTCGGTTTAAGCGCGCGCTCGAGTTTATGTACGACTACTCCGGGAAGCAAAAATACCCGACGTTCGACCTCCTGCTCGTCGCCGGCGACATTTCCGACCACGGGATTATCGAGGAAATCGGAACGTTCAAAAAATGCCTCGACGAGGGCCTGAAACCGGAGACGAAACTCAGTATCTGCATGGGGAACCACGAGTTTTGGGGCGGTTCAAAACCGTTGTGGGAAAAGACGTTCGGCGTTTCCGCGAACAACGTTTGCGAAGCGAAGGGCTTCCGGTTTATCGCGCTGTCGCCGGAAAAGGGCACGATGGCGAACGGCGATTACCTGTACGCGCTCGACTGGTTCGAAAAAGCGCTCGCCGAGGCCGAAGCCGCCGACCCGGAAAAGCCGATTTTCGTTCACCATCACTACCCCGTGTCGCCGACGGTTTACGGCGGTCGCGGGCACGATAACTGGGGCGTGAAAGATACTTACGAAGCGTTGAATAAACGTCCGCGAGTCGTTCACTTCTCCGGGCACTCGCACTATCCGGTCAACGACCCGCGTTCCGCTTGGCAAGGGCGTTTCAGCGCGTTCAACACCGGAACGCTTAGTTATCTTTGCGTCGGACACGAAGGGCTTGGGCTCGAACGCTATCCCGCCGGAAAAGAAGAGGTCGCGCAATTCTACGTCGTCGAGGTTCGCCGCGACAATTCGGTAATTTTGAAACCTTACGACTTGACCGCCGAACGCTTTTACGATATTTCTTACGTCGTCGCAAAGCCGGGCGCGGTCGAGAGTTACGTTTACACCGACGAACGTTTCAAGACGTCGGTTAAGCCGGTTTGGAAGGACGGAACGCAAGTCGTTTGTCAAGAGACGTTTCCGAACGGCGCGACGATCGAGTTTCCGCAAGCGGTTTGCGACGACGTCGTTCACTCGTACCGCGTCGAAATTGAGAAACGCGGGAAAGACGGCGCGTTCGAACCCTTTGGAACGCAATGTTTTTGGTCGTATTTCTTCTTCTCGAACGTTCCGGAGACGATGAAAATCGAGTTGGCCGACTTAGCCGACGCGGCGTCGTACCGCGCTCGAATTTTCGCGCAAAACCCGTTCCTGCGTTCGAGCGATAAGTCCCTTGAAATTGAGTTTTCGACGCCGATCGACCCGTTCGACACGGTCGACAAGAACGCGCCGAAACCGGACGCGAATATGCTCGCCGTCTCGTTCGTCGACGGGAAAGTCGTCAACGCGCCGACGAACGCGCTCGAAACGCAAAAGCCGGTCGAGACGTTCGGCGCTCCGCAAATCGTCGCGGAAAAAGAACTTAACGGAGCGCAAGCCGCCGCGTTCGACGGCGCCGACGACGCGTTCAAAATCAAGTTCGACCGCCGCGATTACGCCAAACTGACGAACGCGTCGCTCGGCGTTCGCTTCAAATTCGACGAATTTACGCCGAACAACGGCGTTATTTTCTCGAACACCGAAGGGCGCGGAATCGGTTTTAACGTCGACTCTAAAGAACGCAAACTCGCGCTTTGGGCGAGCGTCGACGGCCAGTACCGCATCCTGCGCGCGCCGGTCGAAACCGGAAAATACGTCGACGCGTTCGCGACTTACGACGGGGCGTCGCTCGTCCTTTACGTCGACGGCAAAGAAGCGGCGCGACTCGACGTCAAAGGACGTTTGACGCATTCGCAAGTCGAACAAGCGCAAGCGTTTTGCGTCGGCGGCGACATTGGGCCGGACGGAAAGCCGAACACGTTCTTCAAGGGGCGCGTCGCTTGGGCCCGTCTTTACAGTTGGGCCTTGACGGCGGAACAAGTCGCGAACTTGTCGCAAAAGTAACGGCGGCAAACATTTGCGTTTGATGTTTTCCGCGGGCGTCGGACGGCGTTTTCGACGCTCGCCTTGTTTTTCGTTCTTTGTTTTCGTTATTTTAATTCGCTTTATTAAACGTTTTACGATTCACGAGAGGGGCCGTTTATGCGTTCCGCTATTTGTTCGAAATCCGTTTCTCGTCGCGACGTCTTGAAGGGCGGGGCTTTGAGCGCGCTTGCGTTTTGCCTTCCGAGTCGCGTTTTTTCCGCTTACGAAGCCGCCGCCGACGCCGCCGAAAACGACGTCGTGTTACGCTTCGCCGCAATGAGCGATATTCACTTCAAAAAGAACGCCGACTGCGCCGAACGCGAGCGTTTTCAACGGGCCGTTGCGTTTATGTACGACTATTCGGCGAAGCAAAATTACCCGAAATTCGACGCGCTTCTCGTCGCCGGCGACATGACCGATCACGGTTACGACGAAGAAATTACGCTCTTCAAAAAGACGCTCGACGAATGCGTCAAGCCGGGAACCGAAAAAGTAATCTGCATGGGGAACCACGAGTTCTACAGTCCGGCGCCGCAAAAGGAACGCTGGGAAAAGGTTATGGGGCTTCCGGCGAATAAAGTTTACGAAGTCAACGGGTTCCGCTTCATCGCGATTTCGCCGGAGAAGGGAACCTGCCGCGACGGCGATTACAAGTACGCGCTCGATTGGGTGAACAAGGAGCTTGACGCCGCGTCGCAAGCCGATCCGAGCAAGCCGATTTTCGTCTTTCAACACTATCATATCACGCCGACCGTTTACGGGAGTCGCGGCGACGATAACTGGGGTATTAAAGACCTTTACGAACCGTTGCAAAAGTACCCGAACGTCATTAATTTCTCCGGGCACTCGCACTATCCGATCGCCGACCCGCGCTCCGCTTGGCAGGGCCGCTTCACCGCGTTCGGCACGGCGACGCTCAGCTATTACGAAATGGGGGGCGAAGGCGGGAAATACGACAAATTCCCGAAAGGTTACCGCGAAGCCGCCGAGTTTTACGTCGTCGAAGTTCGACGCGATAACTCCGTCGTTTTAAAGCCTTACGACTTGCGCACGAACGCCTTTTTCGATTTCGTTTACGTCGTTGCGAAACCGGGCGCGGTCGAAGAATACCTCTACACCGACGAACGTTACAAGACGTCAGAAAAGCCGGTTTGGTCGGAAGGCGCGCAAGTTGTTTGCAAAGAATTGTTTACGAACGGCGCGACGCTCGAGTTTCCGCAGGCGACCTGCGCCGACGTCGTTCACTCGTACCGCGTCGCGATAGAGCGCCGCGAGGCGGACGGCGCTTGGAAACCGTTCGGCGAAGAGCGTTTTTGGTCGGAATATTACTTCCTCGACGCGCCGGAGACGATGCGGGTCGAGCTTGCGGAACTCGACGACGACGCGACGTACCGACTGCGCGTTTCGGCGTTGAACCCGTTCTTTAAGGAAAGCGATAAGTCGCTTGAAGTCGAGATTAAGACTCCGGTCGACCCGACCGAAACGGTCGACAAAAACGCGGCGGCGCCGGAAGCGAATATGCTCGACGTTCGCGTCGAATACGTCGACGGCAAGGCGCGTTGGGTCAACGCGCCGACGAACGGGCTCGAAACGCAAAAAGCGGTCGAAGTTTTCGGGAAGCAAACGTTCGCCGTTTACCCGCTCGTTCGCGGAATTTTCAACGGCAAAGACGATTATCTTAAAATTAAGTTCGACAAGCGCGATTATGCGAAACTGCGTCGCGGAACGATCGCCGCGAAGTTCAAGCTCGACGCGTTTTCGAGCGGCGCCGCGGACGTCTTCGCCAACACCGAAGGACGCGGCGTTTCGTTCGAAATCAACGGCAAGAACCAAACGCTCGAATTTTGGGCGAGTATCGACGGAAAGTACGAGATTCTTTCGACGCCGATCGAAGTCGGGAAATTTTACGACGTTTTCGGGACTTACGACGGCGAAACGCTGATTCTTTACGTCGACGGCAAGGAAGTCGCCCGCAAGAAAAAGTCGGGAAAACTGACGCACCCGACCGACGAAAAGCTGCAAGCGTTTTGCGTCGGCGCCGACATTAGCAAAGACGGCAAGGGAACGGCGTTCTTTAAGGGGTCGGTCGTCCGCGCTCGGATTTTCACTTGGGCGCTTTCGGCGGAACAGGTCGCCAACTTGACGAAATAAGGGCGGAAACGCTCGACGCGTCGTCGGCGTTAAAGTCGGCGGCGCTTGCCTAAACGTCGCGGTTTCTTGAAACGTCGCGACGCGAGTTTTCCCGACGTTCGGCGCTTTCGTCGGCGTCGGGACGACACCGGTTTGACGCGCAACCGTTAAAACCGGCATTTCTTGTTTCTTTTGCGGTTGCGAGCGAGAAATTTTCGCGATTTCCGAGCAAAATAAATTTCTCTTTAGCCGGTTTTGAGGTACAATAGTAAACGGCGAAAAGTCGGTTTTCGAGTCGAGAAAACGCGCGTTTGCCCTGATATTTCGCCTAATTGCAATAACCGCTAAAATTCACAGAATCCCCAAGGGAAGAGCCGCAATATGACGTCGCAAGCCTTTCGATTTATACACGCGTCGGATTTCCGTTTGGAACTTCCGGTCGACGGTCTTTCGGAATGTCCGGAGCGCCTTGAAAGCGCGATTCTCGACGCGCCCCGCGTCGCGGTCGAGCGGTTGGTCGCGACGGCGCTTAAGGAAAAGGTCGACTTCGTCGTTTTGAGCGGCGACCTGCTTTCTCCGCGCGAAACCGGGCCTTGGGGGCTTCTCTTTTTGATCGAGCAGTTCGAGCGGCTCGCGTCGGAAAAAATCGCGGTTTATTGGGCCGCCGGGAAAAACGACTCGCCGGACGTCGTTCCGGCCGCGTTCCGCTTCCCGGACAACGTTCGGATTTTCCCGGTCGGAACGGTCGAGGAAACGTTCTTCGTTCGCGAAGGCGTTCCGGTCGCGCGACTTCTCGGAACGAGCTGGGGGAAAGCGGGCGTCGCGCCTCGCGGCGGCGTCGAGTCGGTCGAAGGCGCGGACGACCTTTACACGATCGGCGTTTTTAACGGACAGCTCCCGAGCGAAGCGTTGAAGAGCGACGCGGTTCGGTATTGGGCGCTCGGCGGAAGTCGCGTTCGCGAAACGATTTCGCGCAGTCCGTCGCTCGCCGTTTACGCCGGGTCGACGCTGGCGCGCAACTTCGAGGAAACCGGCGATTTCGGCGCGACGTTGGTCGAAGTCGCGGAGTCGGGGCGAACGACCGCGACGCCGTTTCGAACGTCGCCGCTACGTTGGTCGACCGAAACGCTCGTCGTTAAGTCGGAGGAGACCGAAGAGGCGATTTTGAACGAAGCGCGCTCCCGACTGAAAGCGATTCAAGAAAAAGCGACCGAGGAAGCGGCGTTCGCCGGACGTTCTCCCGAGGGCGACATTTGGCTCGTCTCTTGGCGAGTCGACGCGGAAGAACCGGCGTTTCAAGCGCTTCGATACGGAACGCTCGCGCAAGCGCTCCTTCGCGATTTGCGCGCCGATTTCGGGAAAACGGCGCCGGTCGTTTACTCCGTCGACTTTGTCCCGACCGTTCCGGAGAGCGCGCCGGAAGAACTGTTCGAGCGGCAGACGATTTTAGGCGATTATTTGCGAATGCTCCGTTATTACTTGGAGAATCCGAGCGAAAAAATCGACGTCGAGGGCTTTTTCTCCGAGGAATTGCGCGATTGGGTCGCTTGCGAACGAGCGAAGCGCGCGCTGGAAAATCGACGGCGCAACGACGACGAAGCGGAAGTCGCCGAAGCGTTGCGCGCCGCGGCGGAAGAGAAAGATTTTCGACCGGAACTCCCGACGTTGTTCGACTTGCTCGCGATCGACTCGCTCGATTCGACCGAAGACGACGAACCAAACGGCGACGCGGCGGACGGCGAACGGGAACGCGTTCGAGCGGCGCGACGTCGCAAAGCGTTGCTCGAAGCGTCGGCGCTCGGCGTCGATTTGCTGTCCGAAAACGAAACGGTCGCGTCGATCGTCGGCGGCTTGAAGGGCGCGCCGAAAAAGAATCGCGACGTTCTCGCCGAACTGCGCAACTTGCAGAAGAATATTGAAGGAAAGGAGAGTCTCTCGTGAGAATTACGTCTCTGAAAATCGAACGCTTCGGCGTTTGGGAGGGGCTGAGCCTTCCGAAAGTTTCGCGCGGAATCAACGTCTTTTACGGCCCGAACGAAGCGGGGAAAACGACGTTGATGCAGTTCATTCGCGCCTGTTTGTACGGCGGCGCCGACGAAGAGCGCGCCCGATATATTCAGATGGCGCTCGACGGGAAAACGCGTCGCGGCGAGAAGCCCGGTTTCGGCGAAAAACGTTTCGGCGAAGCGGCGAGCGCGTCGGAAACGTCGGCGTCGGCGGAACTTAAACGAATTCTCGACGGCGAGCGTCGCAAAGACGCCGACGCGGAAGCGAAACTCGACGCGGAAACGGCGGCCCGCGACGCGGCGCGCGCTTGGATCGGCGGCGCGGCGACCGTTTCGTCCGAGTTCGGCGATCATCGACTCGAGCGGCGGTATATTAAACGCGACGCCGGTTGGCAGTCGGCGATCGAGCGCAAGTCCGGCTTCCTCGCGTCGGAAGGGCTGATCAACTGGAGCGGGCGTTTCTATCCGCTTCCGGGGAAAAAGATCGCCGAATCGTTGGTCGTCGTCGGGCCGGACGGGACGCGCGTCGGCGATTATTTCGCGAAGTCGTTGACTTGCAATCTCGACGAATCGACGTACAACGGCGTCTTCGCGATCGGGCTCGACGAGTTGCAACGTCTCGGCGCGTTGAACGAAACCGAAGCGGCGCAAATGCTTTACCGCTTGAGCGTCGGCGTCGACCGCGGCGCGTTCGTTCAAGTCTTCCAACAGATCGTCGCCGAGCGCAACGACCTCTTCGACGCGAAGGGGAAACCGTCGATTTTGGAAAATTTGATCGCCGAACGCGACCGAGCGCGGCGCAAGTCCGGCGAAGCGGCGGGGAATCTGCGCGAATACGCCCGGTTGCTCGAAGAGCGTCGCGCCGTTTTGGAAGCGACGAAACTTTTGCAGGAACGGCTCGACAAGACGACGCGGCAAAAACGCGTTCGCGAATTGGCCGTTCAAATCGCCGAGCTTTGGGACGAACGGGACGAGGCGCGTCGGCAAGTCGTCGAGATGGGGGACGTTCCGGCGGTCGAGCAAAGCGCCGTCGACGAATGCGCCGCGCTCTGCGACGTCGTCGAGGAAACCCGCAAGAAGATTAAGGAAATTAAGAACGCTTATCGGGCGCTCCGCGACGAACGGGACGCGATTCCGGTCGATTCCGCGTTGGAAGAGTTGGCGCCCCGCGTTTCGATTCTTGAAGACGATCTGCCGCGACTGCGCGAAATCGACGAGGAAGTCGGGCGGTTGCAAGGCGAATTGTCGGAACTCAACGCGAAACTCGCCGAAGAGGACGCCCGCGTCAAAAGCGCTCGCGACGGAAAAATGACGCTGACGCCGGCCGCGCTCGACGCGATGAACGCCGCGATCGTCGCGTCGAATTTGGCGCCCGAAACGCGGTTCGGCGCGAATCCGCAAAACGCCGCCGGAAACGGAGAAAACGCGCCGACGTTGCCGAACAAACTGGTCGACGAAGGCTTGTCGTTTAAGGAAGTCGAGGATTTCCGCATTCCGGCTAAAGCGGTTCGGCGTCGACGTTTGAAGCTGAAGAAATACCGCGAGGAGTTCGAAGTCGTCAAAGCGCGCTTGAACGAGTTGGTCGAACGGCTTGAACAAGGGTTGACGTCGCGTTCGCAACGCAACTTGACCGAAGCGATCGAGAAAACCGGCGCGCTTCTCGGCGGGCTCCGTCGCCGCGTTGAAATCGAGCGCCGCGTCGTCGAAATGACGCAATACCGCAAGGAACTCGAACGGCAAAATAAAACGTTGGCCGACAATCAAGCGATTACCGGAGCGCCCCTTTACGCGCTCGGCGCCGGGGTCGTCGTCGGCGGGTTGCTTTTCGGCTTGTCGCTCTTCGGGCGAATGGAGCTGGCGGTCGGCCTCGTCGGTCTCTTGGCGACGATCGCTTGCATTTTTTACAAAACGACCGTCGAAAAGAAGAATTATCAAAAGCTCGAAGACAACCAGCGTCGACTCGGTCTCTTGACGCGTCAACTCGAACAAGCGCAAGCGGAAACGAAAAAGCTCGACGAACGCTTCCCGGCGGCGCCGAACTCGACCGCGACCCTTG
Source organism: Thermoguttaceae bacterium (assembly GCA_017937685.1). GTDB lineage: Bacteria > Planctomycetota > Planctomycetia > Pirellulales > Thermoguttaceae > RUG369. Next base: position 49,916 of record JAGBDD010000238.1, on the reverse strand, counting down.
AAAGCCGACTTCAAAAGGCGAAAACCGATTTGGCGTTTTTCGAGTCGTTGGCCCCGGTCGAAGCGCAATGGCGCGAAGCGACGAAGATTTTCCGCGCCGAGGAAGCTCGCGTTCAAAAAGCGGAAGAGGCGTTGAAGAAAGCGCGCAAACGTTGGGCCGCTTGGCTCCGCGACGCGGGGCTTCCGGCGACGCTCAATCCGGCTCAGGTGCGCGACTTGCTTGATCGAGTCGGTTTAACCGAAGATTTGCGCCGCCAAATCGAGGGCGTCGCCGCCGAAATCGATTTCCTCGGACGCGAACGGCAAGGGATCGTCGACCGTTTCGCCGCCGCCGTCGCGCTCCTGCCGAAACTCGACGTCGATAAAAACGCGACGCCGTTCGAACTGGCGCCGAAGCTCCGCGCCGTCGCCGAAGAATACGGGCTGTCGCAACAACGTCGCGCCGAGCTTTGGGACTCGATGGTCGCGCTGAAAAAGGAATATCGTCAATTCTTCTTGGCGCGCCGTCGACAAACGAAAGACGTTCGCCGCTTCTTGGCCGGGTATCGCGTCAAGACGACCGAAGCGCTCGTCGAAGCGGTCGAGCGGCGCGCGACGTATTGTCGGTTGAACGCCGCGTTCGACGAAGCGCAACGCCGGTTGGAAGTTGGGATCGGCGGGTTCTGTTCCGAAGAGGAACTTGGCGCGCTCCTGCTCGACGCGGAAGTTCGCGAAGAACTTCCGACGGCGATCGAGAATTTGGAGCGTCGTTTGGAAGGGCTCGACGCCGAACTGCGCGGCAAACTCGAACTCTCCGGACGGCTCAGCCAACAAGCGGACGCGATCGCGGCGAAAAAAGAGTCGATTCGAAGTCGTTTCGAAGCGGCGGCGCTCGACCTGCGAATCGCCGAGATGGCCGACCTTTGGCAAAGCCGCGCGATCGCCGGGCGGGCGATGGAGGACGTGCGTCGCGCTTACGAACGCGAGCGCCAACCGGAAACGCTCCGCGAAGCGTCGCGTTATCTGCGCCGTTTGACGGAATCTCGTTACGTTAACATCTGGACGCCGCTCGGCGAAGACGCGCTTTACGTCGACGCGGCGGACGGCGAAACGCTCGACGTCGCTTCTTTGTCTCGCGGGACGCGGGAGCAGCTTTTCATCGCGATTCGTTTGGCGCTCGTCGTTTCGTTCGAGAAACACGGGATTCAAATGCCGTTGATTTTGGACGACGTTCTCGTCAACTTCGACAATAAGCGAGCCGGAATCGCGGCGAAGGTTCTTTGCGATTTCGCGAAGAGCGGGCGGCAAATCTTCCTCTTCACCTGTCACGAGCATATTTGCCGACTTTTCCTCGGCTTGAACGTTCCGGTTTGCGCGCTTCCGACGTCGAACGATCCGAAGCGCCGCGCGTTCCGAGTGTTGCTCCCGCCGAAGTCGAAACGTCGACGCAAGAATCCGGCCCAGACGCTCGTTTCGGTCGCGCCGGAAACGACGGAGGCCGGCCCGAATCTCGCGACTTCGAACCCGAGCGCCGACGCGGAACCGTCGATCGACGTCGTCGGAACGGCGGGGAGCGGCGCGTATCGGACGCTCGAACCGGGCGAAAAACCGGTTCCGCCGACGCCGGAAAACGAGTCTGCGACCGCCGCGAACGAGAAGCCGAGCAAACCCTATTGGGTCGTCGACGGTTCCGACGAAGAAACGTCGCTGAAATTGAGCGAAGACGCCGAAAATTTGCGTTCGACGCAGGAACCGCTTTCGGTCGGCGGCGAAAAGCCCGACGCGTCGCAAGATTCGGATTCCGCCGTCGCGCCGAAAGCGACGGTTGCGGAGACGGAAAGCGTCGAAACGGCGGTCGAGCCGGGCGTTCCCGATTTTTCGTCGTTCGTCTTTTCGGCGAACGCTCCGGAGGCGACGGAGGAAGACGCGCAAACGGTCGACGTCGTTTCGGAGCCGACCGAACGCGCCGCGCAGGTCGCCGAGTACGTCGAAACGTTGAAAAACGTCGCGCTCGACGGCGAACGCGTCGAATTGCGGGCGTTGTCCGAAATTAGTCCAACCTTTTCCGCGAACGAAACGGCGGAAAGCGCGCTGGAAGTCGCGCCGGAAGCGAGCGTCGTCGACGTCGCGCCCTTCGAAGCGGAAGAAAACGACGACGAAGAGGGCGAAGACGCGATCGAATCGCTCGATTACGACGAATGGGCGACCGTTTTTCTCGCCGATTCCGAAGCGCGCGCCGACTCCGACGGCGAAACCGATTCCGAAAACGGCGACGAATCGTTCCTCGATTACTTCGACGAAACGAACGGCGAAGAAGAGGAAGATTGGGAAGACGGCGAGGAATACGAAGACGACGAAGAGTTTGACGACGACGTCGACGAAGAAGCGGACGATTTCGACGAAAACGACGATTTCGACGAAACGGACGACGAGTAGACGCCGATTTAATTCCCGACAAGCGGTCGAGCCGACGCCGCCGACCGCTTGTCGGAGAGGAATCGGCGGCAAGTTGTTCCAAGAACGCGACGGAGAGCGTTGGTCGAGCGGTTGCGAAAGAAAAAAAGTCTTAAAATCGATAAAAAAGGATTTTTCTTTAAAACGTCTCTTGCTTTTTTAGGCGCCTCCCGGTATCATTGACAAAGAAGATTTTGCCGTTGAAACGTCGCGAACGTTGGGGAGGACGGCGAGCAAAGGCGCGGCGTTCCGAATTTAACGACGGAGCCCCGGTTTTCAAGCGTTTTTTAGGACAAAAGCGCGAACCTTTTTTTTCCGCGAACGTCCTAACTTATTAACAAAGGGCGACGCGGCGGAATAAATGTCGTCGACGAAACGCGCGCAAAACGGAATAACGCGGAACGCGACGTCGGCGAGCCCCGCCCGATTTTAGGCGTTCGCAAGTTCGACGACGCAAAAATAGAGCAAATTTCAGCGTTGGTAGTAAAATAATCGGTTTTCCGGTTTGAGTCCATACGAAGGCAACGATTATGAAAAAAGATTTTTTTCAACGTATTTTCGAACGAAAAAATTCCAGTTTTTGGCCGTCGGCGCGGCGTCTTTCGCTTGAAGCGTTGGAAAATCGCGAGCTGCTGAACGCCGATTGGGGCGGATTCGCGCCGGAAAAAACGACCGAATTCGAATCGACGTCGGCGGAATACTCGATCGATCTTTCGGAGCGCGCGCCGAATTTCTGCGAACTTTCCAACCTGGACGGCGGCGAAGCCGACGAGTTGTTGACGATTAATTACAGCGAAAAAACGCTCGACGTTTACGCGAACGACGGAACCGGCGCCTACGTTTTGAAAAAGTCGACTAAAATCGCCGAATTGATTAACGCGAACGACTCGCCGGTCGCGTTGGGCGACGTCGTCGGCGACGACGGAATCGCCGATCTTGTCGTTGTCTCGCAAGCGACGAACGGCGTCGAACTCGCGCTTTCGGCGACCGTTTATCAAGGCGCTTCCGATTATTCCTTTACGAAAGTTTCGACGAAGGCGCTCGACGTTTCGTCGTTTCCGAGTTCCGGGCTCGCCTTCCTTTCGCTCGACGTCGCGCTCCGCGAAACCGCTTCCGGCGCCGATTTGCTCGTTCAAGGTTCGACGTTGTCGGCGGGAAGCGGCGGGTCTTCTCCGCGTCAAACGTTGATTTATTCCGGCGTCGGCGAAACCAATTTCGGCAAATCGGCGACTTCGCTCAACCTTTCCGGCTCCTCGACGACCGACGACCCGATTTTGGCCGACGTCGCGACGATCGGCGGCAAGGAGTGCGTCGTTTCGATCGACCGAACTTCCTCGCAAACGTCGAACTCTCTTGTGTTGACCGATATTAGCGGCGCGACGCCGAAAAAATACGTCGCCGATTTGAGTTCGCTCGGCTCGGTAGTCGTCGAATGGGTCGTCGAAAAAGACGGCGTTTTGATCGTCGGCGGGACGGTCGGCAAAGACTCTTCCATTATTACGTTGAATAATTTCGGCTTTGCCGACGGCGACGTCAAATTTACTTCCAACGTCGTTAAGTGCGACGGAATATCGCTGAACGCGTCTTCGACCGCCGCGCTTGGCAATATGGGAGGGTTGGCCGCGACGCCGGAACTTTTCGTCGCCAACGGCGCCTCTTACGTTGTTTTCCAAGGCGAAACGTCGCGAACTTACGGCTTTGAGTTTACGCAAACCGCGGTTGTTTCGACGACGCCGAATTATCATTCGGTTTACGTCGGCGACGTCGACGGCGACGGCAAAACCGAAACGCTTCTCGTCGGCGCGACGCAAATTTCCGTCGCCGACGCCGCGTCCGACGGTTCGTTAACGAACGCGCAAACGGTCGCGACCTTTACTCAAACGGCGAAAAAAGCCGTCTTCGGCGACTTCAACGGCGACGGTTTGACCGACGTCGCCGTTTATTATCAAGCGGAAGGCTCCGATTTTACCGTCGGAACGAACTTGCAAATTTTCCAACAAATTTCGGACGGTTCGTTCGCGCCGGTCGCGTCGCGCGCCGTTTCGGGGTTCGTCGATTTTACGGTCGGTTCGTTCTCGCAAGCGGGCGTCGACGAAATCGCCGTTTTGTCGCAAGCCAAATTGTCCGACGCGCAGAACGTCGACGCGTTGCGTTTGAACGTCGCTTCAGGTTCGACGACGTTGGTCGCGGAGCGTTCGTATCGCTTGGGCGCTTTGGGAGCGACTTCGTTGACCGCCGGTTCGATTTACGGAAGCGGCCTTGACGACCTCGTCGCGGTAAATTCCGAGCAAAACTCGATTTCCGTGCTGAAAAACACCGGTTCGACTTTCCTCGCGACGACGTTAAGCTCGAACACGGGCTTAGTCGCTTCCGGCGTTTATAACCCGACCGCCGCCGCGATCGGCGATATTAACGGCGACGGCTTGAACGACGTCGTCGTCTTGAACTCGGCGTCCGGCTCGAATTACGCGCATATCGCGTATTATCTGCAAACGTCTTCGGGACTTTCGAAGGTTGCGTCGAATTCCTCTTTGCGCGTTTCCGGCGTCGCGCCGACCGGCTTGGTTCTCGCCGACTTGAACGTCGACGGCAAGCTCGACGTCGCGACGACGCAGCATACGACCGCCGGCAAGTCCTACCTTTTCGGCTTCCTTGGTTCCGGAACCGCGTCGGTTTTCAACGCCGGCGCCGCGATGGGCGAAACGTCGGTCGGCGCGGCGTTGACCGTCGGACGCTTTAACGACGACGCGTCGCCCGACGTGATTTTCGCGCAAGGCAAGAAAGTCGGCGTTTTCTTAAACTCCGACGGTAGCGAGAGTTCCGGAGGTTCGGTGAAGTTCGTTTGCCAATCCGCTTCCGCCGAACCCGGCGCGAATTTGGACGCCGCGCTCGCGACCGAGCGAACTTGGCTCGACGAATGGTCGAACTTCTATATCGACGTTTGGGCGACGACCGACGGCGCCGGCGTCGTTACGACCGCGACCGCCGCGTTAAAATTTAATCCGGAATATTTTACGTTGGTCGGCGTCGAAAACGCGACCGGATTCGAAGCGACGCTTTCCGCCGCTAACGGCGTCGCGACCGTTGCCGCGACCGGGAAAGCCGCCGCCGACGGCTGGGCGCTCGTCGCTCGCGTTCGCTTCGCTCCGAAAATGAACGCGGTCGGTGTTTACGAGGGCGGGCTTTCTATTCCGCAAAACGGCGTTATCGAAGGCGTTGGGGCCGACTTTTCAGCCGTTGCCGCGTCGCAATCGGTCAACGGCGCCGCGGTCGCGACCGTAGCCGCGCCGACCGAGCTCGTCGTTTATCCGGTGGCCGCCGACTCGAACGACGACGGCGCCGTCAACTCGAACGACTTTACGAATTTCGTGTTGTCTTACGGCGTCGAAGTTGTTTATTTGCCGGAAGATATGACTTTTTGCGGAGTTTTCGACTTCAATATCGACGGGAAGATCGTTGGATCCGACTTTACGGAGTTCGTTCTTGCGTATGGTTCGAAAGCCAACCTCGACGTCGACTCGTTTTATAAGGACGAGCCGCCTTACGCGGTTTCGAGCGCGGTTCTTGCGTCCGAGGTTGAGACGGAAGAAGGCGTTTACTCGCTCGCAAATCCGTCGGAAGTCGCCGCCGCGTCGAAAGTTGCGCGCGGCGCCGCCGTCGACGCCGCGTTGGTCGCCGAAGCGTTCGTTTCCGAAACCGACGACGAAGAAAACGACGCGACGAACGCCGTCGCCGAAGAAGCCGTCGCGCTTCAAAGCGGCGACGAAACCGATTCCGCCGAGCGCGCCGCGTTGGTCGAGACGTTCGCCGTCGTTGGAACCGAGGCCGAAACGGACGTCGTTTGGGCCTTCGACGATTCCGACGACGAAGAAGACGCGTTCGCGTTCGACGTCGATTTGAGCGTTAAGTTCTAAGTCGTTTTAGAAGAAACGTCGCGCTCCGCGACCGGCGGAGCGTTGCGAAAGCCGAGTCGGATTGATCGCCGACTCGGCTTTTTTTGAGCGGACGGACGAACGAGCGGCGACGCGAAACGAAGAAAACGCCGCCGAGCGCGACCGGCGACGGTCAAACGTCGTTCGGCGTCGGCGTTTTTTCCATAAAGAGTTCGGCGCCGTTGGAACCGCGCCAAACGTTCGTCATAAAGTTGCGAATCAAGAAAAGCCCGCGCCCCGTCGGGATTTCTAGGTTTTCGACGAGCGTCGGATTCGGAATCGTCGACTCGTCGAAACCGTCGCCCTCGTCGCGCACGCGCAGCAAGACGCGTTCGACCGAAATTTCCGCGGAAACGTCGACTTTTTTCGTCGGGTCGCGTCGATTGCCGTGTTCGACGGCGTTCGCGATCGCCTCTTCCAACGCCAAACGAACGGCGAATAAGTCTTTAGACGACCAAGAGCGGCGTTCGAGTTCGTTAATAACGATCTCGACGAACGGGTCGCCGGAGTCGGGAACGCTGTGGAACGACGTAGTGTAACGCCAATCGTTGTTGAATTGCGTCGACATAACGATTCTCGCGGAAAAGGGCGCGAAACGAACGGCTTGCGTCGTTCGTTAAATTTGCGAATGGAGCGCTTCGACTTCGGTCGGTCGAATCTTGAACAACGAATCGAGTTTCGTAATTTTGAAGACTTCTAAAATATTCTCGTCGATGTTGCACAGGAAGAGGGCGACGCGTTTCGCTTTCGCTTTATTGTTCGCGGTGATTAAGACGCGCAGCGCCGAACTCGACATAAACTTAACGTTTTGGAAGTTGACGATAACGCGTTCTTCGTTGCAGTTTTCGAGCAACGCGTACATCTCGTCGCCCCAAGATTGAATGCTAAGTTCTTCGTTCAATTTAACGTCGAGGCAGTCGGCGATCGCCGCGTTGTCTTCGTAACGAACCATCAAATGGACTTTAGAGTCGCTCATAAGTTGGCGTCCTTGAGCGCGCCGTCGTCGCGACGGGCGCAAAAAAGGTGAAATTGGCCCGTCGCGCGAGTCGACGAGCGTTAATTTAATAAATCAGCTTATTGCGAACGGCCCAAACGGCGGCCTGCGCGCGGTCGCGAGCGTCGAGCTTTCGCAAAATATTTTGAACGTGTTCTTTAACGGTGTCGAGGCTTAACTGCAACGACGCGGCGATTTCTTTATTGCTCAATCCGAACGCGATATGCCGCAACACTTGCGTTTCGCGCGCCGTTAGCGGATTCAACGGGTCGACGGAACGACGTCTTAACAGCGACGCGACGCGGCGGAGTTCGCCGGAACAGGGCGCGCCGTTCGGTTCCGCCCCGACGGTTCCGAGCGTCCGAACGACCCGCGTAAGTTCGGCCCGCGACGTTTTTTTCAACAAATACGAGTCGGCTCCGACGGCGAGAGCGCGCGCAAAATACGCCTGTTGGTCGACGTCGGCAAAAAAAACGATTCGACCGTCGAAGCGTTGCGTTCTTAACGTTTCGACCGCTTCGAAACCCGTTTGATCGGGGAAATTAACGTCGAGCAATAAAACGTCGGGGCGCGCGACGAGCGTTTTCGCGACGAGTTGTTCGGCGGTTTGCGCTTCGTCGACGATTTGGACGTCGCCGTCCGAAAAAAAGGAAAAAAGGCCGGCGCGGACGACGGGGCGCTGGTCGGCGACGACGAGGCGAACGGGCATAAACGCTCCTTAATGCGAACGGGCGTTAAAGTCGAACGGAAGCGCGGGAAGCGATTTTCAATTCGGCGCGCCTTTATTATACCGTCGCGAGGGGCGGGCGTCAAGAAAAGGGCGCGGTTTTCTTAAAAAGAGAGCGATTTTTTTGCGGCGACGTCGAAAAAAGAGCGAGCGACGGAGAAAGAAGAAGACGCCCGCGTCGCGGCTGTTCTCGGCGCGTCGCGGGCGAAAAAACAAACGTCAACGATAAATAAAGGTCGCGCTTAACGTTGCGTCGCGGTCGGCGACCGTTCGGAGCCAATACGCTTGGAAAGAGTCGGGGAACTCGAACTCAACTTTTTGCCCGGCTTTGACTTGGAAGCGGCTGTATTCTCGCCAATCGCCGGTCGCGGTCGCGTCCGCTTCCAACGCGATTTCGACGTCGGCGTCGGAATGATTTTCGAGAACGAGCGTTTTGCGGTCGAAACCGGTCGCAAGGAACGGATCGGACGGAACTCCCGCCGCGACTTGGGTTGCGCGCCAAACGGAACCGCGCCCGACCGCCTTGCCGAACGACCAAAGATCGTCGAGCGAACCGAGCCAAAGCGCGGCGCCGCCGTCGTCGGAGCGAACGATTCGCCCGGCTTTTAGGGCTTGCGCGGACGCTTGCCCGGCGTCGGTCGCGGCGTTATCCGTCGAGTTTGGAACCGTTTGCGAAACGACGCCCGCGAGGACGAGCAAACCCCGATAGGAAACGTAATCGACGATAAGCCGTCCGTCGGTCGCGATCGGACGAATCTTCGCGAACCCGCCCGCGTTTTGAGCGGGAAGTTCGTAAAACGTTCCGGCGCAATGGAATAAGTCGCGCTCGGTCGCCGTTTCGCGGTCGAGTCGGCAAGGAAGGGGCGACGCGCCCCGAGCCGCTTCGTCGGAACCGATCGGGAGGCGATAGCGGTTCCCGTTCAAGACGACGACGGCGCTTAACTCGTCGATTGAAAAGACTTCCGGCGCCGGGAGACGCGGTTCGACCATCGCTTTGACGCGGCTAATCGTTCCGGGTTCGCCCCCTTCGAAGCGGCAAGGAACGCGTTCGAGGCGACCGTCTTCGGTCAGTTCGTAATAGCGTTCTTCGGCGACTTTGCCGTCCTTGACTAACGACGAAACGACGGCGAGTCGGTCGTTATCGGCGCGAACCCAAAAACGAGCGCCGAGGAAGTCGGAAACGTCGGCGGGCGAAGCGATTCCGTCGAAAATCGGCGCGGCTTGCGTCGGGCGTTCGTCGGCGTTCTTGTAATGGAAAAAGCAGGTCGCGTCGACGAGATCGGCGTTCGAGCGGACGCGAATCCATTCGCCGGTTTCGGCTTCCGAAAAGTCGACCCAAACGGTTCCGGCGCCGTGTTTTGCGTCGGACGGTCTGGCGTCGCCGTCGTCGGCGTTCGCGCTAAGGGAAGGCGCGTTTTTCGGGACGACGACCGTTTTCAGCGGTTCCCAAGCGCCGGTTCCGTCGCGGTCGACTTCAAACGTAATCTCAACGTTTTGAACGTCTTGGGGAAGCGTCGCGTCGGCGAAATCGACGAACGCGCTCCGACGGTCGAATCCGGCGAAGAGGTAGGCGTCCGACGCCGCGTCGCGCTTGACCGTTTCGTCGAACCAAACGGCGCCGCGACCGAGCGCCGGGCCGAACGAGTCGAGTTTTTCCGGTTCGACGAACCAAAGATTCGAGTTTGAGCGACCGGGGCCCGCGACGGCGCCTTTGAGCGGCGATTTGTTCAAAAATTCGCTCTTCGCCGCGTCGTCGCAACCGAATGCGACTCGACCGTTCCAAAACGCAAAGTCGCCGATAACTTTAAGATACGTCGAGCGCGGGCGGATTCCGCGAGCCTTCGCGGCGCTAAAATCGCTCGGGAAACGCCAAAAATGCCCGTGCATCGTCGCCAAAAAATCGGTCGGCGAGTCGATTTCGCGAATCCGCGGCCATTCGGTGTTCCAGCCGTGCGCTCCGTCGTAACAGTGCGACGCCTTGGGGAGCCGGTAAAAGCTCCACTTCCCGTTGTCGAGAAGGGCGAGAATAACGGAACGATAATCCCAACCGAGCGACCAAAGCGGGGCGTTTTCCGCGTCCGCGCCGTCGATTCCGCCTTTCGTCGTTACTTCGGTAAACTGCTTGCGCAAAACGACTTGCCAATCGCCGTCCGCCGTTTTCTCCGCAAGACAACCGGACGGAACGTTCGGATTGACGCGCGCCTCGGCCGAGTTTTCGCCGTTGTTTGCGTAAACGAGCCGACCTTGCGACGAGTAACCGCCCTTGCCGTGATAGCCGGGGAGAACGTCGGCGCCGTCCGGACGCGGGCGGTTGCCGTCGGGGTAAATTTCCTTGACTTCGAGGGTTTTCACGTCGACTTCGTAAAGACCCTCTTCCATCGTGAGGAAGTAAACCTTGTTTTTCGGGTCGGTTAGGTGCCTTGCGACGGCGGTGTGCCGCCCGAACATTTGCGAATGCGGAATCGTTCGGACGGTTCCGTCGGCGCCGATCGCGTGCGAGCCGATAAAAAGTTGCTTGGACTCGCGGTGAATCAGCCGGTTGGCGTTCGTGCCGCCGACGCTTTCCGGGCGCGTCGTTCGATTCAAGTCGGCGTCGATTTCGTAAAGTTTGTCGCTGGAACCGTTAGGCGAGTGCGGGCCGTAGGTGATCGCCCAAAGGCGCCCGGCCCAAGGAACGACCGCGCCGGTTCCGCATTCGTCTTCGTCGTTGAACCAAGCGAGATGAGGATAAACGCCGCCGAACGAACGTTTTAGCGCGAGCGGCGTCGGCGGCGCGTCCGGCTTGACGACGGCGTCGGCGGTTTGTTCGGAAGAAGGAACGGACGGCGTTTGCGACTTGACGTCGTCGGTAAAAAGCGACGAGACGCCAAACGCGACGGCCAGCGAAAAAACGGCGAAAGCCGGCGAGCGTCGAGCGGGAAAGAGTCGGAACATAACGGTCTTTTTTAAAACGGGTTAAGCGAACGATTGAACGATAAAAACGGCAAAGGCGCGAACGACGTTAATTCGCGACGTCGCGGCGGCATTCGAGAAGGAGAAAACCGCAAGGCGGAACGGCGAACGAACGCTCGGCGGCGTCGACCGGGCTCGACTTCAAAACGACCGCGTCGCGATTTTCGCCGTCGTTGGCCGCGTCGATTCCGTCGGCGACGAGTTCGCTTTTCGAAACGGGAATCCAACCCTCGGGAAGTTCGACGTTTGCGACTTGCGCTTCGGTCGAGGAGCGGTTGGCGACGGCGACGTTAAGCGACGTCGCGTCCGGGGACGCCGCGACGACGTCGAGGTAAGGAAGCGTTTCCGGAAGTTCCGTTTTTTCGCCGCTTGCGTCTCCTTCGAGCGCAAATTTGACGTCCGCCGACCGAACGCCGGGCCCGGAAACCGTCGCGTCGCAACGAACGCCGACGATTTTTTGGCGGTACGTTTGGAAAATCGGGTAAAGCGCCGTCGGATACGCGTCGTTTTCGCCGACCGTTTTGACGACGCCGTGTCCGTTGACCGGGAAAATATACGTTCCCATCGCGACCGTCGGGCTCGTGCGGACGAACGCGTTCAGCGTTCCGGCGACGACGACGCAATCGTAAAGACGACGGTCGTCTTGACGCGTAAATCTCGACGGCGAACCGCTTTGGCTAACGGAGTGTCGGCAGTTCCATTCGTCGACGGAAAGCCGAATCGGGCGGTTTTGACGGTTCAAACGGACGTTCGCCGCTTCGACGATTTTCGCGAGTTTGCGCAAATGCGCTTCCGTTTGGGCCGGCGCGAAGAGCGTCGAATTGGGCGAAAGGAGCTTGCCGTCGACGATTCGAGCGTTGACGTAATAATGTTGCGTCAACCAGTCGATTTTCTCGCCGCAACGGTTCAAGACGGTTTCGTTCCAAGCGGCTTTGTGCCCGACGCCGAGCAGCTCCAAGTCGGGAAAACGAGCGCGAATCGCCGTCGCCCAAACGTCCAAAAGTGCGGCGTACTGCGCGGCCTTCAGACGGACGCCTTGCCCGAATCCGCCCCATTCTTCGTTTCCGACGCACCAGTAACGAACGTCGTAAGGTTCGACGCGGCCGTTCTTTGCGCGTTTTTGGCCGCCCGTCGTCGACGCGTCGCCGACGACGTACTCGATCCAAGCGAGCGACTTTTCGAGCGAGCCGCCGATCTCCGGGTCGGGGTGGAGGTTCGCGTTCAGGTTGATGTACGGCGTCGTGTCGACGCGTTCGCACCAAGCGAGAAACTCGTCGGTTCCGAAGCGGTGATTCTCGACGCCGCCCCAACAGCGAACCGGGACGGTCGGGCGTTCGTCGACCGGGCCGACGCCGCGCTCCCATTGGTATTCGAGGACGAACGTGCCGCCGGGCCAGCGAACGACCGGAATGTCGAGGTCGCGCAAAAGTCGGTCGACGTGCGGTCGCGCCTCGCCGTTTTTTCCGACCGCGCCGTCGTAAATAACGCGGTCGTTGCAGTCTTCGAGCATTTGCCCGTAAATTGTCGGCGCGATTTCGACCGGTTTTTCCGGGAGCGAAACGACGATTCGCGTCGGAGCGGAGGCGGGCGAAGCGGGCGTTTCCGAAGCGTTCTGCGCGAAAACGGCAAGCGGCGCGACGCAAAGAACCAGCGCTAAGACTAAACGTAAACATCGAGAAAACAAGGTTAACAAAATTGCGGTTCCTTTCGTAAAAAGTAATAAAACGTCCGATTCCAACGCTTTTCCACGAGGCGAAATCGGCGTTTATCGATAAAGATTAACAATCGTAAAATCAACGTTTAAACGCGATTTTGCGAAGCAGGTCGAGAGGAACGATCGCGAACGCCAATAACGCGCACCAGAACCAGCTCGACGCGCTTAACGGTTGAACGTGCAAGACTTTGCCGCCGAACGTTACGACAAGGAACTGCAACGCGAAAACGCCGAGGAAGACGATAAGGAACGTCGGGTTTTGCCGCAACCCGCTGAAAACGTTCGTCTTATCCGTGCGAGCGTTGAAACCGTTGAACGCGATCGCCATCATAAAGAACGCGAAAACGGCCGAACGCAGGTAGTCGATTTTCGCTTCTTCGAAAGCCGCGTTGGCTTCGGTCAGATCTTGAGGCGTTCGAATTTTGATAACCGAAGCGCGTTGCGACGATTCGACCGGCGCGTCGGACGACGCGATTTCGGCGAGCGACACTTGAAGCGATGCGGCGTCGTCAACGTAGGGAATTTCTATTTTTACAACGTTTCGCGCCGCTTTCTCAGCGTCCGCTTCAAAGAGTCCGCGAACCGGCGCGACGAAAAGAATCGACAGACAGATCGCGGTGATAAATAACGAACCGAAAAGGATTTGCGTTATCATCGGTTTCGTAACGACGGCTTCCGAGCGAGGAGTCGGCTTTTCCTTCATATACTCGGCCAACGCCGGTTCCGCGCCGAACGCTAACGCCGCCAACGTGTCCATTACTAAGTTGACGAGAAGTAACTGAACGACCGTCAAGACGACGTTGACGCCGAACATCGGGCCGAGGAAACAAGTCAAGACCGCCGCGACGTTTACCGTAAGTTGGAAAATCAGGAACTTTCGGATGCTCTTGAAGATCGTGCGTCCGTAAAGAATCGCCTTGCCGATCGACTTGAAATTGTCGTCGAGAATCGTGATTTCGCCCGCTTCCTTCGCGACTTCGGTGCCGCTTCCCATCGCGAAACCGACGTCGGCCTTTTTCAGAGCCGGGGAGTCGTTCACGCCGTCGCCGGTCATTCCGACGACGAGGTTAAGTTCTTGCGCCAACGTAACTAAGCGGCTCTTGTCGCTCGGCAACGCTCGGGCGACAACGCGTAATTTCGGTAGGATAGCCTTCACTTCGTCGTCCGATTTGTCGGCAAGTTCGGCGGAAGTCAGCGCGACTTCGTCGTCGGAACGTAGCAGACCGGACTCTTTCGCGATGGCGACGGCGGTTTCCTTACGGTCGCCGGTGATCATAACGACTTGGATTCCGGCGTTTTGCGCGACGGCGATGGCTTCCGCCGCTTCCTTGCGAACCGCGTCGCGAATCCCGATGACGCCGATTAGCGTTAGCGGCGCTTCGTCGTTTTCGCCGTCGGCTTTGGCGACCGCGAGGAGACGCATCGAACGCGCGGCTTGGTCGAGCGAATATTTTTCAATCGCGCTCTTGTCCGTAAACGCTTGGGCGACTCCGTTTGCGTCGAGGTAACGGTCGCATTGTTCGACGACGCGTTCCGCCGCGCCTTTAACGTAAACGACCGGGCCGTTTTCGCCTTTAACGACGACGCTCGACTTTTTCTTTTCCGAATTGAACGCGTTAAATTGCAACGTTTGCGATTTGTCGATTAAGTCGGCGGCGCCAGATTCGGCGAGGAACGACATTAACGCGCGGTCGGAACTGTTGCCGCCGAGAATCGCGTTTTCCGCGCCGACCGTCGCGCTGTTGTTGACGCCGACGCCGACGATAAATTCCGGCGTAAACCAAGTCGGCGCGTCTTTTAGCGAATCGAACGTCGTCGCGTCGCCGAGCGCCAACTCCTCGACGGAAAGACGGCCCTCGGTAATCGTTCCGGTCTTGTCGCTGTACAAAAGGCTCAGGGAACCCGCCGTTTCGAGACCGTGAATTTTGCGTACTAAGACGTTGTCGCGCACCATTTTAAGGCTTTGGAACGATTGCAAAAGCGACGTCAACATCGGCAAGCCTTCCGGCACCGCGCAAACGATAATTGTAACGGCGACCGTGATCGCGTTCATTAGCAAATGAACCCAGCCCATCGCGTCCGCCGGCGCCTCGCCGCTAACGAACGTTCGCGCTAAAATACCGACGACGATAGCGCTTGCTCCGATGTAACCGAACTTCGAAATTTGCCCGGCGAGATGCGCTAACTTCACTTGCAACGGAGTTTTACGATCGTGCTTTTCTTGCAGTTCCGCCGCGATTCGCCCGAAAACGGTCGCGTCGCCGACGACCTTGATTTCCATATGCCCTTCGCCGCCGCAAACGACGGAGCCGCGATAGCCGTAATGCTCGTTATGCGTGTCTTTAGGGTCGAAAGTTTCGCTCGGCTCGAGCGGTCGTTTCGTCGCTTCGACCGTTTCGCCGTTGAGCGGGGATTGGTCGACCTTGATCGAACCCTCGACGACGCCGCCGTCGGCCGGGATTTTGTCGCCCGCTTGTAGGTACACAATGTCGCCGACAACGATCTCGTTGACGTGAATCTCCGCAAGTTGGCCTTCGCGAACGACTTTCGTCGTTTCTTTCGCTTCCTCGTCGGCTTTAAGCGCGGAGGCTTTTCCTTGTTGGCGGTGTTCGCTGAGCGCCGACGCAAGATTGGCGATTAAAATCGCGACGAGAACGCCAAGCGGTTCGTACCACTCGGTTTCGCCGATCGCCAAAAGGACGAGCTGAACCGCCAGCGCGACCAGCAAAATAATAATCATCGGGTCTTGGAAACCGTGAAGGATTTTTTTCCAAAGCGGTTCCGGCGGAATTTGCGTTAACGCGTTCGAACCGTGTTCGCGTCGACTATTTTCAACCTCTTGAGGCGTTAAACCTTTAAGTTGCATTGTTTGGCTTTCGTGTTAAGGGGCAGTTTGCGGCGTGCGAGCCGAAACCCAAAAACGCGTCGCCGCTCGAACGAAACGCGACGATTCGGTTTCGCTTGAGCGGCGGACGCGACGTTAAAATTTTATATCGAACGCGATACGGCGTCGCAATATTGGTTGCGATGCTGTGTCAACGTTTGGTAAAATCTTAATTATTCGGACGTTTTCGACGGTTCGATTTGGTAAAGTCGCCCGTCGAAAAGGAACGTCGACGGTTCGTCGAACGCGAGGTATTGTGAAAATTCGCGACCGAGCCGCCCGACGAGTTCGAAATATTCGTCGCCGAATTGTTCGACGACGATCGGCGTTAGCGAGGTTTGCGACTCTTTGTCGAGCGCCGAGTCGATCCAGCGTCCGTCCTTAAAATAAAACGTTTTACCGCCGATAGTTTTGACGGTTTCGCGCGGTTTCGATTCCGTCGGTTGCGGAGCTTCCGCGCCTTCCGAGTCCGCGACGGCCGCGCCGAAATCGGCGTCGAGAGCCAAGGACGGTCGCGCGGGAGCCGCGAGTTTTTTCATCCCCAAACCGCGCAGACCGGGACGACGAGAAGAGCCCGCTCCCGTTCCGCCGCCTCCGCCTTGCGAGAAGCTCGCCGTCGGCGCGGGGGACGCCGCCATCGCCATTTCGTCGGCGACCGTCGATTCCGCCGCAAGGTTGGCGGCGCCGCGGAACGACTGCTTCATCGAACGTTGCGCAAATCCCGACATATTCGACGTTTGCGCCGCAAGACGTTTGAAATTTCCGGCGGCGCGGCGGGCGTTTTCGGCGGTCGCGTCGAGCGCGACGGAATCGTCGGCCAAAAACGCGGTGTACGGCGTCATAATCCCGTGTTTTTTCGAAAGTTCGAGCAATTCGTTCGTCAGTTCGTCGTTCGGGCCGTCAAGGTCGAGACGGTCGACGATTTCGCCGACGCGGCGCGTCGCCCAAAGTCGCTCGATAAAAGCGTAAGTCGATTCGACGCTTTCGTTAGCGAACGCGCCGTCAAAGGAAAACGCGACTTCGGCGCCGTCGATTTGGCCTTTCGCTTGGATTTCAATCGGGCCCGACGTCGCGTAACGACCGACGAGAACCAGCTGATCGCCCGCGTAAACGTCGATTTTCCCCTCCGGGTAAATTTGATTGGTAAAGTATTGCGCCGACTCGTTTTCCTTCGCTTTAAATTGGAACTCGACGCCGGTGAAAACGGGGACGCCGACGCGGTTGTACAGCGCAGCGACGCGTTCTTCGATGTTTTCGCTCGGTTTAACGTATTCGCCTTGGCCGCGTCCGTCGCGAACGAAACGATCGAGAAGACGGGAGTTTACGTCGTAACCGAGACCAAAGGAGAAGAAGCGCGCGCCGCCGTTTTTCTCGCGGGCGAGTTGCGCCAATTTCATTTCGTTCGTTTCGCCGGTCGTCGGTTCGCCGTCGCTGAAGAAAAACAGGTATTTCGGATTGGCGGAATCGTCTTGCGCAAGTTGAGCGAAAGAAACGTTTAACGCGTCTTCGATGTTGGTCGAACCGCGCGAGCGAACGGAATCGACAAAGGCGAGCGCCTGATTTCGCGACGCGGCGTCGACGGTTTGGAGATTTTCGGAAAACGAGCGAACGTCGGTTCCAAAGAGAACGACGTTGAATTTATCGCCGTCGTTAAGTCGAGAGAGAACAAATTTTAAGGATTCGCGCGCTTGCTTGATTTTCTCGCCGGACATACTGCCGGAAACGTCGAGCGTAAAAACGACCGTTTTCGACGGACGTTCCGTTTGTTCGGAAACGATTTTCGGCGACGCGAGAAGAAGGAAGTAGCCGTCTTCGTTGGGGTTGGGACGATAACTTTGAATTTTCGCGGAAAGTTCGTCGGCGTTTTGATCGAAGAATAAGCGGAAATCGCGCGTCGGCGTTTCGTTTTCAAGAACGCAAGTTGTTTTAACAATGTTGTTTGCGACGCGTTCGACTTTAACGTCGAACGTCGGCGAATAGACGTTTTTAATTTCCGTTTCTCCGGCAATTCGAACGACGAAGCTCGTTTTTCCCGGCGCTTCGCTTTGTCGCGCGCATTTGGTCGGGAAAGAAAATTCGGTCAAACCGTCTTGCCCGCGAAGGAGTTGCGTATATCGCAATTCGACCGTGCGCGCCTGACCCGGCGGAATCGGGAAGACGCTCGTTTGATAGAGACCGGTTCCGATCCATTCGAGCAAAGCCGGATCGCGATTTTCTCGGACGATCGCCTCGTAACGTTCGCGGGCTTCGGCGGCGTCGAGTAGTTGACCCGCAAACTCTTTGCCTTCAACGAGAAACGTTAGCGAGTCGACGACCCCGTCGTAAGGAATCGGGAAAACGAACGACGCTTCGATCGTCGACGAGCCGGTGTTATTAAACGTTTGCGAAACGACGACTTGCGCAACTGAGTTTTCGATTTCCGCGTCGACCGAAAGCGATTCGAGGCGAACCGAGCGTTCGAGCGAAGGTCGCGGCGGCGCCGGAACCGAAATTGGAGGAAGGGGCGAAGGACGTTTAGAGTCGATCAAAAAACCTTGCGAAAAAACGGGTTGCGACGACGCGGCGAAGAGGAAAACGCTCCAAAGAACGGCGAATCGCAACGCGGTTTTCGAGCGCGACAAAAAAAGTAACGCGGACATAGACGTGTCTCCTTATCGTGTTAAACGGCGGCGCTTTAGCCGTCGAAATGTATTGATTTTGGCGTTTGGCAAAATCGGACGATAGTCCGCGTTTGGCCTTTCCTCTTAATTAGTGGATCGCAAACGGAAAAATTTCATTCTTTTTTTGAAAAATTTTTAAATTTTTTGGCGGCGACTTCGTAATGTCCTTTCAAACAGAGAGTTAAAAACCGATTTTTTTTCGCCAAGCGTCGACTCGATTAAGCCAATCGTCGACCGGTTTTCCGCTCGGCGGATTGCCGACGAACCCGTGCGGAACATTCGCGTAAATGTGTAACTCCGCCGGAATCCCCATCTTACGAAGTTTAGCGTAAACGGCGATCGAGCCGTTCGGCGAATATGCGTCCGCGTCGCCGTGTAACAAAATCATCGGCGGCGTTTTTTCGTCGAACGCGAAGTCGGCGACCATCGGCGAATCGATTCCGCGCTTGGCGTTCGGGCCGTTCGCGCCGTCTTCGAGAACGTAAGCCGGGTAAACGGGAACCGCGAAGTTGAGATGACACGGGAGTTTATCGACGTCGTCGACCGCTTCGTAGGACGCGGTTTGACTCGACGTCGCCGCCATTAGCGTTAGGTGTCCGCCCGCCGAGAGTCCGAGCGCGCCGATTTTCTCCGAGTCGATCCCAAATTCAGCGGCGCGACTGCGGACGACGCGGATAACGCGTTGGGCGTCTTGCCAAGCGGGGAGGTGTTTCGGGCCGTTTTCCGGGCGAGGAACGCGATAATTAAGGACGACGACCGTAACGCCGCGCTCGTTGAAGAAACGCGTCAGTTGCTTGGCGTCGCGACCGAGCGTCAAATATTCGTAAGCGCCGCCCGGGAAAACGATAACGCAAGCGTCGCTTGTTTTGTTTTCGGGTTTCCAATATTCGTAAGTCGGTTTAACGTCGGAAGTTGCGGCTCCGGGCGCGACGTCGGGCCAAAGGGGAAATTCTTCTTCCGACGAAGCAAAATTGCAAAAAGCGAGCGTCGAAAAGACGAACGTCGCGACCGACAAAACGTATTTTTTCATTGGAACGACTCCAATTTGGAACGTGTAAACTAATACAAGGTAAGACGTTAAAAACAAACGACTGCGTTCAAACGGCGACGCGCGCGAGGCGGGCGTCGAAATGTTTGGCGTTCTGGGCTCCGTCGAATCTGCGCGATATACTGGCGTAAATACGCAACGCCTTT
The DNA here is from genome assembly GCA_017937685.1 of Thermoguttaceae bacterium. GTDB lineage: Bacteria > Planctomycetota > Planctomycetia > Pirellulales > Thermoguttaceae > RUG369. The sequence goes on along the minus strand of JAGBDD010000238.1, from coordinate 30,427 downwards.
GAAGTATTTATCTTACAAAACTTTGAGTAAACGGCGAGCAAATCGGTCGACGAGCGGACAACGTCGCAAAACAACGAACAAGGCGGTCGTTGAACGGCGTTTTTTCATCGAAAGACTTTTTTGAAAGCCGTTGCGTTGCAACAGGTTAACTTTTTATTAAAACGACGAGTTAGGCGTTGATACGTCGTTCTGTAATAACGCCGAAGGAACGTCGCGCCGCCGGCGAACGACGACGCGGCGTTGGGTTGGCGTTAATAATTGAAAAAACTCGGCTTGGGATTAAAATCCGATCGATTTCATCCAAGCGGCGACGCGGTTCATCCAGTCGCCGACGTGATCGTCGGTCGGGTTGCCGCCGAAACCGTGCGCGATATTGGCGTAAATGTGCATCTCCGCCGGAATATTAAGTTTACGCAATTTCGAGTAGACCGCGACCGAGCCCATAGGCGAGTAAACGTCGTTATCGCCGTGAATTAAGCACATCGGCGGCGTCTTGTCGTCGAACGCGAAGTCGGCGACCATCGTCGAATCGTTGCCTTTGCCGGCGTTCGGGCCGTCGGCGCCGTCTTCGAGGACGTAAGCCGGGTAGACCGGAACCGCGAAGTTCACGTGGCACGGGAGTTTATCGACGTCGTCGACCGCTTCGTAGGACGCGGTTTGGCTCGTCGTCGAGGTCATCAGCGTAAGGTGTCCGCCCGCCGAAAAACCGAGGATGCCGATCTTCTCGGGGTTGATTTTCCACTCGTCGGCGCGACTGCGGACGACGCGGATCATGCGTTGCGCGTCTTGCCAAGCGGCCATATGCTTCGGAATCCCTTCGCGACGCGGGACGCGGTACTTTAACACGACGACCGTAATTCCTTTGCTCGTAAAGAATTTCGCAATTTTGTCCCCTTCGTGTCCGTAAGCGAGACCGTTGTAGGCGCCGCCCGGGCAAACGACGAGGCAAGCGTCGGTCGTTTTTTTCTCGGGCTTCCAATACTCGTAAGTCGGCTTTTTCGCTTCCGCTTTTTCGCCGGGCGCGACGCCGGGCCACACGTTGTATTCGTCGAACGCGAAGCTCGAAATCGCGGTCGCCGCCGCGAAAAGAACGGCCAGCGCCGCCGTCAGCAGATTCTTTTTCATCGAAAATTCCTTTCGTAATAAAGGCTTGATTTGACGCGTGTTGCGTCGATGAAACGAGCGATAAAAATCGCGGAAATTTTGCGTTATTCGATTAGGTCGCGGAGGGTTTTCAGATTGACGACGTCCCAATCGCCCTCGTCGGTTTCGCCTTTCGGGGTTTCGAGATACATCGGCAAGTCGGCGAAGCGCGGGTCGTTGACGATAAAGCGGAACGGTTCGAGTCCAAGTTCGCCGCGGCCGATGTGCGCGTGTCGGTCGACTTTGCTTCCAAGTCCTTTGACGGAGTCGTTTAAGTGAAACGCGCAAAGACGGTCGAGTCCGATAATTCGGTCGAAATCGGCGAAAACGGCGTCGTATTTTTCCGGCGTTCCAAAATCGTAACCGGCGGCGAAGGTATGACACGTGTCGAAACAAACGCCAAGGCGGTCTTTAAACTCCGAAAATTCAATGATTTGCGCCAATTCTTCGAAACGCGAACCGAGGTACGTTCCTTGACCGGCGGTCGTTTCGAGGAGAACGCTAACGCGGTTGGTTTCCGGAAGGGACGCGAAAATTCCGTCGAGCGATTCGGCGACGCGGCGCAACCCGTTTTCTCGCGTATCTTCTTTCGCCGCGCCGGGATGCATAACGACGTTCGGAACGCCGAGAACGTCCGCTCGAACAAGTTCGTCCGTAAAAGCGGCGCGCGATTTTTCGAGTTGCTCCGCTTCCGGCGACGCTAAATTGATGAGATAGGAATCGTGGATAAGCGGAGCGATAAGGCCGGTTTGCGTCATCGCTTCTCGGAATTTTTGCGCCGATTTCGGCTCGAGCGGTTTCGCGACCCAGCGATTACTGTTTTTCGAAAAAATTTGAACGCAAGCGAACCCGTTGGCCGCCGCCGCGTAAACGGCGTTTTCGACGCCGCCGGAAATCGATTCGTGAACTCCGAAGTAAGGCATTTTCAAACTCTTAAAGGGGATTAAAATAAAGCGTTCGACGCGACGTCGACGACTTAAAACGCGTCGGAACGTTCGGGCGAAAACGCGTAATCGCTTGGCGGTAAAACGTTAATTAACGGCAGGTTGCGTCGTCGGCGCCTTTAACTCGCAAACGACGAGGCAAGGACGGTTAAACAAACGCGTCGGGAAAACGCTCGGCCCCAAACCGCGCGAAACGAGCGTCGTCGAATCGCCGATTCGGTAAGCGCCTGCGTCGTAACGCGGGAAAATTCCTTGGTTTGGCGCAACCAAACCGCCGACGAACGGAAGGCGGATTTGCCCGCCGTGCGCGTGTCCGGTCAGCGCGAGGTCGACACCGTGTTTCGCGTAAAGCTCGGCGAGTTCCGGGCGGTGCGAAATTAGGAGGTAAAACCGCTCGTCCGGGGGCGCGCGACGTAATTTTTCAGCGACAATCTGTTCGGAAGTCAAACGACGGTCGGCTTTAAGTTCGAGGAGCGGGTCGGCGACTCCGGCGATAACGAGCGACGAAGCGCCGCGTTTCAAGTCGACTTTTTCGCCGTCGAGGACGGTTGCGCCCGCTTCCTCGAGCGTTTTAAGGAACGGCAAATACTCGGTTTGAGTCGGCGCGATCGCTTCGTGATTGCCGGAAACGTAATAAACCGGGGCGATTTTCGCAGCGTCGGCGATAAATTGTCGCGCAAACTCGACGTTTAGCGGCGGGTCGACGAGCAAGTCGCCGGAAATCGCGATAACGTCCGGGTTTGCGGCGCGAATCTCCGCGAAAAGTCGCTTGTTGTTCGGCCCGAATTCTTTCTCGTGCAGGTCGGCGACGCAAACGACGACGAAACCGTCGAACGCCGTCGGAATTTTTGCGCTAACGCATTGGAAACGTTCGACTTGAATCGAATCGTTTTGCCAACGAAAAAAGAGCGCGGCGCCAAGTAACGCGACAAAGAACGCGGCAAGATTTTTCGGTCGGCGAAAAAATTGAATAATTCGTTGCTTCATAAGGCGTTAACGTTCGCGCCAAAAAACGGCGTCGGGAATGTTTAAACGGCGTCGCGCTTCGTCGACTTCGGCGCGAAAGCGCTTCGCGTCGAGCGGGTAACCGGCGGTTGAACGGAGGTTCGCGTCGTCGACAGCGCGTCGCCAAAAATCGTTGAACGGAATCATCGACAATTCGCGAAAATATTTGGCGCAAATCGACGCGAGCGCGGTCGGAACGTTCGCTTCGCCTTTGGCGGTAAATCGAATTTCGACAACAATTTCCGTTGGAAACTCGACCGTCGAACCGTCGCGAACGACGCCGCGTCGAGCGCAAAATCGGTAAACGCTCGCGGCTCGCGATTCGACGAGCGTTTTAACGTCGGCGTTAGGAAAACGGGCGGCGAGCAGGGACGCGTAGCGATCGCGACCGCCGAGTTTATCGCAAAGAACGATAAAAACGGGAGGTTCGCCGTCGACGTCGAAGTCTTGCGAAAGCGGCGTTTGCGTTTGAAGCGCGCGTAAAATCGTTTCGACGACGAGCGACGTCGTTACGTCGGCGATTAAATCGCTTTTAAGACCGAGTCGCGTTATTAAGTCGTTAAATTCCAACGGTTGAACTCGGCGCGCAACGACGTCGACGAGCGAAACGCCGGAACGTTCGAAGGTCGCGTCGATTTGCGCAAACGCCGATTCTAAGTCGACGAACGAACCGGTTTTAGCGTCGCGGGGGAGCGGAAAATCGACCTCCCGTTCCCAATGGGGAAGCGAATCGGCGGACGCTGTTTCGTCGCAAAGAAGCGCGAGCGTCGAACGCCAAGTCGCGACGTTTGCAAGTTCCGATCGTTTAACGGTTTGCGCAACTCGTCGCGCCGAACCGACGGCGAGCCAAAAGGAACGTTCGAGCGCCGCCAACGATTTCGACGGGCCGTATAATTTTTTCGAGTCGGCCAACGGGAAAACGCCGCGTCGAGCGCAAAGCTCGGCGACGGAATCGTTTAAGGAGGGAACAACCGCGTCGACTCGGAGCGATACGACGTCGATTTTCGAGTCGACGTTCGCGGACGACGGAGCGTTTGACGCTTCGTCGTCCGGCAACAAATCGAAAAGCGACGCGGCGCCAATTTCATTCTTTTTTTTCGTTCGTCGACTCTTCGACGGCGTCTTAACTTTCGACGACGCAACGGTTTCAGCCTCGAACGAAGACGGTTTCTCCGACGGCGAAAACGCGCGGCGCAATGTTTCGACGTCGCCGAGCGGTTCCGTTTGAAGCGTCCAACACGACGCCGCGACGAGGAGCGGGCCCAAGTTCGGGCCGTATCCCGCTTCGTCGGTTCCAACGACGTAAACCGGCGATTTCGAAGGCGTTGCATTGGGATTCATCGGCGGCAAGCTCCGGCGTTTGACGAGGAAATTTCGCTGGAACCGGCGAGCGATTCGGCTAATTTAATCGCGACGGCGTTTCGTAAAATGTTGTGAACGCGAAAAATACGAACGCCGCGTTCGGCAAGAAGAAGGGTCGTCGCGGCGGTCGCGGCGTCGCGTTCGGCGATGTTTTCCGGTTCGAGCGGTTCGTAAAAACGCTCGGTTTCGGGCGTTAACGGCGTTTCGGCGGCGCGTTTGTCGGCGACGCGGCGCAACGTTTCGATTAAAAAACGCTTGCGCGAACAACCGAAATAAAGCGGTTGCGAAAGCGCGCAAAATTCGGCGGCGCGGCGAATTAGCTCCCAATTCTGCTCGAACGTTTTGCCGAAGCCGACGCCGGGGTCGAGCGCGATTCGCGCGGCGTCGACTCCGAGTTCGACGAAACGGTCGCGGCGCCGACGCAGAAAGTCGAATACCTCGTCGAAGACGCCTAAGTCGTACCGAGGGGCGACTTGCATTGTTCGCGGCGTTCCTTGCATATGCGTCAACACGACGGCGGCGCCGCGTCGTCGAACGACGTCGACCGTTTCTTCAGGGAAGTCGGTTTCGGTTTCGTCGGCGAATCGGTCTTGCGAAGCGATGTAACGACCGGCGCTTACGTCGTTGACGATTTCGGCGCCGGCTTCGAGCGCGGCGTCGGCGACCGCGGGGCGGTACGAGTCGACCGAAATCGGGACGGAAAACGCGTCGGTTAGGGCCTTTACGACCGGAACGACGCGGCGAATTTCCTCCGCTTCGCCGACCGGCTCCGAACCGGGGCGCGTGCTTTCGCCGCCGACGTCGAGCATCGACGCGCCGTCGCGAATAAGGGCTCGCGCTTTGTCGACGACGGCGTTTAAGTCGACGCGGAACGAGGCGTTAGCGTCGACGGAAAATTGGCCGCCGTCCGAAAAACTATCGGGCGTCGCGTTGATAATTCCGACTAAAACGGGGCGGGCGAGCGAAAGCGTTCGCGTTTTTAAGCGCCAAGCGTCGTTCAAATTTGTCGCCTTTCTTGTTTGTTAAGCGTTGCCTTCGTTGGTTTTATAGCGTTTTAAATTTTAATGTAAATTCGTCGGCGGTAAAGCCAAAGGAGTATCAACCAACCGACCAAAAGCCCGGCGAAGGAAGTTGCGAGCGTTTGATAAGCGTCCGGAACAAAACGGGTTATCGCGTCGCCAAAGAAAAAGTCGCGGGTGTGATTCAGGTCGAAAAATTTGCGACCGAGGTAAATCGCCAGCGGGTTCGCGCCGACGACGACAAACGCGAACGCCCAACGTCGCAGTCCCCAAACGTCGATAATTAAATAAAATACGCCGAGCGCGATTGCCGACAAACCGCCGACGAAACAGACGAACGAGCTATTCCAAAGGTTTTTGTTGATCGGGAAAACTTCGTTCCACACGGCCCCCAAAGCGGTCAACGCGAGTCCGCCGCCCAGCAAAATTAGGACTTTGCGTCGTTCGCCGATTTTTTTCGAGTCGGCGCGCAACACGGCTCCGAAAAACATTCCTAACAAAGCGGTTACGATCGCCGGGAGCGTCGACGCGAGCCCCTCCGGGTCGTGAACGGTTTTGTAAAGTTTGCCCGGCATAAGCGAGCGGTCGACGTAACCGACGAGCGAGCCTTCCATCGAGAGATTCCGTCGAATGGAGAGCGAGCGTTCCGGCGTCAACAGGTTTTCAAATCGTTCCGCAAAGGCTTCTTTGGCAAAGGCTTCCGGAGCGGCGACGTCGGGCGCGGGGATCAATGCCAACGCGAGCCAGTATCCGATTAAAATCGTTGCGGAAAGCGCGATTTGGAATTTGCGCCCGGTCGATATAAAAATCAGCGCGGCAAACATCCAAGCGAGCCCGATGTGCCCGAGGACGCTGCCGTACCGCAGGTTGGCGAAGTCGAAATTGACGCCGTTGTTGTAAATTACGCCGAGCAGGACGAGCGCAAGTCCGCGAAAGACAATCTTTAAGACGATACGCCAGGTCGGGAGCGCGTTAGCCCGCGCTTTGCCCAGCGAGAAGGGAAAGGACGCGCCGGCTAAAAAAAGGAAGAGCGGGAAAATTGTGTCGTGGTGCCGGATTCCGTTCCACTCGACGTGCGTCATTTGCTCCGCGATCACGCCGGAAACCGCGCCGGGCCAAAGGTTGCAGAGGTCGACGATCACCGCCGAGAGGCCGATAATGAAGAGCATATTCAGGCCTCGCAACGCGTCGAGCGACATTAGGCGTTTCGAAGCGCGTTCTTGGCGAGCGGCGGACGGTTGCGCGTCGGACGTCGGGGAAAGCGGAGCGTCGGCCAAGGGGTAAACGTCGGCGGACGCGGCGCGTTGGGCGTTGGGGGCGGGGAACAAGCGCGACATTTTAGGCTCCTACGCGGGAAAAATAAACGGCAAGGGCGGCGTCGAGACAGAAATCGCCCCTTTATATTATACGGAGGGCGCGGGGGGAGTCAATCGCTTTTTTGGGCGCGCAACTTTTTTTGCGAGGAAAATTTTCCGAACGCGGCGGCGTTTCGCGTCGAAAGGCGGCGAACGCGAGTCCGCAAAGAAATTTTTTGCGGAATTTTTCGAAAAAACGCTGGACGCCGCGGCGTCGCGTCTGGTATAATGACGGTTTAACGGCGCCGTCGACGCTAAATTTTGAGGTTTGCGTTGTTTGAAACGTTAAAGTCGGCGCGTCTTATCCGTTTTATCCTTTTTGTTTAGATTTTCGATTTTCGGTCGGTCGGAGCGCGCGTTTGCGTCGCCAACGACGGAAAACGTTTAAGAAAGGACGTTTATATGTTGAAGCAAAAACGACGGCGCATTCTTTGGGACGCGATTTTCGGCGCGGCGCTTCTCGGCGCGACGGCGACCGGCGCTCTCGTCGCGTATATCTCGGACGGCGCTTGGGCGCAGGAACGTGCGAACAGTCTAACGTTTTCCCGACCGATGCCGCCGGAAACGAACCAACTTCCGACGAATCCGGCGCGCGCCGAACTCTTGAAAACCTTCCAAAATCCGGAAGGAGCCGTCCGTACCGGCGCGTATTGGTACTGGCTTTCCGGCAATCTCTCGCCCGAGGGCGCCGTTAAGGACGTAACCGCGATGAAATCGGTCGGGATCGACCGGGCGTACATCGGCGACATCGGCGTCGACAACGTGCCGCGCGGGCCGGTGCGCACGTTCAGTCCGGAATGGTACGCGACGGTGCGAGCGGCGTTTAAGACCGCGTCCGAACTCGACGTCGAGATGGGAATTTTCAACTCGCCGGGGTGGAGCCAATCGGGCGGGCCTTGGGTCAAACACGAGCAAGCGATGCGTTACTTAACGTCGAGCAAAACGGTCGTTAAAGGCCCGGCGAAATTCGCGCAAGCGTTGCCGAAACCGGAATTTAGAAGCAAGAAAAAGGACGAGTACCAAGACGTTCGCGTCCTTGCGTACCCGGCGCCGAAAGATTACTCCGCGACGCTCGTTAGCAAGCCGGAAAAAGGCTTTTACGAACTGCAAGCGAACAAACCGGCGACGATCGAAATCAAGTCGGAGCAACCGTTTACCGCGCGCGCCGTTCGTCTCGACTTCAAAGAAAGCCCGATCGCCGGAAAGGCCGAGCTTTTCGCGAAAATCGACGGCGAATCGAAGAAAATTTGCGAGTTCAAAATCAGCCGTTACAACCCGGAAATTAACGTCGGCTTTATGCCTTACGCGCCGGTTACCGCCGCTTTCGAAGCGACGCAAGCGACCGAATTTCAACTGGTTGTAACGAGCGACCGCAACGGCGCCGGAATCGCGTCGGTCGAACTGAGCGCCGCGCCGAAAGTCGCCGCCGTTTACGACAAAACGCTCGCGAAGATGCACGAGACGCCGCAGCCGATGTGGACGGAATACCAATGGGCGCCGTCGCCGGAAATCGACGACGCGTCGCTCGCCGTCGACCCGACCAAAGTCGTCGACTTGACCGACAAGCTAAGCGCCGACGGCGTATTGACTTGGGACGTCCCGGAAGGCGAATGGATCGTCGAGCGATACGGCGTAACGCCGACCGGAACGACGAACGCGCCCGCCGTCCCGGAAGCGACCGGGTACGAAGTCGATAAGATGAGCAAAGAGCGCGTCTTAGAACACTTCGACGCTTATATGAGCAAGCTGATCGACACGCTCGGTCCGGAAGACGGCAAGTCGTTCTCGACGATCGTTCTCGACAGTTACGAAGTCGGCGGGCAAAACTTCACCGACGATTTCGCCGCGAAGTTCGAGAAGTCGTTTGGTTACAATCCGACGCCGTTCTTACCCGTTTATTTTGGGACGGTTGTGAAAGACCAAGAAACGTCCGACCGCTTTCTTTGGGACGTGCGACGCTTTATCGCGGACGAGGTCGCTTACTCTTACGTCGGCGGGTTGCGCGACGCGAGTATGGCGAAGGGAAAACGAACCTGGCTCGAATGTTACGGGCACTGGGGTTTCCCGGGCGAGTTCCTGCAATACGGCGGTCAATCGAACGAAATCGCCGGCGAATATTGGAGCGAAGGAACGCTCGGCGACGTCGAGAACCGTCTCGCGGCGTCGTGCGGGCACATTTACGGCAAAACAAAGATTTGGGCCGAGTCTAACACGTGCGCGGGCAACCCTTACGGTCGCAGCCCGGTCAATATGAAGAAACGCACCGACCTCTTCTTCTCGCAGGGGATCAACAACACGCTGCTGCACCTTTACGTTATGCAGCCGGACGAACGCGTTCCGGGCTTTAACGCTTGGTTTGGCAACGAGTTCAATCGCCACAACACTTGGTTCAAGCAACTCGACCTTTACGTCGACTACCTGAAACGCTGCAACTATATGTTGCAACAGGGGTTAAACGTCGCGGACGTCGCTTACTTCATCGGCGAAGACGCGCCGAAGATGATGGGCGCGGTCGACCCGGCGCTCCCGGCGGGCCGCCAGTTCGACTTTATCAACGCCGAAGTGTTGCGCGAAACGACGAGCGTTAACGAAAACGGCGAGTTAACCTTGCCGCACGGAACAACTTACAAAGTCCTCGTGTTGCCGAAACTCGAAACGATGCGTCCGGAATTGCTCGCGAAGATCAAGCGCCTTGTCGCGGACGGCGCTTACGTTCTCGGGCCGAAACCGTTGCGCTCGCCGAGTTTGCAAAATCAGCCGCAAGCCGACGCCGACGTGAAAAAGCTGGCGGACGAACTTTGGGGCGACGTCGACGGTAAGTCGGTGAAATCGCGGAAGTTCGGCAAAGGAACGATCGCTTGGGGCTTGACGCTCGACGAAGTGTTCGCCGAACTCAAATGCGCGCCGGACTGCGAAATACCCGCCGGAACGCCGCTCGTTTACAACCGTCGCGCAATGAAAGACGCGGACGTCTATTTCCTTGCGAATCAATCGGATAAGACGCTTGAAAACGTCGAAATTACCTTCCGCGTCGACGGAAAAACGCCCGAAATTTGGCTCCCGGCGACCGGCGAAACGATTAGCGTCGACGCTTGGCGTTCGGAAAACGGGCGCACGACCGCGACGCTTGACTTCGCGCCGCAAGAAAGCGTTTTCGTTGTTTTCGCAACCGACGCTAAGGGAACGACTTCCGGCGAAGCGAAAGCCGACGAAACGAAGGAAATCGCGACGCTTGCCGGACCTTGGACGGTCTCCTTCGATTCCGGCGAAATCGCGCGCGGCCCGAAAGACCCGGTCGTTTTCGACAAACTGATCGACTGGACGCAATCGACCGACGCGGCGATTAAGCATTATTCCGGAACCGCCGTTTATAAAACGACTTGCGAACTTCCCAAGGTCGCGGAAGGCGAGCGCGTCTTCTTGTCGCTCGGCGCCGTTTCGGAGATGGCGAAGGTGAAAGTCAACGGCGAATACGTCGGCGGCGTTTGGACGGCTCCGTATCGTCTTGATATTACTCGTTTTGCGCGCGAAGGTAAAAACGACGTCGAAATCGAAGTCGTCAACTGCTGGGTCAACCGCCTGATCGGCGACGCGGCGTTGCCGGAAGCGGAACGCAAAACTTGGTGTCCGGTCAATAGTTACAACGCGAAATCGCCGCTGAAACGCTCCGGCTTGATCGGCCCGGTAACGGTTTCGACGTCGGCGCGCTAACGGTCGACGTTGCAACGGGTTAAGACGCGGCGTTGGGCGAGTAAAAAAACGAACGGCGCCGAGTCGTAAAACGGCGAATGATAAAAGATATTTTCGCGTCGAATTGTCGCAAAGACGAGACGACGCTTAGATTTAACTCTTAGAAATAGAGGGATTGCGATGAAAAAAACGCTTTGGAGCGCCGCGTTTTTGGCGGCGCTTGTCGGCGCGACGTTTTGGACGTCGACGAGTCGCGCGGACGACGTTTCGCCGCTCGTTCCGACGAATTTGCGTTGCGAATATTTGACGAATCCGACCGGGCTCGACGCCGAAAAACCGCGTTTCGGTTGGATTCTTGAAACGAAAGACGCCGACTTAATCGGCCTTGCGCAAACGGCTTACCGCGTTCGAGTCGACGCAACCGAGGCGGACGCGAAAGCCGGCGCCGGAAAGGTTTGGGACAGCGGTTGGGTCGAGTCCGACCGTTCGACGCCGATCGAATTTAACGGCGCCGCGCTGAAATCCGATACGACGTATTATTGGACGGCGCAAGTCAAGGATCAAGACGGGGTTATGTCGGAAAAGTCGGCGGTCGCGACTTGGACGACCGGGCTTTTCGACGCGTCCGAGTGGTCGGCGAAGTGGATTGGCGCGGGCGAAATTCCGGTCGATAAAAAGGGCGTTCTCGAAACGACGACGCTCGACCCGAAAACCGGAACGCGCAACGACCCTTGGCTGCGCAAAACGTTCGAACTCGACTCGGTTCCGGAACGCGCCGTTATGTTCGTTGCAAGCGTCGGTTATCACGAGGTTTACGTCAACGGCGAACAAGTCGATAAGGAGTCGGTCTTGGCGCCGAACGTCTCGAACCACAAATACCGCGCCCGTTACCTCGCTTACGACCTTAAACCGTTCCTGCGCAAGGGGAAAAACGTCGTCGCGCTTTGGCTTGGGAACTCTTGGTCGGTCTATTCCGAATATGCGACGCCGGATAAACCGAAGACTCCTATCGTTATCGCGCAAGCGGATTTGCGTTTTGGCGACGGGACGTCGATTCGAGTTGCCACCGACAAAACTTGGAAATGGGCTAAGAGTCCCAACTCGTTGATCGGCGAATGGAACTTCCACCGTTTCGGCGGCGAACGCTACGACGCGAACCTCGAAAACGCCGATTGGAACAAGGCCGATTTCGACGATTCCGCTTGGAAGAACGCGACGGAATTTGCGCCGAAACTTGAACTTAGCGCGCAAGCGACCGAACGGAATATCCTCGGCGCCGAGATCAAACCGGTCAAAATTGAAGCGAAAGGCGACAAGGTGTGGCGCGTTGATATGGGCGTCAACTTCGCCGGTTGGACGGAATTTAAAGTGAAGGGGAAACCCGGAACGGAAATCGCTTTTGAATATTCGGAGCGCAACCAAGACGCGCGAACATTCGGTCTCAACAGCGTTTACGTTATCGGCCCGAGCGGCGAAGGGGGCTACAAAAACCGCTTCAATTACAGTTCCGGACGTTGGATTACCGTTCGCGGTTTGACCGAAGCGCCGAAGTTGGAAGACGTTAGAGGTTGGCACGTTCGCACCGGTTACGCCGACGCGGCCGATTTTGAAACGTCTAACGACCTTCAAAACTGGATTTACAACGTCGGAACTTGGACGTTCGAGAATCTGTCGGTCGGCGGTTACGTCGTCGACTGTCCGCAACGCGAGCGGATGGGATACGGCGGCGACGCGCACGCCACGTCGGAGTCCGGCATGTACAACTACGCGCTCGAAGCCTTCTATTATAAGTGGTTGGAAGACTGGCGCGACTGCCAAAAAGACTACGCGGACGGTTGTTTGCCCTGCACCGCGCCGACGTATTGGGGCGGCGGCGGGCCGTCGTGGGGCGGTATCGTTATCACCCTCCCTTGGACGTATTACCTGCAATACGGCGATACGCGAATCCTTGAAGAAAACTTCGAAACGATCGAGAAGTGGTTGGCGTTCCTCGACTTGCACGTCGAAAACGACTTGCTGAAACGTTACGGCGACGAGTGGCGTTTCCTCGGCGACTGGCTCTGGCCGGGCGCGCCGGACGGCCCGAACTCCCACACGCCGCAAGCGTTGTGTTTAAACAACATTTATCGCGTTTTCAACCTGAAAACCGCCGCGCAAATCGCTCGCGTCATTGGGAAAGAAGAGCGCGCCGCGGAGTGGGAAGCGAAAGCGGAAGCCGCTCGTAAAGCGATTAACGCCAAGTACTTCAAGCCGGAGGAAGGCTCCTACTTCGACGACGCGCAAGCGATTTTGGGGCTGGCTCTTCTGACCGAGATCGCGCCGACCGACGCCGACGCCGAACGCGTCGTTAAACGGCTCGAAAAAGCGATTTACGTCGACTCCAAGGGGCACATCGGCGCGGGTATCACCGGGGGCGGGCTCCTTTACCGCTACCTTCGTTACAACAACCGCGACGACCTGATTTATTCGACGCTAAAGCAAACGGAGTACCCGAGTTGGGGCTTTATGCGCAAGCACGACGCGACGACGTATTGGGAAGCGTGGGAACTCGACCGTCCGGGCCACTCGCTTTTGCACAGCTCGTATCTCTATCCGGTTGCTTGGTACGTTTCGAACGTTCTCGGGATTCAGCGCGACGCGGAAGTTGTCGCGTTTAAGAAGTTTACGATTCGTCCGCCGAAAGCCGACGCGACCGATTTGACCTTCGCCAAGGGCGCTTACCGTTCCATTGTCGGCGAAATCAAGTCGAGTTGGGAAAAGAAGCCGACCGGGTTCGAGCTTTCGGTCGTCGTTCCGCCGAACGCGTCGGCGACGGTTTACGTTCCTAAGTCGTTGGAAAACGGCAAGATCGAAGCGCCGCGCGGCGCGAAGTTCGTCGGCGACGTCGACGGTTTCGCCGTCTTCGAAGTTCCGTCCGGTTCGTTCTTCTTTAAGGAAAGCAAGTAACGACTGGATTTAGCGACGGCGTTTCTCGACGCGTGCTTTGACGAGGGCGCGTCGAGCGGCGCCGCGTTTTCTTTTCAAGCGCCGCCGTTATTAATTAAAGGCGGCGATTTTTTAATCGAAACGACCCTTTAACGACGCGTTCCGACGATTCGCAACCGTCGACCGCGCAAGGAGTTGCGTTTTAACGATGAAACGTTTTTTTAATCTTTTTTCGACGGCGCTTCTACTCGGAACGCTCGTTTTAAGCCCGGCGTTTGTTAGCGCGCAAGACGCAACGTCGGTCGGCGTCGCGACTTGCAATCCGACGCAAAACCTCGACGAAAACGGCGCGCTTCCGCGAACGACCCCGGAATCGGTCGGCGTTCCGTCGCAAGCGTTGGTCGAGCTGATTCAAACGCTCGACGCTAAGTTTAATCGAATGGACAGTTTAATGGTGTTGCGCGACGGCAAGGTGATCGCCGAATGTTGGCGCGCGCCGAACTCGGCCGACGCTCCGCACGCGATGTATTCGCTGAGCAAGAGTTTCACTTCGACGGCGATCGGCTTCGCGGTTCAAGAGGGCAAGTTGAGTATCGACCAAAAAGTCGTCGATATTTTCCCGGACGATCTGCCCGCCGAGCCGTCCGAAAATCTGAAGAAAATGACGCTCGCCGACCTCCTGTCGATGAGTTGCGGACACGAAACGGAAGTCTCGCTGCCAAATATGGTTCGAGCGACTTACGGACTCGAAAAGCAATACATAAAACCGGGCGAGCCGACTTGGGTTCAAGCGTTTTTGGCGCACCCGGTTCCGCGCGAACCCGGAACGCATTTTCGCTACAACACGCCGGGAACGTATATGTTGTCGGCGGCGCTTCAAAAAACGGTCGGCGAAACGACCCGCGATTACCTTGTTCCGCGTCTTTTTAAGCCGCTACATATTGAAACGCCGTATTGGGAAAAGTCGCCGGAAGGTATTACTAAAGGCGGAACCGGGCTGTACTTGCGCACCGAGGATATTGCGAAGTTCGGCCAACTTTACCTCCAACGCGGTCGCTGGAACGACAAGCAAATTTTGAGCGCCGATTGGGTCGATTTGGCGACGAGCTACAAAGTGTCGAACGGCTCGAACCCGGACAGCGACTGGGCGCAGGGGTACTGCTTCCAATTTTGGCGTTGCCGCAAAAATATCTATCGCGGCGACGGCGCCTACGTCCAATTCTGCGTCGTTATGCCCGACCAAAACGTCGTCGTTGCAATGACTTCCGACGGAAACGACTATCAAGGGCAACTGAATACGCTTTACGATATTTTACTTCCGGCGCTGCGAAATGAAGCGCTTCCGGAAAATGCCGACGCCGTCGCGAAACTGCGCGAAACCGAGAAATCGCTTCAACCGAAAGAGGGAACGTCCGGCAGCGAAGTGCGCGAGCAAGTCCTTTACAGCGAAGCGCTTAAACGCGAAGTCAAGTGCAGGATTTATCTTCCGAACGAGTACCGCACGACGTCGTTCTCGTACCCGGTTCTTTACCTCCTGCACGGGATGGGCGGGAACGAGAAAAATTGGAGCGATCCGAAGCAAGGAAACATCCAAAAGATTGCGGACGAATGGTTTGCGAAAAATCCGACGAAAAAAGCGATCATCGTTATGCCGGACGCGCAAAGTTGCTGGTACCGCGACAGCGCCGACGATTCGTGCAAGTACGAAACGTTTTTCTTCGACGAGCTAATTCCCGCGATCGAAACGTTTTATCGCTGCAAAACCGGCAAGGAAAACCGCTCGATCGCCGGACTTTCGATGGGCGGGTACGGCTCGCTCCTTTACGCGTTGCGACGTCCCGATATGTTTAGCGCTTGCTTCGCGATGAGTCCGGCGATTCGGACGCAAGAAGAGGTTGCGGCGGCTCCGTTTAAAGAGTTTATAAGTCGTTATCGCAAAGCGGCTTCCGTCGACGAAAACGCGGAGCGGCTCGACGATTATTTCTTTGCGAACGACCCGCATACGCTCGTTAAGAAGTTGTCGGACGACGCGAAAAAGTCGATTCGATTCTGTCTTGACTGCGGCGACGACGATTATTTGACGCCGGGCGCGCACGCGTTCCACAACGAAGCGAAAGCGGCGGGCGTCGCCTGCGAATACCGCGTCCGCGACGGGGCGCACAACTGGAAATATTGGCGCGAATCGGCTCCGCTCGCGTTTGAGTTCATTTGGCAAACCGACGCAAAATAACGAGTTGCGTTGAACAAGCGTAAATAAAAAAGCGCGACCGAGGCGAACTTCGGTCGCGTTTTTTTGTCGTTGCGTCGGGGAAAAGACGGAAGCGGCGCTACTCGGCGTCGTTAAACGCGTCGATTAAAATTTCGCGGGCCTCTTCGCGCCAACGACGAAGCGTCGCCGGGTCGTCGAGGTCGATTCCGAGTTCCCGCCAATAAGCGCCGACGCGTTTTTCCAAGTCGGCAAACGGTTGTTTCGCTTCTTCTAACGCTTGGGATTCTTCGGTTTGCGGCGTTTCAGACGCGGCAAGTCGAGCGGAAAGTTCGGCGATTTTTCGTTCGAAGTCGGCGGCGAGGTCTCCGAGAATCCCGGTTTCGCCGAGCGTTCCGGGGCGCGGCGACGTCGTTTTCAGTTCGATTTCTTCGAGCCAAAACGCGTCGCCGAGTTCGAGCGTCCAAGCGAGGAACGGTTCGGCAAGCGTTTGACGAGCGCGACGTTGTGTCAACTCGCGGTGCATTTCGGCGCGCCCGACGAGCGTAAGCCGAACCGCCGCGAAACGTTCTTCCGCTTCGTCGATAATCGACCGCGCCGCGACGAGAAAACGTTCGCGCAACTCCTCTTCCGACGCGACTTGCGTTAAATCTAGTTCGAGCGCGAACCAACGTAACGAGTCGGCGGCGACAAAACGCGGCGCTTCGGCGAGCGCGCCGTTTTCAATTTCGACGACGTAAAACCCCTTCGGCTCCGGTTCGCGAATGTGCCGCCCCTGCAAAACGCCCGGATACCCGACCCAAGCGGGCTCCGTTTGGAGCGTTTGGCGGCGGTGAACGTGCCCGAGCGCCCAATAATCGTACCCTTTGGCGTTTAGCGTTTCGAGACTCGTCGGCGCGTAATGCGACGCGGCGCCGTCTCCTCTTGCGTCGGTATGTAAAACGCCGATATTGAACGCGTTAGGCGTCGCCGACGGGAAATTTGCCGCCAAATTCTCCGGACAAAATTGAGCGCGGAAACTTTGTCCGGTCAGCGCGACGCGTTCCGAAGCGTCGTCGAAAAGGGAAGAATCGGGTTCCGACGATTCGCTAAACAACGTGTTTTTCGGACTTGCGGAGGACGTCGGCGAGGTTTTGCGTTTGTTTTTTTTCGCGCCGTCGAGGAGTTGCGGCAAGTCGTCCGGGTAAAGGAAGGTTTCCGGTTTTTTCGCGCTGAAAATTTTGACGTTTTTCGGCCAAGTCAGCTTTGGAAGCGTTTTGTTTTGCAAGTCGTGATTTCCCAACGAGATAAAAACGGGGATTCGGCGCGCTTCAAGGCGGCGGAGTTCGCGAATCGTCCAAAGCCCGGTCGCGAGGTCGTCCCAATCGCCGTCGAAAAGGTCGCCCGCGACGACGACAAACTCGACGTTTTCTTCGAGCGCAACGTCGATTAACCGCTTGAACGCTCGCCGCGACGCCTCGCGAATCGTTTCGGCGATTTCCGGATCGGTCGTTCCGAGCCCGCGCATCGGCGAGTCGAGGTGTAAGTCGGCGCAATGGATAAACTTTAACGACATCAGGAACGCTCCTAAGACGGTCGAGTTTAATAAAAACGATAAAATAGAAAATCTGCGTGGTTTCGGACGGGCCAAAAGCGCAAGCGTCGTTTATTTTAACGTCAAACGGCGAACGCCGCAAGAGCGAGCGCGAGAATTTTTGATTTTCGCATATTGGGATGGAGGCGGCTAGCGCGTTTCGGGAAATTTCGGGCGTTCGGGGCTTCAAAAATTTGAAAATTGCGGTATGATGAAAATAAACTTCGGCGGTCGCGATTCCTGTTTAAGGCGCTCTCGGCGCGTCGAGACGGAGAAAAAACGCGGTTCTTTGAGAAAACGGCGAAAATAGCGAGAATAGACAAAGGTAAAAGCGGTGAAAAAGACCGTAAAAGCGGCGTTTGTAAAATCTTTGCCGGTGATGGCGGGATACCTCGCGCTTGGGTTCGGGTTCGGCGTTTTGCTTGCGCAAGCCGGGTACGGGCCGATTTGGGCGCTGGCGATGAGCGTAACGATTTACGCCGGAGCGATGCAGTATCTCGCCGTCGATTTGCTGGCGAATCAGGCGACGCTCGTCGCGACGGCGATCGCGACCTTTATGGTCAACGCGCGGCATATTTTTTACGGCGTTACGATGATCGAAAAATATCGAAACGCCGGTAAATACAAGCCTTACATCGTCTTTGGAATGACCGACGAAACGTACTCGCTCACCTGCGACGGTAAGTCGCCGGACGGAACCGATTTCCCGCGTTTCGCTTTTTGGCTGACGCTTTTCGACCATTCGTATTGGATCGTCGGGTGCGTCGTCGGCGCGGTCGTCGGAACGCTCGTCGAGTTCGATTCGCGGGGCGTCGATTTCGCGATGACGGCGCTTTTCGTCGCGGTTTTTGTCGAGCAATGGAAGGGAACGCGGCGTCATCGACCGGCGTCGGTCGGCGTCGCGGTTTCGATTTTGGCGCTGTTTGCGTTCGGGCCGGACAATTTTCTCATTCCGGCGACGCTCGGGATTTGCGCGGTTTTGATCGGCGGACGACGCTTTTTCGAAACGAAGAAGGGAACGGAAACGTCGGCGGCGCAAGAGTTTGCGTCGACGGGAGAAACGCTCGCTTCCGAAGACGCGGCGGAAAAGGAGGGGGAACGATGATCGATTTTTCGCATTCGGTCGCGATCGTCGCGGTCGTCGCGGCGGTAACGGCGGGGCTCCGCTTCTTTCCGTTTCTTGTGTTCGGCGGGAAGCGTAAGACGCCGGAAGTCGTTTCGTATCTTGGCGTCGCGCTGCCGCCGGCGATCATCGCAATGCTTGTCGTTTATTGCTTTAGGAACGCGACGCCGCTTCGGTATCCGTTCGCGCTTCCGGAACTGATCGCCGGAGTCGCCGTCGCGATCCTGCACGCTTGGAAGGGGAATATGCTCCTGAGCGTCGGCGGCGGAACGCTTTTGTATATGGCGCTCCTGCAACGCGTTTTTGTTTGAGCGTTTAGAACGTCTTCGCCGAAAAAGGAAACGACGACGGGACGCGGTTTGCAAACGATGAAATATTTCAGACAATAAAAAACGACGGAAAAAGCGTTCGCCTCTTCCGTCGTTTTTTGTTTCTTGCGGCGCGGAGAGCGCGAATCGGCGTTTCGACTCGCGCTCTTACGTCGACCAACGGCTTAAACCGTTATCACTTTTGGACTTCCGTCAACGCTTTGTAGTATTCGTAGCGCTTGTAGATTTCTTCTTGCGCTTGCGCTTCGTACATCGCGGCGGCTTCCGGATTGATGCGTTTCAAGGACTTGAAGCGGTTTTGCTTCGCTTCGAAGTCTTTCAACGCGCCTTCCGGAGCCTTGCTGGCGAGTTGGAACGGTTTTTCCAAACGCGGGTCGTAAGACCAAAGCGGCCAGTAACCGCACTTGACGGCTTCTTTTTGAAGTTCCATACCGGTCTTCATATCGACGCCTTGCGCGATGCAGTGCGAGTACGCGATGACGAGCGACGGGCCGTTGTACGATTCCGCCGCGACGAGCGTCTTGATCGCGTGCGCCGGGTTCGCGCCGAGCGAAATTTGACCGACGAAGCAGGTGCCGTAAGAAACGGCCATCATACCGAGGTCTTTTTTGCCCGTCGCTTTACCGCCCGCGGCAAATTTCGCGACCGCGCCCTTCGGCGTCGATTTCGACGCTTGACCGCCGGTGTTCGAGTAAACTTCGGTGTCGAGAACGAGGATGTTGACGTCCTTCGTCGACGCGACGACGTGGTCGAGCCCGCCGTAACCGATGTCGTAAGCCCAACCGTCGCCGCCGATGATCCACGCGCTACGGCGGACGAGGTAGTCGGCCGACATTTCGAGGAGCTTCGCTTGTTCGCAGTCGCAGTTGAGTTCGGCCAACTTCGCTTTAAGTTCTTTGACCCAAGCGCGTTGTTGCGCGATTTCGCCTTCGGTTTCTTGTTTGTTGCCGAGGAGGTTTTCGACCAGCGCGTCGCCGAGTTGGTCTTTCTTCGCGACGAGGATTTCCTTCATAAAGCCGACTTGTTGGTCGACCGCGGCGCGCATACCGAGACCGAATTCGGCGTTGTCTTCGAACAAGGAGTTCGCCCAAGCCGGGCCGCAACCGTCGGCGTTCGTCGTGTACGGCGTCGTCGGGAGGTTGCCGCCGTAAATCGAGGAGCAACCGGTCGCGTTCGCGATCAACATGCGGTCGCCGAAGAGTTGCGTAACGAGTTTGACGTAAGGCGTTTCGCCGCAACCCGCGCAGGAGCCCGAGAACTCGAAGAGCGGGAGCAAGAGTTGCGAACCCTTGACGGTGTCGACCTTCGCTTTGGAACGGTCGTAGTCCGGAATCGTGAGGAAGTAATCCCAGTTGGCGCGTTCGGCGGCTTCGTTGGCGATCTTGTTTTCGAGGTTGATCGCTTTCTTGCCTTCTTCCGTCTTGCTCTTGGCCGGGCAGACGTAAACGCACATACCGCAACCGGTGCAGTCGTCCGGCGCGACTTGAAGCGTGAACTTCTTACCTTCGAATTCCTTCGTTTTCGCGTCGACGGATTTGAACGATTCCGGCGCGCCGTCGGCGGCGTCGTAAATCTTCATACGGATCGCGGCGTGCGGGCAGACGAGCGAGCAGTTGCCGCATTGGATACAGGTTTCGGCGTCCCAAATCGGAATATCGATGGCGATGCCGCGTTTTTCGTATTTCGTCGTGCCGACCGGGAAGGTGCCGTCCGCCGTCGGGAGCATGTCTTTGACGGTGAGTTCTTCGCCGCGCGAGGCCAAGATTTCGCCGAGGACGTTCGTAACGAATTCCGGCGCGTCGCCGACGACGCCGTTGCGACGATGGAACGTCGACGTAACTTGTTTCGGGTAATCGACTTTTTCGAGCGCCGCGAGGGACGAGTCGACCGCCGCGTAGTTCTTTTGAACGATTTCGTCGCCCTTCTTGCCGTAAACCTTCTTAATACTGGCTTTGATGTAGCCGATGCCTTCGTCGACCGGCATAAAGTCGCCGAGCTTGAAGAAGCAGGTTTCCATAACGGTGTTGATGCGACCGCCCATACCCGCCGCTTTCGCGACTTTGACGGCGTCGACGACGTAGAATTCGAGTTCCTTTTCGACGATCTCTTGTTGGAGTTCGATCGGGAGGTGATCCCAAACTTCCGCGGCGCCGTACGGAGCGTTCAGGAGGAACGTCCCGCCCTTGACGATCGTCGAGAGCATGTCGAGCTTTTGCGTGAAGACGAATTGGTGGCACGCGACGAAGTTCGCTTGGTAAATCAGGTACGAACCCTTGATCGGGCGCGGCGAGAAGCGGAGGTGCGAAACCGTAACGGCGCCGGCTTTCTTCGAGTCGTAAACGAAGTAGCCTTGGCTGAAGTTTTCGGTGTATTCGCCGACGATTTTCGTCGTTTCTTTGTTCGCGCCGACGGTGCCGTCGCTACCGAGACCGTAGAAGATGCAACGACGAACGTCGTCCGCTTCGGTCGAGAAGGTCGGATCGTAGTCGAGGCTGAGGTTCGTGAGGTCGTCTTTGACGCCGATCGTGAACTTCTTCTTCGGAGCGTCTTTCGCGAGTTCGTCGTAGATCGCTTTGACCATCGCCGGGGTGAAGTCTTTCGACGCGAGGCCGTAGCGACCGGCGGCGACGAACGGAAGCGCGCCTTCCCAGCAGCGAACGAGAGCCGAAACGACGTCGAGGTAAAGCGGTTCGCCGCCGGCGCCCGGTTCCTTCGTGCGGTCGAGGACGGCGATTTTCTTAACCGTCTTCGGCAACGCGGCGACGAACGCGGCTTCGTCGAACGGACGATAGAGGCGGACGTTGACCATACCGACGTTCTTATCTTTACCGATAAAGTCGATATATTCTTCGACGATACCGGAACCGCTCGCCATAATAACGATAACGTTTTCGGCGTTCGGGTCGCCGTAGTAGTCGAAAATGCGGTATTGGCGACCGGTCAGCTTCGCGAACTTGTCCATTTCTTCTTGGACGATAGCCGGGACGGCGTCGTAGGTCGGGTTGCACGCTTCGCGGCTTTGGAAGAAGACGTCCGGGTTTTGCGCCGTGCCGCGGATGACCGGGCTGTGCGGATTGAGGGCGCGTTCGCGGAAGTTGCGGACGGCGTCGAGATCCATCATTTCGCGGACGGTCGATTCCGGCAGTTTTTCCAGTTTGTTGACTTCGTGCGAGGTGCGGAAACCGTCGAAGAAGTGGAGGAACGGAACGTGGCTGCGGTGCGTCGACGAGTACGAGATCATCGCCATATCGTGCGTTTCTTGAACCGTGCCGCCGCAGAGCATCGCCCAACCGCAGGAGCGGGTCGACATCACGTCGGAGTGGTCGCCGAAGATCGAAAGCGCGTGCGAGGCGATGCAACGAGCCGTAACGTGGAAGACGGTCGGCGTTTGTTCGCCGGCGATCTTGAACATATTCGGGATCATCAGGAGGAGACCTTGCGACGCGGTGAACGTGCAGGTCAGCGCGCCCGCTTGCAACGAACCGTGAACGGCGCCCGCCGCCCCGGCTTCGCTTTGCATTTCGACGATTTGCGGAATCGTGCCGAAGAGATTTTTCTTACCTTTCGCGGCCCAGTCGTCGGTCAGTTCGCCCATCGTCGACGACGGCGTGATCGGGTAAATGGCCATTACTTCGTTGCAAAGATGCGCGATCATCGCGGCGGCTTCGTTGCCGTCGCACATGACGAAGCGTTTTTCGTCGCTCATTTAAGTCTCCTAGTAAAATATTCGTTCGGGGCGCCTCTAATGGGGCGTCGCAAGGAAGCGCGTCGCGTCGTTTCGCCGAGAGGCAAAAGTCGTCCAAAAACGTCGCGATTCGACGCCGCGCGGGGCGGGCGTACCCGTCCTATATTTTTTGCTCTCATTCTACCTCCAGTTTCGACTTTTGGCAAGCGGGGGGCGGCGTTACTTTTTTATTTCCGTCGTTTGCGCGAGCGCGGAACCGACGCAAGCCGCGCTCTTTGCGCAAAGCCCCCAGTTTAACGGCGCAATTTCAAGTAAACGGCGAACGAGAAACGAGTTAGGCTTGCCTAAGTTGCGAGGCTTCGTCGCGCAAAAAGCGCGCTTTTCTCATTGGGGGCGACTCCGCGACGTCGGCGGCGGAGAGAAATGTCGAAAAACGGAGAGGGAGCGTTCGCGCCGTCGCGCGCCGCGTAAAGAAGGCGACGGGGCGAGAAAAAATTGTTTTTTGCGAAGAAAATTTTGAGAATTTTTTAAAACGTGTTGCTTTTTGAGGTCGGAGGCCTTATAATAAGGTAAACGAAATTTTGAGACGGCAATTTAGGTAAGATGTAAATTAGCGAGTTAGGGACGCGCCGAACGATTTTGAGGACGGTAGGGCGAAGCGGTTGCAACGGGCGGCGCGTTCGCTCGACCGTCTTTGCGTTTTACTTGGTCGAGTCGCTTGACGCGACGGAGAAAACGGCGTCGT
This sequence comes from Thermoguttaceae bacterium, assembly GCA_017937685.1. Classification (GTDB taxonomy): domain Bacteria; phylum Planctomycetota; class Planctomycetia; order Pirellulales; family Thermoguttaceae; genus RUG369. The sequence goes on along the minus strand of JAGBDD010000238.1, from coordinate 7,323 downwards.
TTATTTCCCTCTCCCTTATTTTTTAGGAACGTAGAAAGTAACGGTGAACGAAATGTTTGAAAATCGAAACGAACGAACGTCCGAAGCGCGCGCCGCCGAAGACCCGAAAACGCTCCGTCTTCGGAATCAGTTGCTCGCTTGGTGCAAACATATCGCGTCCGAGGCGGCGAAGGCGCTCGCTTGGGAGAACCGCGGCGTTCCGGTCGAGGAGTTTTTGCTCGAAGCGTTGACGGCGACCTCGCGGGCGTCGAGCGCGGACGCTCGAGAGTTGACGCGGTTGATTTTGAAGGCCGACCTTGTCTTCCAGTTGGCCGAATATTTGGGGAATGAAAAAGAACCCGAATATCAAGAAGATTTGGAAAAACAATTTCGCGAACAGGAAAGCGCCGCGTCCGCGCCCGACGACGCGACGGTCGAAGAGTTGGCGGCGCAAGGCGAAGAATACGACGCGGCGGCTCGTCTTGAACGGCTCGGCGCGGCGGCGTTCGGCTTGCAGGAGACGATCGTCGACGGTTTGAAAGGCGTCGCGACGTTGTTGGCGCAAGCGACGGATTTGGGCGCCCGAACGATTTCGCGTCGCGAGTTCGAGGCGCAAGGGATTCGCGCTCGAGCGAAGGAAACGCGAGCCCGCGACGCTAAAGAAAAGGAAGCGAAGGCCGCGTTGATCGCCGAAGCGGAGCGAATCGAAGCGGAAGTCGAGCGTTGGCGAACGACGCGGCGCGCGGTCGTCGACGGCGTCGTCGAAACGCTCGCGACGTTGGCGCCGGAACCGACCGACGTCGACGCGTTGGCGGACGCGGTCGAGAAAACCGGGCGGTTGGCGGCGTCGGCGTTGGAGTTGGTCGAAGTCGGGACGTTTCTCGAGTACGGAACGCCGGTTCCGTCGGTCGTTCGCGCGTCGGCGGCGGGCGGAAAATGCGTTCTCTTTAGCGGCGACGATTTCGACGTTCTGCTCGAACTCCTCGAACGGGCCGAAATTCGCGATTTGAACGTTTGGACGCGCGGCGAGGCGATCGCGGCGCACTCCTTCCCGGCGTTCAAGAAGTTCAAGCGCTTGGCCGGGCATTACGGCGGGTCTTGGCTCGACCAACGTCGGGAATTGGGCGCGTTTCCGGGCGCGATTCTCGTCGCGTCGACGCCCTTGGAAACGCCGGACGAGTCGTACCGCGATTACATCTTTACCGCCGGCGCGACCCGTTTGGACGGCGTCGCCGCGTTGGAACGCGACGCTTCCGGCAAACTCGATTTCGCGGAGCTGATTCGAGCGGCGGTCGACTCGCCCGGTTTTCCCGAGACGCGAGGCAAGGGCGCGACCGAAAAAATCGCGGTCGGTTTCGGCGGCGACGGGCTCGGCGGAATGATCGACAAATTGGCGCGGGCGTTCCGACAAGACCGAACGAAGCGCGTTTTCGTCGTCGGCGGCGAGGACGCGCCGGACGGCGGAAGCGATTACTTTGCAAATCTATTCGACGCGATTCCGGCGGATTCGGCGATTGTTTCGTTCGGCGACGCGAAATGCCGTTTCAACCGCAAACCGGCGCCGCCGACCGCGTTCGGAACGCCGAAAACGCTCGACTTGGGGCGCGTTTGCGACGCGGCGGCCGTTTTCCGTTTCGCCGAGAAGCTGGGCGCCGAACTCGACCGCGAGCCCGCCGTTTCCCCGGTCGCGTTCTTCTTTAGTTGCTTTGACGAAACGTCGACGGCGGCGTTTTTGGCGGCGTTGGGACTCGGGTATCGACGCGTTTTCGTCGGCCCGACCGCGCCCGTCGCTTGGAAGCCGGAGACGGTCGCGGTTTTCGCCGAGCGGTTCGGCGTTCGCGTCGTCGACGAACCGACCGCCGACGTCGCCGCGGCGTTAAATTAACGTCGACTTGGCCGATTTTAACGCGACGCGGAGCCGTTTTTTGCGCCGACTCCGCCTCGCCGAGCGTTGCGCGCCGGGGTTTGCGCGGCGAAAACGGTCGCTTGTCCCGGCGCGGTAAAGCGTCGAAATTTTTGAAATCGGCGCCGTTATTCTTGGTTTTCGGGGAAATTTGAATGTCGTCGAAATTTTGCGTCGGGCGTCGAGCGCCGTTCGTCGCCGCGTCTTTGTCGTTTTTTCTTTATTGGGCTTCTTTGCCGCCGTCTTGGATTGGTTGGGCGGTTTTTCTCGTTCCGACCGTTTGGGCCGCGACCGTTTTCAATCCCGATTTTTGCGTTTTCGTTAAGCGGAGCGGTGAAAACGCGGGGGTTGCGCAGGTTGCGAAAAATAGCGAAGAAAGCGAGACGGGGAAAAAACGGCGGTTTCGGTTGACTCGGCTCTTGGCGCGGTTTCTCGGACGCGTCTTTTTCGGCGGGGAGTATCGCCAATATTGGACGGCGGCGTTTTGCTTTTGGGCGGCGACGGTCGTTTGGATTTCTTATCCGCATCCGGCGACGACGCTCGGTTGGTTGGCGGCGTCGGCGTATTTGGCGATTTATTTTCCGTTTTTTGTCGCGATAACTCGGGCGCTGACCGGAAAAGTTGCGGCGCGAAACGATTTAACGGCGGAAAATAGGGAGAGCGGGGGAAGCAAAGAGATTGGGGGAGTTGAGAAAGGCGAGGAAAACGGCGAGTCGACGCAAAGAACGCGAACGGCTTCGACGGCGCAAAACAACGAAAAGACGACGAGCGGGAAAGCTGCGCCGGTTTTAACGTTAAAGGCGCGACAAACGACGCAAGGCGCGCAAACGGCGGGAAATGCGCAAAGGAAGCGGACGGGACAAGTCGGTGAAATTGCGCAAGGAGCGCAAACGGAGAAACGGTTCGGACTTCCGCTTTGGTTGGCGGCGCCGGTCGCTTGGACGGCGGTCGAATGGTTGCGCAACCGCGGACTCGGCGGTTTTTCTTTCGCTGGGCTCTCGCATTCCGTTTACGACTTTCCCCAATTTATCCAAATTGCCGAACCGTTCGGCGAATACGGCGTCGGCGCGACGATCGTCGCGGTCGGAACGCTCTTTGGAGCGGCGTTCGCGGCGGCGGTTTCGCGAAGTTGCGCAAGTAAAGTAAATAAAGCGGACGAAGTAAGCGGGGCGGTTTCGGCGGAAGGCGGCGATTCGGCAAACGGCGCAAAACGGCGCGAGTTGGACGGCGCGAAATGGAAGCGCGTCGCGTTTTCGGCGCTTGGCGCGGTCGCGATGTTCGCCGTCGTCGTCGGTTTCGGCGCTTGGCGACTCGAATTTTTCGACGCGGCGGAGCGTTCGGCGGTCGAGTCGGGCGCGGTTCCTTGCCGAGTCGCGCTCTTGCAGGACGCAACGACGTATCGCTTCCCGGTTCCTGATTGGCAAAATACGCAAGTTGCGGAAACTTATCTTGCGCTGGCGGCGGAGGCGGGGCGCGACGCGGTCGGTTTCGACGTCGTCGTTTGGCCGGAAAGTTGCTTCGACGTCTTTTGGGACGAGAAAACGGCGGCGGGCGCGGCGAACGGGGAAAGCGCGGCAAGTTCGGCGGTTGCGACAAGCGGGGGAAGCGCGGTAAATTCGGAGGTTTTAACAAATAAGGTAAGCGCGAAAGAATCGGCGGTTTCGGTAAACGGGGCGAATCCGACGGCGGAAGTCGAGCGAATCGCGCGGGCCGAAAAGTCGCGGGCGCTTTCCCGGTCGCGGCGCGACGCGGCTCGCTTGACGGAACGGCTCGGCGCGGCGGCGATTTTGGGGACGACCGCGCTTCTCGTCGACGTCGACGCCGGGGACGAAACGACCGTTTTTAACGCCGCCGTCTTCGCGCCGCGTCTCGATTCGGCGACCGTCGCGGCGCTTGGGGAAAAATACGTCGACTTTAACGCGACGGTTCCGGCGAACGAAGCGGGAGAAACGGGGGAATCGGGAGAATTGGGCGGATTAGGAGGAACGGCGAACGCGGAAAAATCGGGAAGAGAGGCGAGTTGGGAAAAATACGTCGACTGGAAAACGCCCGCTTCGACCGCGCCGAACGATCCGAACCTTGCGGCGTTCCGGCTTTACGGGAAGCGGCGGCTCGTTATTTGCGGCGAATACATTCCCGGCGCCGACTTGCTCCCCGATTGGTTCCCGTTGAAGGCGGTTTGCGCCGATTTTTCGCTCGAACGCGGCGCCGGGCCGGTCGTTTTTCCGGTCGTTCGACGCGTCCGAGCGGCGGAAAACGGCGGAATTGGCGAGAGCGTTGGAGTTGGAGCGATTGGTGGGAACGAAAAAGACGCCGCGAACGGCGAAAAGACGCAAAATGGGAAAAGAGGGCAAGTCGCGCAAGCGGAACCGCTTCTTTTCGCGCCGCACATTTGCTTCGAAAGCTCGATTCCGCATTACGTCAAGGAGCAAGTCCGCGAACTGACCGCGGCGGGCGCGGAGCCGGACGTTTTGGTTTGCCTCTCGAACGACGGTTGGTTCCGCAACGGGTCGCAAACGGACGGGCACCTCGCGACGCAAGTTTTTCGCGCCGTCGAGAATCGCAAGCCGGTCGTCGCCGCGACGCACGGCGGTTTTTCGGCGCATATCGACCAAGCCGGGCGGGTTCGGAGTCGCGGCGCTCGGGGCGGAACGGAGGTTGTCGCGGCGGAAGTTTTGCCGGTCGACTGCGCGCGGCTCGGGAAGGGAACGCTTCTCGGCGGGCGCGACCTCGCGGAAACGCTCGCGCTCGCTTGCGTCGTTCTCGGTTTGGGCGCGTTCGTCGTTCGAAAAGTCGGCGGGCGGCGCGAAAAAGGGAAAGTTAGTTTTGTTTAATCGGTCGTCGACGCGTCCGGTCGGGCGGCGGTTCGGCGTTTGGTTCTTTGAAGTTTTTTCTTCGTTATTTTTTCCGTTTTTGTCAATATTAATATAAGGGGAAGAAAATGAAACTTTCGCGACGAAATTTTTTAGGCGCCGCCGCGACCTTTGGGGCGGTCGCGCTCGCGCCGACGATCGTTCCGCGCTCCGTTCTCGGACGCGGCGAAACGGCCCCGAGCGACAAACCGACGCTCCTCGGAATCGGCGTCGGCGGAATCGGCTGTCCGCAAACGCAAGACGCGGCGCGGGTCGGCTTCCAAGTCGAAGCGCTTTGCGATATCGACTGGGCGCACGCCGAAAAGACGTTTAAAGTCTTCCCGCAAGCGCGAAAATACAAAGACTTCCGCGAAGCGCTCGACGCCGAGGGGGACAAAATCGACGCGGTTTACTGCGGGACGCCCGACCACACGCACGCGATCGTTTCGCTCGCCGCGCTTCGAGCCGGGAAGCATCTTTGCTGCGTCAAACCGTTGACGCGAACGCTCGAAGAGGGGCGCGTCGTCGTCGAAGCGGCGAAAAAAGCGGGCGTCGCGACGCAAATCACGACGAGTCCGGCGACCGGCGAAACCGGCTGTCGCGTCGTCGAGTTGTTGGAAGCGGGGGCGATCGGGCAAGTTAGGGAAGTTTACTGCTGGAGCCTTCGCCCGGTTTGGCCGCAGGGCGCGCCGTCTTACCCGGACTTTACGAGCCCGATTCCGGACGGTTTCGATTGGGACGCTTGGCTCGGCCCGGCGCCGAAAATCCCGTTCGCCGACCGTTGGCCGGAGTCGTCGCCGATTCCGAAAATGAGTCCGGAAAATTGGGGCGGTCAAGCGGTTTTCCATCCGTTCAACTTCCGCGGTTGGACGGCGTTCGGAACCGGCGCGCTCGGCGATATGGGCTGCCATTGGGCGAACATTCCTTACCGGGCGCTCAAACTCGGGACGCCGAGCCGCGTCGTCGCGTCGACCTCGAAATTTTACGACGTTTCGTTCCCGTTGTCGAGCGTCGTTACTTACGACTTCCCGGAACGCGACGGTCGACCGCCTATTCGCCTCGTTTGGAGCGACGGCGGAATCCGCCCCCCTATGCCGCGCGATTGGAACGGCGATTCGCTCCCGACCGAAGGCGTCCTTTACGTCGGCGACGAAGGCGTCATGTTCGACGACCAAATCTTGAATCCGGAGCGAGCGCAGAAGTTCGCGGACGTTCCGAAGCGGCTCCCGAGACGCGGCGACGTCTTCGCCGAATGGTTGACCGCTTGCAAAGGGGGCGAAAAAGCCGGGTCGAACTTCGTCGACGCGGCCCCGGTTCTTGAGTTCGTTTTGCTCGGAACGCTCGCGATTCGCAGTCGCAAGCCGGTCGAATACGACGCCGCGACGAATACGATTCCGAACAACCCGGAAGCGAACGCGATGATCGCCGCCAACTACCAAAACGGCTGGACGCTTTGACGTTTAAGACGGCGAAAACGACGAAACGCGATTTATTGTCGACCGCTTTGGTTGCTTTTAAGTCGCGTTAAAATAGGAAGTTGAGGAAACGTCGAAGGAGAGCGCCGGTCGCGCGGGCTCTTTTTTCGACGTTTTTTTCCGTCGCGCGCCAAATTCGGCGCCGGGGGCTCTTGCGTTATTTTGAATTTGACGATATATTAACGGTTGACGAAGTTGGAAACGGAAATCGACGTTAGGGTTGGTTTTCGTTTTCCCCTTTTCTTGCCGTCGCAAAAAAGCGCGTCGCCGACGCGCAAACGATATGGACAATTTTCTTATTTTATTACCTATTTGAGGTTGAGGTTCAGAAATGAGCGCGAACGTTATGGGAACGGGACGTAAAAACGGTTTTACGCTCGTCGAATTGTTGGTCGTCATCGCGATTATCGGGATTTTGATCGGTCTGCTTCTGCCGGCCGTTCAAGCGGCGCGCGAAGCGGCCCGTCGTATGCAATGCACGAACAACCTGAAACAATTGGCGTTGGCTTGCCAAACTTACGCCGACCAAAACCAAGACGCGTTCCCGATGGGGATGCTCCTCGGCAATCCGGACAGCAACGACGGCGACCCCGACCGCGTCTCTTGGCACGGGCGCACGCTTCCGTTCATCGAACAAACCGCGCTTTACAGCGGTCTCGCCTTCACCGGCACCGGCAAAGGCTACAATAACAACACCGACACGACCAAACTGAACGGTCAGTCGAAATCGGAAAACCCGGGCCACTACGAATACCGCACCGCGTTGATTCCGGCGCACCAATGCCCGAGCGAACCGGAAGCGATCGGCGAATCGAACGCCGAAGGTTGGTGCCACCGTCGTTCCTGCTACGTCGCGAACTTCGGCAACTCGAACTTCGGGAACGAAGAAGTCGTCAACTGGGACGGTCGCGAATCGTACAAAGCGCACAAAGCGCCGTTCACCCACAATAAAGCGGTCAAAATGGCCGCGATAACCGACGGCACCTCGAACACCCTTTGCCTCTCCGAAGCGGTGATCAACCCGAACACCAGCGGTTACAAAGGGAACTACGGTTGCGTTATCTTCTCCGCCGGTTGCGGTTTCACCACTTGGAACGGCCCGAACACGACCGCG
>JAGBDD010000031.1 GCA_017937685.1 Thermoguttaceae bacterium | reverse complement strand
GGCAGAGCACCGGTCTCCAAAACCGACGGTTGGGAGTTCGAATCCCCCCTCCCCTGCTTTCTTTTGATGTGAACGCGCTCGTCCTTCGATATTGTATATCGTTGCGAGCGCTTTTTTTTTGAAATCGACCCGGTTGTTTTCTCGACCGCTTTGCGATAATCGCGCCGCGAGGGGCCTATGTTTTCCCAATTAATGAAAGAGCTTGTTTCGACCAACAACTATAAAAGTTCGCAAGGTCGCGTCGCGCGTCGTTCGACGTTTATCGGTTTGTCGCTCGTTTTTATTTGGGGCGGCTACAGCTTTTTCCAAGCCGGTTATTTTGGCGCGCAAGGCGCCGCGATTTGCGGTTCGCTTATCGCGTTGTTGGGCGTTTGGGTTTCGTTCCGCGTTATCAACTTCCCGGTTTTCGCCGATTTCCTCGTTTCCGTCGAAGCGGAAATGTCGAAAGTTTCGTGGCCGTCGAAACGCGATCTTTTCGCGAACACGAAAGTCGTTCTCATTTTTATGGCGTTGTTCACGGTTTTGATCTTCGCCTACGACCTTATTTTCAAAACGCTTTTTAAATTTATCGGTTGCTGACGCGTTAGTATTTTATCGTTAAACTCGCGTCCCTAACGAGCGAATAAGGAAAAAACAATGAGTTCCGAAGCTGAAAATAACGTCGAGAACCTCGAAAGCCAAGCGGCGGAAGAAACGCCAAAACCGGAATGGTATATTCTTAAAGTCCAAGTCAACCGCGAAGACACGGTAAAGAAGACTTTGGATCGTCGAATTAAGTTGTCCGGCCTCGACGACTATTTCGAACAAACGCTCGTTCCGACCGAAACGGTCGTCGAAATGAAAAACGGCAAACGTCGGGAAACGAAACGCAAACTTTATCCCGGCTATTTGTTGGCCAAAATGGTTTTGAACGACGAAACTTGGTTCCTCGTTCGTGAAACGACCGGCGTCGGCGACTTCACCGGCGCGGGCGGCAAGCCGCTTCCGATGACGCAAAAAGACGTCGATCGTCTTCTCCGCGCGGAGACGGCGGCGGACGAAAAACAACCGAAATTGGAAATTCCGTACCGTATCGGCGATCGCGTTAAGATCAACGACGGCACGTTTAAAGATATTGAGGGGGAGGTAAACAAGATCGACGAATTCGCCGGTCGAGTTACCGTTATTATCTCGATCTTCTCCAGGAGCACGCCCGTCGAGCTCGAATACTGGCAGGTCGAAAAGGTAGAAGTCTGAAACGTCGCGTTGAAAAGAATCGACTCCCTAACAAGTTCTTTTCGTTTGACTTACAAATTCCAAACAAACGCGTAAATCAAATAGCGAAGTTTAAGACGCAAACAATTTGAAGGATTAACAATGGCTAAACAATTACAAGCAGTCGTGAAATTCCATGCCGCCGGAGGTAAGGCGACCGCAGCACCCCCTGTCGGTACCGCCCTCGGTAAGTATGGTTTGAACCTCGGTCAGTTTGTTAAAGAATTTAACGACCGCACGAAAGACGCCGACGGGATGCGCATCCCGGTCGTCGTCAAAGTTTACAACGATCGTTCCTACGAGCTGGAAACGAAAAGCCCGCACTCCGTCGACTTGATCAAAAAAGCCGCCGGTATCGACAAAGGTTCGCAGCGCGTTCCGAAGGAAAAAGTCGGTTCCGTTACCGTCGCGCAACTTGAAGATATTGTCAAAGCGAAGCAAAAAGACCTCAACGCTCGCGAAGTTGCGAACGCCGTTCGCATTCTCGCCGGCACCGCTCGCAGCATGGGCGTCGACGTCGTCGACTGATCCTCTTTCGCGGTTGCGAACTATATCGTTAAGATTTAGTTTCCTAAAAACCGCGCGACAATATTTTAAGCCACCAAAACAACCTAAAAAAAGATTGATATAATAATGGGTAAAGTTTCTAAGCGCATGAAAGCTATGGAAGCGATGCTTCCGGCGACGAAAACCCCGATGCCGTTGGCCGACGCCGTCGAATTGTTGAAAAAATTCAACACGACGAAGTTCGATCAATCGGTTGAAATTTCGATGCGTCTCGGCGTCGATCCGAAACAAAACGATCAAATCGTTCGCGGTTCCGTCGTTCTTCCGAACGGTCTTGGCAAAACGCTCCGCGTTCTCGTCTTTGCGAAAAACGCGAAAGCCGACGAAGCGACCGCGGCCGGCGCCGATTTTGTCGGCGGTCCGGAATTGGCGGAAAAAATTAAAGAAGGTTGGTTCGATTTCGACGTGTGTATCGCGACCCCGGATATGATGGGCGTCGTCGGTTCGCTCGGTCGCGTTCTCGGTCCGCGCGGCTTGATGCCGAGCCCGAAAGCCGGCACGGTTACGATGGACGTCGAAAAAACGGTTAAGGAATACAAAGCCGGTAAGGTTGAGTTCCGCAACGACAAGGGCGGCATTGTCCACGGCGTCGTCGGCAAACTTAGCTTTGACGCCGACAAATTGGCGGAAAATATCCAAGCGTTCATCAATTACGTCGTCTCCCTGAAACCGGCCGCGGTTAAGGGCGTCTACGTGAAGTCGATCGCTATTTCCGCGACGATGAGCCCGGCCGTCCGCGTTGTGACGCAATGAGTCTCGACACGGTAACTATTCCCACACCGTCATTTAACGAATACCAATACTATGAGCAAGTTTGTTAAAAATATTATTACCGAAGAATTGAAAAAACGTTTGGCGGGCGTCGAAAACGCTCTCCTCGTCAATATCGTCGGTATGGAAGTCAACGACAGCAACCGTCTTCGCTCCGCCTTGGCCGAGAAAGACATTCGCGTTATGGTCGTTAAAAACAGCTTGGCCGCCCGCGCTACCGAAGGCACCTCGCTGAATCCCGCTTTCCAAAACTTGACCGGTTCCACCGCCGTTTGCTACGGTTCGACCGACATTGTCGCTCTCGCGAAGGAACTCGTTAAAGTTTCGAAAGACAAGCAATTCGCGAAACTCGCCCTCCTCGGCGGCGTTCTCGACGGCGAAGCGTTCGCCGCGGACAAAGTCGTCGAAATCAGCAAGTGGCCCAACCGCGAAGAACAAATCGCGATCCTCGTCGGCCAAATCGTCGGCGTCGGTTCCAAACTCTCGTCCCAACTCTTGTCCGGCGGCGCGAACCTCGCCAGCCAAATCAAGCAACTTGCGGATAAAGAGGAAGGCGCCGAAGAAACGGTCGCCGAGTGAGCAAAATTTAATTTTGAGCGCGTCGCCCCCCTTGACGAAGCGGCGCGTTCTGTTAAATTTATATAAAACGCATATCGACGTCGCTCCGGCGACGATAACCTCGTATATATTTTTTCATTGCGCTTAAATCGACGACCGCGCCCCGCGCGTTTTGGTTTCGCACGGTTCGCCGCGGAAGATTTAGCGCAAACCTCAGAAAGGAAATTGAACAATGTCCGAACAAGTCGAACGCGAATTCGCCGCTGAAATCAAAGAAATGGGCGACAAAATCATGGGTATGACGCTCAAAGAAGCGAAAGAACTCAGCGATTACCTGAAAGACGTCTACGGCGTCGAACCGGCCGCCGGCGGCGCGGTTATGGTCGCCGGTCCGGCTGCGGGCGACGCCGCTCCGGCCGCGGAAGAAAAAACCGAATTCGACGTCGTTCTCGAAGACTTCGGCGCCAACAAGATCAACGTCATCAAAGTCGTCCGCACCGCCACCGGCGCTTCCCTCGGCGACGCGAAATCGATGGTCGAATCCGCTCCGAAAGCGATCAAAACCGGTCTCTCCAAAGACGAAGCCGAAAAGCTCAAGAAAGAACTCGAAGACGCGGGCGCCAAAGTTTCGCTCAAATAGTTCGATTCTTAGCTTAACGCTATGATAGAAAAAGCCTCGAATTTCGGTTCGAGGCTTTTTATTTGAGACGCGACTTACGTCTTCTCTCTTTTTTAATGTCAAATCCGTTTTGTCCGGTCTTCCCCCGCCGTCGCTAGCTATTTTTTCCCTTTTGTTAAAATTCACCGCGTCTTTTGTTTTTTAGCGACAAGCGTATATAATAAATATAAACGTCGATATTAATCGAGGAGATTCGTTGAATCGGCGCAACGATTAGCTAAATATGCAAGCCAATTATTTCGCGCAATAAACCTCTTAGCGAACAGTTATTGTCAATCTAGCAAAAGTTTGTCGTTTTTACCGACGCCGTTTTTGAAAATTTTGAGGAAAATTTCGATTTTTTTTTGGTTCATAAAAAATTTCTAAAAAAGATGAAAATTTATTGTAAATGCATTTATCGTCGTTTTGTTCGGTAAAAAGCGGCATTTTTTTCGAAAAAAGTCGTTCTTTTAGGCAAAAAAGGCAAAGAGGGGGGCTTGCAGGGTCGCTACTTGCTGATATATTAGTAGTTCGGCGTATCTTAGGCGATAGAATCGCAACCATTCTCTATCCAACCGGGAGGTCAACACTCTTATGGCGGTTACATCAAAACGGAAGTTACAGTTTAAAGAACGACGGCAGTTCGGCAATCATAGCACGACCTATCCGATTCCGGAGTTGACGGTTCTGCAAACTCAAAGCTACGCAAACTTCCTTCAAGCGGACGTTCCGCCCTCCGAACGTAAAGACCAAGGGTTGGAAAGCGTCTTCCGCGAAGCGTTCCCGATCGAAAACTACGAAAAGACGGCGCGCTTGGAGTACGTTCATTACGAACTCGAAAAACCGCACTACACGCCGGACGAATGCCGTCGCCTTCGTTTGACTTACGGTCGTCCGTTGCGCGTTCGTCTCCGTCTTGTCGGCGAAAAAGACACGGTTGAAGACGACGTTTACCTCGGCGAACTTCCGATTATGCTCGGCGGCGGCGAATTTATCATCAACGGCGCCGAACGCGTCGTCGTCAGCCAGTTGCACCGCAGCCCGGGCGTCGACTTCCTCACCGAAACGGAACTCGACCGCAAGAGCTTCAGTTGCCGTATTATTCCGGAACGCGGAAGCTGGATCGAATTCCACATTTCGCGCAAAGAAACGGTCAGCGTCCGCATCGACCAAAGCAGCAAGCTCCCGGTGATGACGCTCCTGCGAGCGATGGACGAGAAATACGGCTCCGACGTCGACGTTATCCGCGCGTTTTACAACACGTACAAAATCGACGTTGTCGGCGGCGAATCGGTTTCCGAAATCGAAGGAAAGATCGCGGTCGGCGATATTAAATATCCCGCCGATTCCGCGCACCCGGACGAAATCATCGTCGAATCGGGCCAACAAATCACGAAGAGCAAAGCGGAGGAAATCTGCGCGTCCGGCTTGACGCAAATCGAAGCGATGGACGACCAACGCAACAAGCTCCTCCTCAACTCGCTCGAAGAAGACAAGACCAATTCGCACGAAAACGCGCTCTTGACGATCTTCAAGCGTCTGCGTCCGGGCAACCCGGCGTTGTTGGACAAAGCGCGCGACCTCGTTCGCGACAAATTCTTCGACCCGTCGCGCTATCGTTTGGGACGCGTCGGTCGTTTCCGAATGAACCGCAAGCTCGGTATGAACGTCGACCTCGACGAAACGGTGTTGCGCGCCGAAGACCTCGTCGAAGCGGTCAAGTACCTCAACAAACTTTGGGGCGGCGATCCCGAAGCCGAAGCGGACGACATCGACCACTTGGGGAACCGTCGTCTGCGCACGATCGACGAACTCGCCTGCGAAGAAATTCGCAAAGGCTTCCTGAAGTTGCGTCGCACCGCGCAAGACCGTTTCCGCGACGAAAAATCGCCTCGCGCCATCATCAACCCGAAGAATATTTCGTCGGCTATCGACTACTTCTTCGGTCGCGGCGAATTGTCGCAAGTCGTCGACCAAACGAACCCGCTTTCGATGTTGACGCACGAACGCCGTCTTTCCGCGCTCGGCCCGGGCGGTTTGAACCGTAAACGCGCCGGTTTCGAAGTCCGCGACGTTCACTCCTCGCACTACGGTCGTATTTGCCCGATCGAGACGCCGGAAGGCACCAACATCGGTTTGATTTCGTCCCTCTCGCTTTACGCGGGGGTCGACGAATTCGGCTTCCTGATTTCGCCGTATCGCCGCGTCGTCGACGGGATCGTTACCGACCAAGTCGACTGGCTCCGCGCTTACGAAGAACACGAAAAACGCCTCGTTCCGGCCGACACGAAAATCGAACGCTCCGCCGAGCATCCGTTCGGGCGCATCGTTCCCGACCCGATCACCGGGCTCGTCATCGCGCGCCACGGCGGCGACTACGAACAAATCGTTCCGGAAATGGTCGACTATATCGACGTTTCGCCGAACCAAATGATCGGCGTTTCCGCCGGTTTGATTCCGTTCCTCGAACACGACGACGCCAACCGCGCGTTGATGGGTTCGAACATGCAACGCCAAGCGGTTCCGCTCCTCGTCTCCGAGGCGCCGATCGTCGGCACCGGGCTCGAAGAAGCCGCCGCGCTCAACTCGAGCCTCTTGGTTCGCGCTCGCAAAAGCGGGAAAGTTACCTACGTCGACGCGCTCAAAATCGTCATCGACAACGACGACGTTTATATGCTGCGCAAGTTCGCCGGTTTGAACGAACGCACCTGCGAAAACCAACACCCGATCGTTCAACTCGGGCAAGAGGTTCAAGCGGGCGACGTCATCGCCGACGGCGCTTGCACCGACCACGGCGTCCTCGCGCTCGGTCGAAACGTCCTCGTCGCCTTTATGGTTTGGGACGGCTTCAACTACGAAGACGCGATCATTTTGAGCGAAGAACTCGTTCAAAACGACGTTTACACCTCGATTCACATCGAAGAATACGACGCGGAAATCCGCGACACCAAACTCGGACGCGAAGAATTTACCCGCGACATTCCGAACGTCGGCGACAAAGCGCTCCGCGACCTCGACGAAAACGGGATCGTGCGCGTCGGCACCTACGTTCGCCGCGGCGACATCCTCGTCGGGAAAATTTCGCCGAAGAGCAAGACGGAGCTTTCGCCGGAAGAAAAACTCCTGCACGCGATTTTCGGTCGCGCCGGCGAAGACGTTAAAAACGAGTCGCTCGAAGTGCCGGCCGGCGTCGAAGGGATCGTCATCGGCGCCTACCACTTCCGCAACCGCGCGTCGTTGAACGAAGAAGAACGTCGACAATTCGACGCCGAGGAAAAACGTCTCGCTTCCGAAGGCAATAAGAAAATCGCCGAGGTCTTCGGCGCGATGATCACCAAAATGGAAATTTTGGTCGACCGCACGATCGTCGCCGACAACGGCGAACCGCTCGTCCAAGAAAAAGACCCGGCTTACATCGCCGACAAAGCGAAAACGTTCTCGTTCCTCCGTATGTGCGCGAAGAACGGAATCGACGTCAACGACCCGGCTTGCGCCGAATGCCGCGCCGTTTACAACGACTTCAAACACCGCGTCGAAGAAGCGATCGACGAACGCGACCGCAACCTGAACGCGTTGCGCGCCGGCGACCAACTCAAACGCGGCGTCCTTCAAATGGTCAAGGTTTACATCGCCACGAAACGCGTCATTTCGGTCGGCGACAAAATGGCCGGTCGCCACGGTAACAAAGGGGTTATCGCGAAAATCCTTCCGAAAGAAGATATGCCGTTCCTCGCCGACGGGACGCCGATCCAAATTATGTTGAACCCGCTGGGCGTTCCGTCCCGTATGAACGTCGGGCAAATTTTGGAAACGCACCTCGGTTGGGCCGCGTCGAAACTCGGCTACCGCGCCGTTACGCCGGTTTTCGACGGCGCGACGGAAGAAATCGTCAACGACGAACTCGAAAAAGCCGGACTCCCGCGCCACGGGAAAGTCCGTCTCTTCGACGGTCGCACCGGCGAGCCGTTCGGTCAAGAAACGACGGTCGGCTACATTTATATGTTGAAGCTGCACCACTTGGTCGACGACAAAGTTCACGCGCGCAGCACCGGGCCTTACTCGCTCATTACGCAACAACCGCTCGGCGGTAAAGCGCGTTCCGGCGGTCAACGTTTCGGGGAAATGGAAGTTTGGGCGCTCGAAGCCTACGGCGCCGCTTACACGCTCCAAGAACTCCTCACGGTCAAGAGCGACGACGTCGAAGGGCGCACGAAGATTTACGAAGCGATGGTCAAGGGCGAAAACACCCTCGAAGCCGGAACGCCGGCCAGCTTCGACGTTTTGATCAACGAAATCAAGGGGCTCGCGCTCGATATGGACTTGGTGCCGACCCAAGACCAAGACAAGGGCTTGGGCGTCGTCTTCGCCGACGACAATCAAGACTTCTGACGCGAAGGTCGCCGAATCGCCGAAACGTCGCGAAGTCCCTCGACGACGCGACGTTTCGACGAGACGCGCCAACTTGATTCGGAACGAAATATTCGCCGACGCCCCGCGCTCCAAACGGTCGTTTGTCGAGCCGATAGCGCGTCGGAAATAATATCGAATACAAAAACAATCTCCACTAATTCGAAACGGAAAGATTGCGATGAACGCCAACGGCGAAACTTACGATCGAATTAACAACTTCTACGCCGTCAAAATCAGCCTCGCGGATCCGAAAAAAATCCGCGAAGATTCGAAGGGCGAAGTTAAAAAACCCGAAACGATCAACTACCGCACCTACCGTCCGGAACGCGACGGTTTGTTCTGCGAAAAGATTTTCGGCCCGGAAAAGGACTGGGAATGCAACTGCGGCAAATATCGCGGGATGAAATATAAAGGGATGACTTGCGACCGTTGCGGCGTTAAAATTACGCACAGCCGCGTCCGTCGCAAGCGTATGGGGCACATCGAACTGGCCGCGCCGGTCGTCCACATTTGGTTCTTCAAAGCGTCGTCGAGCCGCTTGGCGACGTTGCTCGCGATGAAAGCGTCGAGCTTGGAAAAGGTCGTTTATTTCCAAGACTACGTCGTCGTCGAATCGGGCGACACGCCGCTCAAAGTCGGTCAACTCCTGAACGAAGAGGAATACCGAACCGCGCGCGAAGACTACGGCGACGCCTTCCAAGCGGAGATGGGCGCCGAAGCGATTCGCAAGCTCCTCAACCAACTCGACGTCGTCAAATTGTCGAAAGACCTCCGCGACGAACTGGCGAAAACGAACTCGAAACAGCGCAAAAAGGAGCTGATCAACCGCTTGAAGTTGGTCGAATCGCTCCGCAACTGCCAACACGAAAACAATCCGGCTTGGATGGTTCTCGACGTGATCCCGGTCATTCCGCCGGACTTGCGTCCGTTGGTCTTGCTCGAATCCGGCACCTTCGCGACGAGCGACCTGAACGATCTGTATCGCCGCATCATCAACCGCAACAACCGGTTGAAGAAACTCGTCGACCTGAACGCTCCGGAAGTTATTATTCGCAACGAAAAACGAATGTTGCAACAATCGGTCGACGCGCTTTTCGACAATATGCGTTGCAAGCGTCCGGTTCTCGGTTCGAGCAATCGCCCGCTGAAATCCTTAACCGATATGATTAAAGGGAAACAAGGGCGTTTCCGCGAAAACCTCCTCGGCAAACGCGTCGACTACTCCGCTCGTAGCGTTATCGTCGTCGGCCCGCATATGCGCCTGCACCAATGCGGTCTTCCGAAGAAAATCGCGCTGGAGCTGTACCAACCGTTCATCATTCGCCGCCTGCGCGAACAACGCCACGCCGACACGATCAAGAGCGCGAAGAAAATGCTCGAGCGTCAAGACGTCGAGGTTTGGGATATTTTGGAAGAAGTCATCCAAAACCACCCGGTTTTGCTCAACCGCGCGCCGACGCTCCACCGTATGGGTATCCAAGCCTTCGAGCCGATGCTCATCGAAGGGAACGCCATTAAGCTGCACCCGCTTGTCTGCAAAGGCTTCAACGCGGACTTCGACGGCGACCAAATGGCGGTTCACCTTCCGTTGTCGCTCGAAGCGCAAGTCGAAGCGCACACCCTGATGCTGTCGACGAACAACATCTTCAGCCCGGCCAACGGTCGCCCGATTATCAGTCCGTCGCAAGACATCGTTATGGGTTGCTATTACCTGACGATCGAGCAACCGGGAATGAAGGGCGAAGGAATGACGTTCGCGTCGATCGACGAGTGCCTCTTGGCTTACTCGCTCGGCAAAGTCGCGTTGCACGCCAAAATCCGCGTTCGCATGCCGAAGGGGCGTTACCTCAAAACGGATCCGTCGATTCGCGAGGGCAAGCTCTTCGAAACGACGCCGGGCCGCATTATCTTCAACCAAATTTTGGACGAAGGGATGCCGTATTACAACGTGCCGGCGCAATCGAAACAACTCGCGACCGTCATTAGCGACTGCCACGAACTCCAAGGCCGTCGCGCCACGATCGACCTCCTCGACAAAATGATGCGTCTCGGTTTCGAAGAAAGCACGAAGAGCGGTCTCTCCTTCGCGGCGGACGACTTGATCACTCCGGCGGCGAAGAAGCAAATCCTCGAAAACGGCGACAAAGAAGTTCAAAAAATCCAAGAGCAATACGACTACGGTCAACTCTCGGACGACGAACGCTACAACAAAATCCTCGACGTTTGGTCGCAAGTCCGAACCGAAGTTACCGCGCAGATGATGGAAGCGTTCAAAAACGACGTCCACAAGACCGAAGAAGAAGCGGTCGCGGCGGGCGACGTCAAACGCCGCGTTTTCGGTTACGTCAACCCGGTTTACCTGATGGCGCACTCCGGCGCGCGCGGCGGCGAGGAACAAATTCGCCAGCTCGCCGGGATTCGCGGTCTTATGGCCAAGCCGAACGGCAAAATCATCGAAACGCCGGTTAAGGCGAACTTCCTCGAAGGTTTGAACGTTCTCGAGTACTTCAGCTCGACGCACGGCGCGCGCAAAGGTTTGTCCGACACCGCGCTCAAGACGGCGGACTCCGGGTACCTTACCCGTAAACTCGCCGACGTCGCGCAAAACTGCGTCGTTACGATGCGCGACTGCGGCACGACGCAGGGCGTCATCAAGGGCGTCGTCGACGAAGGCGACAAGAAGATTCCGCTTTCCGAGTCGATTTTGGGACGCGTTTCCCGCGTCAACATTTCGAACCCGGTTACGGACGAAGTCATCGTTCGCGAAAACGAACTGATCACCGTCGAAATCGCGCGCAAAATCGAAGAACTCGGGATCGAAAAGATTCAAGTTCGCAGCCCGATGACGTGCGAAGCGGAACTCGGCGTCTGCTCCCTCTGCTACGGTATGGACCTTTCGACCTCGAAGCTCGTCGAAGAGGGGATGGCCGTCGGGATCATCGCCGCGCAATCGATCGGCGAGCCGGGCACGCAGCTCACGATGCGGACGTTCCACATCGGCGGCGCGGCGGCCCACAGCGCCGAAGAAAGCGAAATCAAAACGAAGTACGCCGGTTATATCCGCTTCACGAAGATGGAGATTGTCGACAATCCGTCCCTCGGCGGCAAACTCGTTTTGAGTTGCAAAGCCGACGCCGGGATCGACATCTGCAACAAACGCGGTCAATCCCGCGAAACTTACGCCGTTCCGGAAGGCGCGATCCTCGCCGTCGAAGAAGGGCAATACGTCGAAGCCGGTCAAACGCTCGGTTCGATCGACCCGCACAGCAAGCTCCTCATCGCGAAATCGTCCGGGATCGTTCAATTCGGCAACATCGTCGACGGCGACACCGTTCAATCGATTTACGACCCGGCGACCGGTCAATCCCGTTTGTCCGTCGTCGACCTTAAAGGGGATCGCCATCCGCACATCGACGTTCGTTCGTTCGACGGCGGCAAAGTCCTCGAAGGCTACCACCTTCCGAGTAAAACGCAAATCGAAGTTCAAGACGGTCAAGTCGTCGAACGCGGTACGATTCTCGCGAAGATGCCGCAAAACGCGAGCGGCACGCAAGACATCACCTCCGGTCTTCCGCGCGTTACCGAAATCTTCGAAGCGCGCAAGCCGAAAGACCCGGCCGTTATCGCCGAAATTTCCGGCACGGTCGAAATTTTGGAACAACGTCGCCACGGCAAGAAAGTCGTCGTCGTTCGCAGCGCGTCGGAACTCGGCGGCGAACCGATCGAACGTATGCACGAAGTCCCGCAAGGGAAACGCATTCGCGTCTTCACTGGCGACGAAGTTCGCGCGGGTCAACCGTTGACCGACGGTTTGCTCGTTCCGCACGACATTTTGCGCATTTCGGGCGAAGAAGCGGTTCAAGACTACCTCGTTCAGGAAGTCCAAACGCTGTACCGCAGCCAAAAGGTCGGCATCAACGACAAGCACATCGAAGTCATCGTGTCGCAAATGTTGCGCAAGGTGAAAATCGAAGACGGCGGCGACACTCCGCTCTTGGCCGGCGACGTCGTCGACAAGTTCGAGTTCCTCCGCCAAAACCGCGAACTCGACGCTTGCGTGAAAATCGAATCGGCGGGCGACGTCGTCGACTTCGAAGTCGGCGAAATCGTTCCGCGCGAAGTTTTCGACGCGAAGAACGCCGAAATCGAAATCGATCCCAACGCTCGTCCGGCGGTCGGGAAAAAACCGCGTTTGGCGATCGCTTCGACGCAACTCCTCGGGATCACGAAGGCGGCGGTTCAAAGCTCCAGCTTCCTGTCGGCGGCCTCCTTCCAAGAAACGACGAAAGTTTTGGTCGAAGCCGCGTTGGCTTACAAAGTCGACAAACTCGTCGGTTTGAAAGAAAACGTTACGCTCGGGCGTTTGATTCCGGCGGGCACCGGGTTCCGCAAGTACCAAGCGGCGCACTGGAATTACCGTCAAGACGCCGCGCAACGCTTGGCCGACGAAGGTTTCGATTTCGAAGATTCGTCCTTCTTCCCGCTCTTGGACGACGTCCCGAGCGGCGAAGGCGTTCGTTCCTTCGAACCGGTCGGCGACCTCGCCGCGAAAGACGCCGCCAACGACGAAAACGCGACGTTCTCGCAATTTGCCGACGAAACGTTCGCTCCGTCCGGCGCCGCGACCGGCGTTTTCGTCGACGAAGAAGAGAGCTTCCCGACGGTCGCCGACGACGCGACCGGTTTGGAAGACGTTCCCGGCTTCGACGCCGAACCCGACAAAGGCGACGCCGACGGCTTCGCGTTCTAATTGATTCCGGTTTCGCGAGCGCGCCGTTAGTTTTCCGCTCTCGGCGCGTTCTTCGAAGTTCCCGTATTTTGCGCCGTCGAAACGCGATTTCGACGGCGTTTTTTGTTATTTTTTCCTTCCCGATGACGCCGACTCCGCCCCCCTCCTCCGCCTTCCGTCCTCTCGGCCTTACCGACCGTTCCGCTCGACGTTGGGAGCGACGCGTTCCCGACGGTTCGACGCTCGCCGACGCGTTGCGCGACGCCGGTTTCGCGATCGACTTCGACTGCGGCGGACGCGGCGTTTGCGGACGCTGCGTCGTTCCGGTCGCGTTCCTTTCCGACGCGTCCGCCTTCCAACCGCGTCTCGCTTGCCGAACGCTCGTCGACCGCGACGATCTTCTCGTCGACGTTTCGGCGCTCCCGACGCTCGAAGAAAAACGCGCCGAGCGGCTCGCGTCGTCGCTTCCCGAAACGACGCTCGAACCGACGGCTGAAGAACTCGGCGGCGATTTCGGTTTCGCGATCGACTTAGGAACGACGACGCTCGTTTGCGCGCTCGTTTCGTTGGCGTCGGGGCGTTCGCTCGTCGTTTCGACGCGGCGCAATCCGCAAATCGCTTGGGGACGCGACGTTCTTTCCCGAATCGGCGCGGCGCTCGGTTCTCCGGCGGTCGCGGTGGCGTTGCGTTCGGCGGTCGTTCGCGAACTCGGCGCGCTCGCGGCGGAGTCGACGACGCAAATCGGCGTTTCGACCGTTAAAATCCGGGAAATCGTCGTCGCCGGGAACGCGACCGAGTCGTTCCTTTTTTGCGGTCGCGACGTGTCCCCCTTGGGCGCGGCGCCCTTCTTTATCGCCGACCGAACGTTTCCGGAACTCGCCGCGTCGACGTTCGCCGATTGGGGCGTCGACTTCGCGCCGACGGCTCGCGTTCGCGTCTTTCCGACCTTTTCGGCCTTCGTCGGCGGGGACGTTCTCGCCGGTTTCGAGCGGTTGCGAACGTTCGATTCGTTCGGCGCGCCCGGTCGAACCGCCCTTTTTCTCGACGTCGGAACGAACGGCGAAGCGATTTTAGCCCGCGACGGTCGTTTTTTCGCGACGTCGACCGCCGCCGGGCCCGCGTTCGAAGGCGCCGAAATAACTTGCGGTTCGCTCGCCGTTCCCGGAGCGATTCGCGCCGTCGATTTTTCCGCCGACGGTTCGCGTTGGCGTCCGCAAACGGTCGGCGACCGTTTGCCGGCTCAAAGCGTTTGCGGTTCCGGGCTCGTCGACGCGCTCGCCGGAGCCCTCGCGACCAACGTCGTCGCGCCGAACGGTCGCCTGCGAACCGCCGACGCTCCGGAACTCGCCGAGCTTCCCGCCGAATTTCGCGCTCGACTCGCGACGCTCGACGGCGAACGAACGTTCGAAATCGCCCAAATCGCTAATTTTAACGCGTCAAAAACGCCGCGGTTGCCGTCGCCGCTTACCCAAGCCGCCCAATTTCCGCAAAACGCCGAAAAATTCCCCGCCGTCCGCTTGACGCAGCGCGACGTTCGCCGCCTCCAACTCGCGATCGGCGCGATTCGCGCCGGTTTGCGTCTTCTTTGCGAAGCGGCGGAAACGTCGGTCGCGGAACTCGACGCCGTTTATTTGGCGGGCGGCTTCGGCGGCGCGTTGAACCGAACGAACGCTCGCCGCGTCGGGCTCCTTCCGCCGGAAATTCCGGACGCTCGAATCGTCGATTGCGGCAATTCTTCCCTTTTCGGCGCGGTCGACGTCTTGACGAAACGCCTCTCTTGGGCTAAAGTAACGGAAACGCTCGACCGCGTCGCGACGCTCGACCTCGCGACCGACCCGCGTTTCGCCGAAACGTTCGCCGAATCGACGCGTTTTCCGACGCCGAACGAGTTTCGCGAATAAAAATCGCCGCTCGTTCGCCCAATTTTTCCCGTCAATCCCTCCGTTTTCCCCAAACATCGCAAATTTACGCCGTTAAACAAACGCCAATCCTCCGCCGCAACGCCGACGGCTTGCCGCGACTTTTATCAAACAACGACGCGATATGAACAATTCCAACCGAATATCGACCGTTTCCGGCAAAAATATCCTCTGTCTCGCCGTCGACCGTTTGAACGCCGATTTTCTCGGCGCCTACGGGAACGCTTGGGTCGAGACGCCCGCTTTCGACGCGCTCGCGGCGGAGTCGGTTCTTTTCGACTCCTTTTTCGCGACGTCGCTCGACCTCGAAACGCTTTATCGAGCCTTTTGGCGGGGCGAATCTCCGGCGCGCGTTGTCGCTTCGACCGACGACGAAACGACGAACGGAGAGTCGAACGGAGCGAAAACGCCCGGCGCCGAAGCGGAAACGACCGCCGACTGTTCGATCGACGCGTTAAACGACGCAAAATCGGTCGACTTTAACGCCGCCGACGCCGCGCCGCCGTCAATTTTCCGCCTCTTGAAGGAGAAGGGGTACCGAACGTTCGTCGTTTCGGACGACGAGACGGTCGCGCTTCACCCGGCGGTCGAAGACGAATTTTGCGACGGTCGCTTTTTTCTCGGCTCTCCGGACGCGGCGCTCCCGGCGGAAACGCTCGAAGAAACGCAATTTTTCCGCGACTTCGAAGAGTTGGCCCGCTTTCTCGCCAAGTTGGAAGACGACGCAAAACGCGCGAAAGACGAAAACGGCGGCGACGCGGCGCCTTGGTTCGTTTGGGCGCACTTTTCCGGTTGGAACGAACGTTGGGATTTCCCGCTCGAACTGCGCGAGCGTTTTCAAGAGGACGAAGACGATCCGGCGCCTTATTCGGCGACGCTCGTTCCTTATTGGCCGCTTGAAGATGGGACAAAATCGGCGAAACGGGGCGCCCGCGTCAACGAAAACGCCCGCGTCGAAGCCGCTTTAGCCCGCGCCGCCGCGATTCTCGACGCCCCAAACGACGCGTCCGACGCCGCCGACCTCCCCGCCGAAATTGAAATCGAATTTAACGTCGAGTTCGACGCCCCGGAAACGCCCGACGACGCGTTCGCCGAAAACGCCGACAATTCCGAATCCGACGACGCCAATTTTAACGAAAACGACGACGCTTTCGAATCCGACGACGCCGAATTCTTCGAAAACGACGACGCGTTCCTCGACGAAAGCGCCGTCGAACGCCGACTCGCAGCGACCGAGCTTGTCCGTCTTGCCCAACTTGACGCGCCGGAGCGTCGCCAAGCGGTCGTCGAAGGGTATTGCGGCGGCGTCGCGGCGTTCGACGAAACGCTCGAAGGGTTCGTTCAGCTCCTCAAAGAGAGCGGAATCCTCGCCAAAACGCTCCTCTTAACGACGGCGACGCGCGGTTTTCCGACCGGTTCCCCGTCCGCGCTCGGCGTCGAGCCGACGCCCGAAACCGCCGCCGCGGACGTTTTCGCCCCGACGCCCTTCTTCGCCGCCGCGACGGGCGACGACGCCGATTCGCTAACCCTCCCAATCCCCGCGTCTTCCCCGGACGGCGCAAACAACGCTCTTTACGCGACCGGCGCCGACGGCGAAACTTCCCGATTTTACGCGGAATCGTTCCAGCTTCCGCTCGCGATTCGCCTTCCAAACGGCGTCGGCGCGACGGTTCGGCTCCCGGCTCTTTGCGAACCGCGCGACGTTTTCGCGACCCTCCGCGATTGGCCGGAGTTCGCCGCCGAACTTGCGACGCCCGAATTTTGGAGCTTTGAAGCGATCGAAATTTCGCCGTTCGCCGGGAAATGGAGCGCGGAGACGGAAACGGAAATCGCCGAAGAACTCGACGCCGACGACGTTCTCGCCGTCGAGAAAGAGCGAACCGCCGACTTTGACGCCGCCGCTCCGGACGTTCCCGGCCAAAACCTCCTCCGCCTCCTTGCGAACGAAGACGGCGTCTTGCGCGACCGGGTTTCGGTCGTCGCTCGCGACGCGGCGTCGGAAGAACGGGCCCTCGTCGTCGCCGACTGGATTCTTAAAGAAACGCCCCTCGCGTCGGGCGTCGACGTCGACGATTTTTCCGGAACCGGCGCGTTTGTCGCCGACGCCGCGACCTTAACCGCCGCGCCAAACGTCGGCGATTCGCCGACGCGATCCGCCGACGCGTCGCTTTCGTCCCCGCGACTTAGCCGCTTCGAACTTTTTGTTCGTCCGGACGACCGTTACAACGTCAACGACGTCGCGAACCGTTGCGTCGAGATCGTCGAAAAACTTGCCCCGGCGCTCCGCCCGTCCCGCGATTGACCGTTCGCTTCGGCGCGTTTGCCGGTCGTCGGACGCTCGCCCGCTCGTTTCGGAACATTTCGTTCCGGGACGTTTGCCGTTCGCCGACGCTCGACCGCCGTTTCGGGGCGTCAACCGTTCGCCGGACGCCCTATCGTCGCCGTTTCGCCAATTTCGCCGATTCTTTTTCGACCGCGCGGTTCGCCTTCCCCCCACACTCAACCTATTTTATCTTCCGTCGCCGACGCGATTTCGCAAGTCGGCGGCGGAGCGTTCCTTTTCGCCCCCGATTTTTCTTTCAACGGAGGTTTTATGCAACGCAATTCTTCCCGTCGCGGAGCCGTCCTTCGGCTCGCCGCGCTCCTTTTCGCCGCCGCGTCGAGCGGAGCCCTCGATTTCGCGCTTTCGCCGACGTTCGCCGAACCGGCAAACTCGACGCAAACCTCGCAAAGCGCCGAAGCTAACGCTCCAACGCCCGCAAAAGCGCCGACGCAAGTCAAACCGCTCGTCTTTTTCGACGCGAAAACGCCGCTCGACGCGCTGACGCCGCAAGGAGTCGAACTCCGCCGCCTCGAATCGGGCGCCGTCGAAACGTCGAACGGTCTCGCCGACAGTTGGCCCGGCTTCCACTTCCTCGGCGCTTGGAATCTCGGCGATTTTTCGGCGCTCGAAGCAAAAATTTCGAACCCCGGCGACCAACCGATTCAGCTTTACTGCCGCCTCGACTGCGCCGCCGCTAAGTTTCCGGAAGGAACGACGACCGTCGGCGCCGAAATCGCGCCCGGCGAAACGAAAGTTTGGCGAATCGAACTTCCCGCCGCGCTCCATCCGGAAACCCGCGCCAAACTCTTCGCGATGCGCGGCAAGCCGGGCGGAATCAAAACCGACGCCTACTCGGTCGACGCGAAAATTCCGTTCGACAAAAAGGAACTCGTCGCGATTCGCTTCTTCGAAAACCAAAACGGACGCGGCGACCGTTGGACGCTCGAATCGCTCGTCGCCGTCCCGACGCCCCCCGAAAAGCGAGAAGCGTTCCTCGACTGGGCGCCGGAAAAATTCTTCCCGATGATCGACCGTTTCGGACAGTTTAAGCACAAAGATTGGCCGGGCAAAACTCGTTCGCTCGAAGAACTGCGCGCCCAAATCGCCAAAGAAGACGCCGACCTCGCCGCCAACCAACCGAGCGATCGCAACGAGTTCGGCGGTTGGGAAAGCGGCCCGCAACTCGAAGCGACCGGCTCCTTTAGAACGGAAAAAATCGACGGCGTTTGGTATCTCGTCGACCCGAAAGGGCGCCTCTTTTGGTCGAACGGCGTCGACTGCGTCGCGCACTGGAACGGCGTTACTCCGACGACCGACCGCGAATTTTATTTCGATCCCGAAATTCAACTTCGTCGCGACGGCGGCCCGTTCGACGCGTTTATCAACCGCGACAATAATTCGGTCAATAATTATTACGCGGGTCGCGGCGAATTTTGGTCGTACAATTTTACCGCGTCGAACCTCTATTTGAAATTCGGCGCCGATTGGCAAAAGAAAGCCGACGACTTGGCGCGTCGCCGCCTGCGGAGTTGGGGGCTCAACACGATCGGCAACTGGTCGGCGGAATCGATTTTCCGCGACGGCCGAACGCCTTATGTCGCGACGGTCGGGATTTACTCGCCGAAGATCGAAGGAAGCTCGGGATATTGGGGAAAATTTTCCGACCCGTTCCACCCGGAATTTAAGGAATCGTTGCGCCGTTCGCTCGACGCGCCGTTCGCGAAAGCCGCGTCGGACGACCCGTTCTGCGTCGGTTTCTTCGTCGACAACGAGATCAGCTGGGGGGACGCCGGGTCGTTGGCCCGCGCCGCGCTCGCTTCGCCGTCGACGCAACCGGCAAAAATAGCGTTTATCGATTGGCTCCGCGCTAAATACAGGGACAAAATCGCCGCGCTGAACGCCGCTTGGGGAACGACGTTCGCCGATTGGGAGGCGCTCGCCGCCAAACCGTTCGACGCGCCGAAAAAAGAAATCGCCCAAGACGCAACGCAAGACGCCGCCGTCCGAACCGCCGCCGAGAATGTCGCCGCCGACTGCGACGCGTTCTACTCGGTTCTTTGCGAAAAATACTTCTCGGAAATTCTCGCGACGCTCCGCGAAAAAGCGCCGAAGAAACTTTACCTCGGCTGCCGCTTCGCTTGGACGAATCCGCTCGCGATCGCCGCCGCGCAAAAGTACTGCGACGTCGTCAGTTACAACTTTTACAAAACGGAAGTCGGCGCGTTCCGCCCGGTCGAAGGCGTCGACAAGCCTTGCGTCGTCGGCGAGTTCCACTTCGGCGCGCTCGACCGCGGGCTCTTCCACACGGGTCTCGGGCCGACCGAATCGCAGGAAGCTCGCGCCGCCGCTTACGAAAATTACGTTCGCAGCGCGCTTTCGAATCCTTGGCTCGTCGGCGTTCACTGGTTCCAATACGGCGACCAAGCGACGACCGGTCGTTTTGACGGCGAAAATTACCAAATCGGCCTGGTCGACATTTGCGACGTTCCTTACGCCGAGACGATCGAGGCGGTTCGCCGCGTCGGGTACGCGATGTACGATATTCGTTCCGAAGCGAAATCGACCGACGAAACGCTCCAAGCCGACCGCGAAGAAGCGGAAAACGCCGCGAAGTAAAGTCGCCGTCCCGTTTCTCACGACGGAACGGATAAAATCGGTAACCGGCTAAAATAAGACGCGGCGGCGTTCGGTCTTTCCAACGCGGAGTTCGAACGCCGTCGCTTTCTTAACTTCTCGCTTCGTTCCCCGCTCCCCGCCAAAAAAAAACGGGGAACGAACCAACGCTCGTTTCCCCGTATAAACGTCGCCCGACGGCGCGACCAAACGGTCGCTCAGTCTTTTCGGTGACGAATCTTGGATCGCATTCGTCGCTTTTTTCTACCGAGCTTACGTCGTCCT
>JAGBDD010000237.1 GCA_017937685.1 Thermoguttaceae bacterium | reverse complement strand
GGGGCGGGCGTCGAAGACGGCGGCGACGACGCGGACGATTCGGACGGGGCCGGGGAAGCGGTCGATCTTGACGCGGTTTTGGCGGCGCTCGACGGGGCGGGCGTCGAGTCCGACGGCGACGACGCGGACGGAGCGGAGGAAGGCGGCGACTCGCCCGAATCGCCGGACGAAACCGACGACGGCTCCGCTTATTTCAACGAGGAACTCGGCGTTTTGACGCTCGACGGCGACGGCGGCGAACCCGACCCGGCGGCGCAAGTTCGTTTCCTTGCGAAGGTTGCGGAGAGCGCTGAAGACGAGGAGACGCGGGCGGTCGCGGCGTTTCGGGTCGCGTTCGCTTATTATAACGGGCTCGGCGTCGAACCGAACGTCGCGGAAGCGTTGCGTTGGTTCCAAAAATCGGCGGAGGCGGGGGACGCCGACGCGGCGTCGATTCTTGGGTTCGCGTTCGAAAACGGCGAGGGCGTCGAGGAGAACGCGGCGGAAGCGGCGCGTTGGCTCCGGTTTGCGGCGGAGAAAGGGAACGCGGACGCGGCGCATAATCTCGGCCGGCTTTTGCAAGAGGGGGGCGTCGGGCTCGAATCGGACGCGGCGGAAGGGGAGCGTTGGCTCCGAACGGCGGCGGAAGCCGGGTTCGCCCCGTCGGCGGCGCGGCTCGGGCGGACGTTGACGGAAGGTTGGTTCGGCGAGCCGAATCCGACCGAAGGCGTCCGTTGGCTCCGCAAAGCCGACGAACTCGGCGACGTCGAAGGAACGTTTTTCCTTGCGATCGCTTACCGTCGAGGGCTCGGCGTCGAGGAAAACCGGCGCGAAGGAGCGCGACTTCTCCGCAAGGCGGCGGAGGCGGAGAGCGGCGAGGCGGCGACCCTGCTCGGCGTTTGTTACTTGACGGGCGACGGCGTTTACGAGGACGAAGCGGAAGCGGTTCGCTGGTTCCGTCGGGGCGTCGAACTCGGCGTAACGGCGGCGGTCGAGCGGCTCGCGCGTTGTCTCGCCGACGGCGTCGGGGTCGAGCGCGACGTCGAGGAAGCGCGTCGGCTCCTCCGCTTAGCGCTCGACGAGGAGGAAAACGAAGAGTTGCGCGCGGTGTTGGCGCAAGCGCTTCGCGAAATCGAACTCGGCGAAGAGAACGCTTAACGGCGGGCGGTTGGAAGCGTCGTCGAGCGACGAAAGCGCGACGCGTCGGCGGATTTGCGAAAGCGGGTTCGTCGGCGCGTTTTTTTTAACGTCGGCGAGTCGAGCGGCGTTGGGGCGGCGAGATTGGGGGCGCGACGGCGGGGAAGAACGGCGTTGGGCGGCGCGGTTTTGCGTTTTTTGCGGGGCGTCGGAGCGTTTTTTCGGAAAACGTTTTTTTTTGCCGGTTGCGTCGGGAAATTGTTGCAATCTGTCGCGCGGTTGATTACAATGAAGCGCAAGGGACGGCGTTCGGCGTCGAGCGTCGCTCTTTTCGACCGATTTTGTCTTTATTTTAGCGATCTTGTTGAATTTATTGATTAAAACGATTTTGAGGGGCGACCGAGATGAGCGACTTGGCGAAAAATAACGACGGCGGCGTCGGCGGCGCGAACGGGAACGAAACGACCGGGCTTTCGGCGGCGGAGCTTTACCGTCGGGGGCGGGCGCTCGCGTTCGGCTTGGAGGGCGTTAAAATCGACGGGCCGAAGGGGTTGCGTCTCTTGACCGAAGCGGCGGAAGCGGGTTCGCTCGACGCGCAAGGCGAGTTGGCCGAAGCGCTTTTCGACGGTCTGCAAGGGACGCGACCTGACGCGGCGCGGGCGATTGAGGTCGCTCAAAAACCGGCGGAGGCGGGGAATCCGTTCGCGTTGGATACGTTGGGGGCCGCTTATCGGGACGGTTCGGGCGGTTTGCGCAAGGACGCCAAGAAAGCGCGGGCGTTTTTCGCTCGGGCGTTCGAAGGGTTCAAGCGAATGTCGGAAGAGCCGAACCCGGACGCTCGGGCGCTTTGCTATCTCGGCTGTTATTTGGGGGACGGTCGCGGTTCGGCGAACGGGAAATCGAACAAGTCGCCGGAGGTCGCGGCGGAGACGGCGCGACTTTGGCGGCGGTCGGCGGAACTTGGTTTCGCGACGGCGGCGACGAACGTCGCGAGCGCTTATTTGAACGGCGTCGGCGTCGAGAAGGACGAAGCGGAGGGCGTTCGTTGGCTCCGCGCGGCGGCAAATCTCGGCGATCGGCGGGCGAGCGTCAAACTTGCGTTCTGTTATTGGAACGGCGTCGGCGTCGAAGAGGACGAAGCGGAAGCGATTCGCCGGTTCCGAACGGCGGCGGAAGCGGGGAGCGCGGAGGCGGCGACGAACTTGGCCGAGTTTTATTGGATCGGGCGCGGCGTCGAGAAGAGCGAAACGGAGGCGGCGCGTTGGTTCCGGAAGGCGGCGGAACTGGGGAGCGCGGCGTCGGCGAGAGACTTGGCCGCGTTTTATGCGAGCGGTTTCGGCGTCGAGAAGAACGAAACGGAGGCGGTTCGTTGGTTCCGGAAAGCGGCGGAAGCGGGGGACGCGCCGGCGGCGAAGCGGCTCGGTTTCGCTTATTTCAACGGTTCGCTCGGCCTTGCGAAAGACGCGGCGGAGGGCGTTCGTTGGCTCCGACGGGCGGTCGAGTTGGGAGCGCGGACGCCGGCGGCGTTTCTCGGCTTGACCCTTTTGACGGGCGGCGTCGAGGCGAACGCGGCGGAGGGCGTCCGCTATTTGAAGTCGGCGGCCAAGGGAGGCGACCGTTGGGCGACGGAGGCGCTCGGGCTCGCGTATTGGAGCGGCGAACTCGGCGTCGAGCGCGACGGCGCGGAGGCGGTTCGTTGGTTTCGCAAGGCCGACAAGTCGGGGTGCGTCGACGCGACGAAGAATTTGGCGATCTGTTTCGAGACCGGGGACGGCGTCGAAAAGGACGCGGCGGAGGCGGTTCGGCTTTATCGCAAGGCGGCGGAAAAGGGGAACGTCGAAGCGGCGCGTCGGCTCGGCTTGCGTTTGCTCGCCGACGTCGTCGACGAGGAAAAAGAGACGGAA
This sequence comes from Thermoguttaceae bacterium, assembly GCA_017937685.1. GTDB lineage: Bacteria > Planctomycetota > Planctomycetia > Pirellulales > Thermoguttaceae > RUG369. The sequence continues at coordinate 8,368 of JAGBDD010000237.1, read as the reverse complement.
ACCGTTCGCGAAGGCGTTCGCTGGACGCGTCGCGCGGCGCAATGGGGCGACGCGGACGCGTCGTATTTTCTCGGCGTTCTTTGCGAGGAGGGGCGTTTCGGCTTCCGGAAGAGCGCGGCGAAGGCGGTCGAGTTTTACCGGGCGGCGGTCGAGTTCGGCGACGACGGCTCGGCGGCGAATCGCTTGGCGTCGGCGTTCGAGACCGGCGATTTGACGTTGGCGAAAGACCCGGCGAAAGCGGTCGAGTATCGCAAGCGGGCGGCGGAGGCGTTCGAACGAAGGAAGTTCGCGGCGGCGACGGAATGTCGCGACGCGTTGGAGCGGCTCGCGCGTTCTTGTCCGCGCGAGTACGATTTCGAAACGAGTCCCTGGGCGCGTTGGCTCGTTCGAGCCGACGAGGCGGACGGCGTTTAAGAGCGGGCGTTTGCGCTCGACGGCGAGGGGAAGGCGCGAGTTTTGAACTTGAACTTAACGAGCCGGAACGACGACGGCGGCGCGCTGGGCGAAGTTTTCCGGCCAATTTTCGACGCGACGGCGGGACGAACGGCGTTGGGGCGGCGTGTTTTGGGGGCGCGACGGCGTCGGGGCGGCGTTTTAAAGTTGCGGTTTTGCGTTTTTTGCGGGTTGTAGGGGCGATTTTTCGGAAAACGTTTTTTTTTGAAGATACGTCGGGAAATTGTTGCAATCTGTCGCGCGGTTGGTTACAATGAAGCGCAAGGGGCGGCGTTCGGCGTCGAGCGTCGCTCTTTTCGACCGATTTTGTCTTTATTTTAGCGATCTTATTGAATTTATCGACTAAAACGATTTTAAGGAGCGACCGAGATGAGCGACTTGGCGAAAAACAACAACGGAAGCGGAACGAACGGCGGCGCCAACGCTGCGAACGCGAACGGAAACGGAACGACCGGCAAAATCGATACGACCGGGCTTTCGGCGGCGGAGCTTTACCGTCGGGGGCGGGCGCTCGCGTTCGGCTTGGAGGGCGTTAAAATCGACGGGCCGAAGGGGTTGCGGCTCCTAACCGAGGCGGCGAAAGCGGGTTCGCTCGAAGCGCAAGGCGAGTTGGCGGAAGCGCTTGCGGACGGTCTGCAAGGGACGCAACCGGACGCGGCGCGAGCGGTCGCGGTCGCGAAGAAACCGGCGCAAGCGGGGAATCCGTTCGCGCTCGACGCGTTGGGCGGCTGTTTCCGGAACGGCTTGGGCGGTTTGCCCAAGGACGAAGCGAAGGCGCGGGCCTGCTTCCTTCGGGCGTTCGAGGGATTCAAGCGAATGTCGGAAGAGCCGAACCCGGACGTTCGGGCGCTCTGTTATCTCGGGTGTTATTTGGGGGACGGTCGCGGCTCGGCGGACGGGAAGCCGAACGAGTCGCCGGAGGTCGCGGCGGAGACGACGCGACTTTGGCGACGGTCGGCGGAAATCGGTTTCGCGACGGCGGCTTGCAACGTCGCGTTCGCTTATTTGAACGGGGACGGCGTCGCGGAAGACGAGGCGGAGGGCGTTCGTTGGCTCCGCGCGGCGGCGAATCTCGGATATTGGAGAGCGATTAGCGAACTCGGACAGTGTTGTTTTTACGGGACTTGCGGCGTCGAGCGGGACGTCGAAAAGGGCTTGAAGGCGCTCCGGCAAATCGCGACGGCGGGGGGCGTTTGGGAAGCGCGGCTCTTGGGGAATTTTTACCTGCTCGGGACGGACGGCGTCGAGAAGAACGAAGCGGAGGGGATTCGCTGGTATCGGTTGGCCGCCGACCGAGGGGACGAAGAAGCGCCGCTTCGAATCGCGGTTTGTTGCGAACGAGGAATCGGCGTCGAGCAAAGCGACGTCGAAGCGGTTCGTTGGGCGCGCGTCGCGCTCGAGCGGGGCTCGGCGGACGGAGCGCTTTGGTTGGGGCGAGCGTTCGAGGAAGGGCGGCTCGGACTCGCGCAAGACGAAGCGGAAGCGGAACGGCTTTATCGCAAGGCGCTCGAATTGGGGAGCGCGTCGGCGGCTTGGCTTTTCGCCGAAAAAGCGGTCGCTCGGAAGGACGGCGCGTCGGCGCTCTCTTGGTTCCGCAAGTCGGCCGAATTGGGGGACGCCGAAGCGGCGGTCGTCGTCGGCGACGCTTATATCGACGGGAACGCGAGTTTCGGCGGCGCGGTCGATTATCGAATCGAAGCGAACCCGGCGGAAGCGGCGCGTTGGTATCGGAAGGCGGCGGAGGCGGGGAACGAGACGGCGATCGAGCGGCTCGCGCATTTGCTCCGCGAAGGGCTCGGCGTCGAAAAGGACGAAGCGGCGGCGGTCGCGCTTTATCGGAAGGCGGCCGAGGCGGGGGACGCGGTCGCGGCGTTCAATCTCGGTTCGCATTTGCTCGACGGCGTCGGTTGCGAGAAGGACGAAGCGGAGGGCGCGCGCTGGATTCGAATCGCGGCGGAAGCGGGAGATCCGGACGCTCTGTACGTTCTCGGCGCGCTGGCCGAGACGGGGAAACTCGGCGGTAAAGAGGACGCGGCGGAAGCGGCGCGTTGGTATCGAAAGGCGGCGGAAGCGGGAAACCGCGACGCGATGGAGCGGCTCGCGCGGTGTTATCTGCGGGGGGACGGCGTCGAACAGAACCCGAACAAAGCGACGCGTTGGCTCTTGCGTTCCGGCGCGCTCGGCGAGTCGGACGATATTTGCGCCCGGGCGATTATGCTCGACTCCGAGGGAAAAGTGCAAGTCGTGAACTTTATCGAGCCGGATTATCGCGGCTTTTTCGGGTTTTTCCGGCGGATTTTCGACGCGGTAACCGGGATTTTCCGCCGCTGACGTCGGGCGGCGAAGCGGGCGAAACGCGGGAATAACGGCGAAAGCGGAACGCGTCGGCGAGCCGGCGTCGGTTCGTCGGCGCGTTTTCTTTTGGGACGAAACGTTGGGAACGGCGACGGGGAAGAGCGGCGGTCGAGCGGCGCGGCTTTTTGAACCTTGACGGCGCGTCGGGCGGGAAGAGCGGCGTTAGGCGGCGCGATTTTTCTTTTGGGAGGCGTTTGACGGCGCGATTTTGCGGTTTTTGCGGGTTGTAGGGGCGAGTTTTCGGAAAACGCTTTTTTTTGCGAGTTGCGTCGCGAAATTGTTGCAAACGGTCGGGCGGTTGGATAAAATATTTTATCGGGGGCGGCGCTTCGAACGAGCGCGGTTCCCTTTGAACGTTTTTGTTGATTTTGTCGAATAAAACGGCTTCGGGAAATGGGCAAGATGGACGACTTGGCGAAAAAAAACAACGGAAGCGGAACGACCGGCGGCGCGAACGTCGCGAACGGGAAGGGAACGACCGGCGATAATATCGGCGCGACCGATAAAATCGATACGACCGAACTTTCGGCGGCGGAGCTTTACCGGCGCGGTCGGGCGCTTTGTTTCGGCGTTTACGGCGTTAAAATCGACCGGCGTCGCGGCGTCGCGCTTCTGGAAGCGGCGGTCGAGGCGGGACGCTCTCCGGACGCGTCGGAAGAAACAAAAGCGGCGGCGCTCGACGCGCAAGCGGAGTTGGCGGAGCGGACGTCGGACGGATTGGAAGACGCTCCGCCCGATTGGGAACGCGCCGTCGAGTTGGCGGCAAAACCGGCGGAGGCGGGGAATCCGTTCGCGCTCTTTACGTTGGGGAACGCGGCGGCGGACGGTCGAGGCGGCGTCGCGAAGAACAAAAGGCGGGCGAACGCGTTTTACCGTCGGGCCGCCGAAGCGTTTTTGAAACGGGCGAAGGACGGCGAGGAACGCGGCGACGAGGATCCGCGGGCGCTTTGTTTCGCGGCGAATTACCTTTACGCCGGGGAGTTCGTCGAGCGCGACGGGGCGGAGGCGATTCGACTTTACCGGCGTTCGGTCGAACTCGGTTGCGCGGAGTCGGCGAGGAATTTGGGGGTTTGTTATTTGAACGGCGACGTCGTCGAGGAGAATCCGACGGAAGGGGCGCGTTGGCTCCGGAGGGCGGCGGAACTCGGCGTCGCCTGCGCGGCGGAAACGTTGAGTCGACTTTACGCGCTCGGGCTCGGCGTCGAGAAGAGCGACGAGGAGACGTTCCGCTGGCTCCGAGCGGCGGCGGAGGGGGGACGTCTCGGCGCGGCGAGGACGTTGGCGGCGACCGCCCTTGAAAAGAGGGACTCCGACGGGGTCGTCCGTTGGTTCAAAAAGGCGGCGCAACTGGGAGACCGCGCGTCGGCGGGAACGCTCGGAACGATTTACGAGGGCGTTTGGCGTTGTTGCGGTTGGCGCGCCGTCGAGCCGAACGAAGCCGAAGCGCTCGCTTGGTATCGTCGGGCGGTCGAGTTGGGGGACGCGCCCTCCGCGGCGCGACTCGGATTCGCGTTTGAGCGAGGGCAGTTCGGGCTCGAACCGAACGACGCGGAGGCGGTTCGGCTTTATCGGTTGGCCGCCGACGGGGGGGACGCTCGCGGTCTCGGGAATCTCGGGTGCATGTACGCGGCGGGACGAGGCGGGCTCGAACGGAACGTCGCGGAGGCGAATCGGCTTTTCCGGCGCGCTTGGGGATTGGGGAACAGAGAAGCGGGGTTCGAACTCGGGCTCTATTATTGGCGCGACGGCGAAGAGCGCGACCCGGCGGAAGCGATCCGTTGGTTCCGGAAAGCGGAGGGGCGGGGCTGCCGCGAGGCGGAGCAAGCGCTCGCGGAGATTTATCGGGACTGGATCGCCGACTTGAACCTCGACCCGACGGAGGCGCTCCATTGGTTGCGGAGAGCGTCGGTCGGGGGTTGCGTCGAGGCGGCGAAGAAGCTCGCGGAGATGTATCGGGACGGATGCGCCAACTTAAACGTCGAGCCGAACGCGGCGGAGGCGGTTCGATTTTTCCGTCGCGCTTGGGGGTTGGGGGACGCGACGGCGGCGTTCGAACTCGGGAAGTATTATTCGCTCGACGGCGACGCTCGCGACGGCGCGGCGGCGCTCCGTTGGTTCCGAAAAGGGGCGGAGGCGGGTTGCGTCGAGGCGGCGAAGAAGCTCGTCGAATTTTATCGGGATGGGAACGCCGACTTGAACGTCGAGCCGAACGCGGCGAAGGCGGAGCGTTGGCGGCGAGTCGCGGACGGGAAAGACGGGGAAGGCGGCGAGTAAACCGGAAGAAACGGCGACGTCGGCGAACTAACGGGAGCGGAACGGCTCGACCGGCGGCTCGACCGGCGCGAGCGATTTTGACGGCGAGAGCCCGGCGCGTTCAATTTCGCTCCGAAAAACGCCGATGAATAAGAAACGACGCGGCGCGTTTCGGCAAAGCGTCGCGAAGTTAAAACGTCGACGGAAAAATAAAATTGAATCGGAAATAAAATAGGAGAACGTAAAATGGCGAGAACGGCGGCGGTCGAGCGCGACACCAAGGAAACGCAAATTCGGCTGAAAATCGACCTCGACGGAACCGGCGCGTCGAAAATTTCGACCGGAATCGGCTTTTTCGATCATATGCTGACCCTTTTCGCGGCGCACTCGCTCGTCGATCTCGAGCTGAGCGTCAACGGCGACCTCGAAGTCGACGGGCATCACACCGTCGAAGACGTCGGGATCGCGCTCGGCGCCGCCTTCAAAACCGCGCTCGGCGACAAGAAAGGCGTCCGCCGATACGGCTTCTTCCTCCTCCCGATGGACGAAACGCTCGCGCGGACGGCGATCGATTTTTCCGGGCGGCCCTACCTCGTTTACGACGCGACGTATCCGGTCGAGCGCGTCGGGACGTTCGATTTGGAACTCGTTCGCGAGTTTTGGCAAGGGTTCGCGAACGCCGCCGCCTGCAACTTGCACATCGGCGTCTTGTAAGGTTCGAACGGACATCACATCGCGGAGGCGATTTTCAAGTCGACGGCGCGTTCGATTCGTTCGGCGGTGGAGAGCGACCCTCGCCAAACGGGCGTCCCGAGTACGAAGGGCGTTCTTTGATTTCGGAGCGGAAACGCCGTTCGCCGTTTTGCGCTTTCGGGACGGTTTTTTACGGCTCGACGGGCGCCGCGTCGCGGAGGCGATTTTCAAGTCGGTCGCGCGTTCGATTCGTTCGGCGGTGGAGAGCGACCCTCGCCAAACGGGCGTCCCGAGTACGAAGGGCGTTCTTTGATTTTTAAACAGAAAACGTTGCCCTTCGCGTTCGGGAGAACGGCGGTTTAGAATGTAAATCGTCGAAAGCGATAAAAAAGCCCGCGAGTCGAACGAATCGGCGCGCGGGTTTTAGCGTTTTCAAGAAGCGTCGAAATTATTTGACGCGAACTTTCGCGGCGCCGTAAGCGTCGAACGCGCCGCAAGCGGTGAAAGCGCCGACGCGAGTCGGAGCGACTTCCGGCGTCGGCGTCGAAGGTTCGACGCTCGACGGGACCGGAGCGCCGGCGTCCGTCGCGTTCGACGTTTCGGCGAAGGAGTAATCGCCGGAAACGAGCGGAGCTTTCGCGGAGCGGCGACGCAACGACGGGGAGACCGGCGAGGACGAGGAGGCGCCCGGTTCGAAGGCGAGAGCGTTCAATTCGTCGCGCGTCGCCGATTCGACCGCGACGGCGTCGCGCCAAGTCGGGGCCGAACATTCGGCGAACGTCGGTTCGGAAAACGTTCCCAAACGTAGTTCGCGCGACCAGCGCTCGCGTTCTTGCGCGTTTTCGTCGACGAAAACCCAAGAAGCGTTCTCAACGTTCAAGGCGGGCGTTTCAGCGTCGGCGTTCGCGAACGAAGCGGGCTCCGACTCCGATTCCGCTTCGTCGAACGTCGCGCCGAGCGATTCCGTTTCGAGGGGAAGAGCGTCGTTCGCCAAAAGCTCCGCCGACTCGGCGACGAACGTCGGCGCCGTTTCTAAACGCGGAGCCGAAACGCCGTCGCAAACGACGCGGCGACCGGAAGCGTCGAGAAAGCTCCGCGGGCGCTCGTTGTCGAGATTTTGCGCGTTCGACGAAAAAAGGCCGAACGATTCCAAACGAAAACGCCAAGTTTCTCCCAACGTCGAACCGGACGGAAACAACGACGCGGCGCCCCAGCCGAGAACGAGGCAGAACGCGGCGGCGAAGAATTTCGCGGTCGAAGCGGAGCGACGCTTGTTGGACGAATACCTTTTCATTTGAGGAAACCTATAGGATTAACGAGGAGGTTAAGGGAAACGGAGTCGACCCGCGACGACGGTCGAGCGGGGAAAAGCGGACGAGCGCGCTCCGATTCAACTTAACGTCTTTACTATTATAACGTTTTTTCAAGTTGGACGGCGGCGATAAAAGCGATTTTAACGCGTTTTTTTCGCTTTTTTTTGCCGTTAAATCGTCATAATCGATATTTTCGTTTCGATCGTCGAAGAACGCTTGGGGCGCTTTTCTAAAATATTTAGAGCGGTAGGATTGGACTTTTTTTAACGATAGAAACGATTTTTTTGAAAATATCGGTAAATTTTTTGATTTTTTTACGGAAGCGTTAAAATGGGCGCGACCCGTATAAATTCTTTTTAGGGTAAATTAGGAGGAAGCGGCGACGGGAACGGTCGCGCGGAAAAAAACGATTTTTTCGAAAATTAGGGGCGTTGTATAACGTCGAAGAATGTTGTTATTAGCGCGGCGGCGATTTGACGACGTAAAAACGTTGCGATAAACGATATTTGACGCTAAATCGACTTGCCGCGACGAATGTCTCGAGCGCGTCGGAGCGTTTCGCTTTGTTGGGAACGAAGAAAGGCGGGTATTTTCGAAATTGCGGAGCGCGTTATAATAGACGGCGTGAAAACGTTCGCGTTCCCCTTGGGCGTTATTTTTTCGGCGGCGCTTGGGCGAGGTCGCGGCGGACGTTTCGACGGCGGCGCTTGTTCCGACGGGCCCCGCGTTTCGCAAGGCCGACGCCGACGTTTCGACTCGACGTTTCGGCGTCGGTTTCGCGAGATTCATTTTGATCGGAGCCGTCCTTTTGCGACGAAAGGCGCGCGCCTTGTCGCGTTTTCGTTCGTTAGATTTGCAAGGCTAATTTAGGAACTTGGACAATGAAGAATTTTGTCGAAACCTCCATTGAGAGCATTCGTAGCCAAGTCGGCGACGGTCGCGTTATCTGCGGTCTGTCCGGCGGCGTTGACTCGGCGGTCGTCGCGGCGCTGGTTTCGCGGGCGATCGGTTCGCGTCTGACGTGCATTTTCGTCGACACCGGCTTGATGCGCAAAAACGAAATCGACTCGGTCGCGAAAGTTTTCCGCGAAAACTTCGACGCGAACCTCGTCGTCGTCGACGCGGAAGAGCGTTTCCTTTCGCTGTTGAAAGACGTCGACGACCCGCAAGAAAAGCGCAAGATCATCGGCAAGACGTTCATCGACGTTTTCACCGAAGAGGCGCATAAGGTCGACGGCGCGAAGTTCTTGGCGCAAGGGACGATTTGGCCGGACGTCGTCGAAAGCGGCGGCGAAGAAGGC
>JAGBDD010000236.1 GCA_017937685.1 Thermoguttaceae bacterium | reverse complement strand
GATGATGGATCAACCGAGCCATATGACGCCCTACCGCACGCACGGCGGGATTACCTGATAACGAAACGCCGCGTCGCGCCGTCGAAACAAAGAAAACGACGGTTGCGACGAAGCGAACGTCGCGCCCGGCGAACGATTTTGCCGGGCGAGCGCGTTTCTTGAAAGCGTCCGTTCTTCGCGACGGGCGTTTTTTTGTTTCTTGACGTTTCTTCGCGACGGCGTTTTTGGCGTTTTTTGACGTTGCGGTCGCCGGTTGTTTTTTTTGGGGGCGTCGTTTTTTCTCCGGTTGTTTTTGATTTCCGACGACGAGAGCGGCGAAAGTTGGAATCGTTGCGAACGCGGCGAGTCGAAGACGCGTTAAAATCGGCAAAGTTGGCGAAACGGGCGAATTTGTCGGGAACGGTCGGGCGGCGGAATCGGCAAATTGGGCGGGGAACGGTCGGTCGGCGGAACGGTCGAATTTGGCGGGAACGGACGCGGCGGAACGGGCGAAGTCGACGCAAAGTCCCGATTTTAACGTTGGCGGCGGACGTTCGGAGCGATAAAAAAACGCGCTCGACGTGGAAACGTCGAACGCGTTTTTGGTTGAAATTTGACGGTCGCGTCGATTTTATCGCCGGTTGAACGCCCGTTTTAACGTCGGTCGACGGGAAACGGCGGCGCGGCGCCGGAGACGGAAGGCTCGACTTGACGGCGCTCCGTCGGCGCGGAACGGTTAGCGGCGGTCGAAACGGAGTTCGCCGGCGACGATCGTCGCGACGGCGCGTCCCTTCATACGACGGCCCAAATACGGCGAGTTTTTGCTCTTCGAACGCATTTCCGACTCGACGAAGTCCCATTTGAGCGTCGGATCGATCACGACGACGTCCGCGTCGGCGCCGACGGCGAGCGTTCCCTTCGGAATCCCGAGAATGCGCGCCGGGTTCAGCGACATTTTCTCGATCAGTTGCGACCAAGTCAGCAAACCGGAGTCGACGAGCGTTTCGATCGCCAACGGAAGCGCCGACTCGAGCCCGACGATTCCAAACGGCGCGATGTTGATTTCGCGGTCTTTTTTCTCCGGCGCGTGCGGCGCGTGGTCGGTCGCGATCGCGTCGATCGTCCCGTCGACCAGCCCGGCGACGCAGGCGTCGACGTGTTCGCGGCTCCGGAGCGGCGGGTTCATCTTGAAATTCGACTCGAACGAACGAAGCTCTTCGTCCGTCAGCGTCAGGTGGTGCGGCGCGACCTCGGCGGTAACGCGGACGCCGCGCGCTTTCGCTCGACGAACCGCCGCGACGGCGCCCTTCGTCGAAATGTGCATCACGTGCAGACGCGCGCCGACGCTTTCGGCCAACGCCAAGTCGCGGGTAACCATCACGTCCTCCGCTTCAGCCGGAATCCCGCGCAAACCGAGAACGGTCGAAACGAGCCCTTCGTGCATCACGCCGCCTTTGGCGAGGGGCGCGGACTCTTCGTGGCAAAGGATCGGCTTGTCGAACATCAGGCAGTATTCGAGGGCGCGGCGCATCAGCTCGGAGTCTTCGATACCCGAGCCGTCGTCGCTGCAGGCGACCGCGCCGCTTTCGAAGAGGATTCCGAGTTCCGCGAGTTCTTCGCCCTTGCGGCCCTTGCTGATACAGCACATTGGGTAAACGTTGCAGTTGCGGGCGCTTTCGGCGAGTTCGCGAACGAGCGCGACCGTCGCCGGGGAGTCGATCGGCGGATTCGTGTTCGGCGGGCAGGCGATCGACGTGAAGCCGCCGGAGATCGCGGCGAGCGTTCCGGTCGCGACCGTTTCCGCGTCTTCGCCCCCCGGTTCGCGGAGGTGAACGTGCATATCGATCAGCCCCGGCGCGACGATTTTGTCGGTCGCGTCGATTTTGACGGCGTCTTCCGGCGCTTGCGAAGCGGCGTCGGCGCCGAGCGCGGCGATTTTCCCGTCGACGATCAAGAGGTCGGCGATTTGGTCGAGGTTTTGCGCCGGGTCGACGACGCGTCCGTTTTGAATAAGAAGGGCGTTGCTCATTGTTGTCTCGGTATTTGTTTAAAAACGCGTTAAACGTTGGCTCGTTAATTTCGGCGATTTAACGAAGGAAGGAAAACCGTTTAAACGAAAAAAAACGTTAAGAACGGCGCTCCGCGACGGCGGTCAGCGTCGCCCAAAGCGCGGCCATTCGCACCGCGACGCCGTTCGTTACTTGGTCGAGGATCGCGGAGTGCGGGCCGTCGGCGACTTCCGGGGTGATTTCGACGCCGCGATTGATCGGACCCGGCGCGAGGACGAGGACGTCTTTTTTGCAACGGGCGAGGCGTTCGGCGTTCATCGCGTAAAGGTGCGCGTACTCGGCGAGCGACGGGAACGGACGGACGACTTGGCGTTCGAGCTGAATGCGAAGGAGGTTGAACACGTCGACGCGCGGCAAAATTTCGTCGAGCGAGTAAGCGTATTCGACGCCGAGTTCGGCCCAATGCGGCGAAACGAGGGTCGACGGGCCGCAAACGATTGGTTTCGCGCCGAGTTTTTGGAGCGCGAAGACGTTCGAGCGGGCGACGCGGCTGTGCGCGACGTCGCCGACGATCGCGACCGTTTTCCCTTCGAGGGAGCCGAGACGTTGGCGCATCGTCAAAATATCGAGGAGCCCTTGCGTCGGGTGTTCGTGCGCGCCGTCGCCGGCGTTGACGACCGCGCAGTTTGCAAGGTTGTCCGCCAAGAGTCGCGGCGCGCCGGGGCAACTATGTCGAACGACGACCGCGTCGACGCCCATCGCCAAGATGTTTTGGGCGGTGTCGACGAGCGTTTCGCCCTTCGAGAGGCTGCTCGTCGCGGCGGAAAACTCAATCACGTCGGCCCCGAGGCGGCGACCGGCGAGCCCGAAGCTGACGCGGGTGCGCGTCGAGTTTTCGAAAAAGAGGTTGACGATCGCTTTTCCGTTTAAGAGCGGAAGTTTGCGTTGATTTTCCGGATTGTCGAGAACGTCCTTGCGGAAACGGTCGGCCAAATCGAGCAAAATCGTCAGTTCTTCGGAGCTAAGTTCTTGGAGCCCAAGGAGGCGCCGGCGCGTCCAGCCGGACGGAACCGGCCCCCAATTTTCTTTAGTGTAAAGCATTTCTCGACGTTTCCTTTAAACGAACGGCGGCGCGCGGGCCGAAATCGGCGTCGACCGAGCGAATCGAAACGAACGAAACGGCGAGTCGAGCGTCGAGAAAGCGCGAACGAAGCGGCGAAGGCGTTCGGCGGCGCGGCGACGGAGTCAATGTTGCGGCAAGGCGCGTTTTCGGACGAGCGGCGAGCGGCGCGGCGGCGAAACGAACCGTCGACGGCGAGCGCGCGTCGCGCAACCGAAAGAACGCGTCGGTAATATTTTGCCAAATTTTTGGAAGAAGTCAAAGGGGAACGGCGATTTTGCGGCGATTTGCGCCCGTTTTTTAAGAAAAAAGCCGTCTTTATAAGAAAGACGGCTTGAAATATAAGCGGAGGTAATACTGACGGCGATTAACGCGTTTCGACCGGGGCGTTTTCTTCCGCCGGGGCGTTTTCTTCCGCCGGGGCGTTTTCTTCCGCCGGGGCGTTTTCTTCCGCCGGAGCGTTTTCTTCAACCGGAGCGTTTTCTTCAACCGGGACGGTTTTCTCCGCCGGAGCGGTTTCGCTCGCCGAGGCGTTTTCTTCCGCCGGAGCGTTTTCTTCCGCCGGAGCGGTTTCTTCAACCGGGACGGTTTTCTCCGCCGGAGCGGTTTCGCTCGCCGGGGCGTTTTCTTCCGCCGGGGCGTTTTCTTCCGCCGGAGCGGTTTCTTCAACCGGAGCGTTTTCTTCCGCCGGAGCGGCTTCTTCCGGCAACCCGGCAAGTTGGGCGAGCCAACGAGCGCGCAAAAGGCGGCCCGGGTCGGTCGGCGTCGAGCGGAGCAAACCGACGGCGCTCGCCGTTTCGCCGCGACGTTCCAAAACGCGAGCAAGGAGGTAAGTCGTTCCGGCGCTCCAAAGATCGCCGGCGTTCTCTTGGCGGCGCGCCCCGTCTTGCAAACGTCCGAGCGCGGCGTCTTCGCGACCGGCGGCGTCCGAAACGAGCGCCAAATAGAAATTGGAAGCGGTTTTAACAAAATGTTTCAACGCAAGTTCCGCTTGAAGCTCCGTCGCCGTTTGAAGGGCCAACGCTTGAAGTTCTTCTTGCGTCGGCTCTTGACCTTGGCTCCGCGCCCATTCGATATATTGGGCGACCGTCGCCTCCGTTTTCGCCGGAATTGCGCGTTCTTCTTGACGAAGTTGACGGTCGGAAACGCGCCCTTGTTGGAGCCAATGCGCCGCGCCCTTTTCGTCGACGAAACGACCTTTCAAGTAAAGGATTTTGCCCTTCCAAAGAGACGCGACGGTCGCGCCCTTCGCTCCGCTCGCGGACGCGTCGGCGGTTTCGTCGACCGGGCCGCTCGCGCTGGGGCGGAATTTGCCTTCGGCGTCGACGATCGTCGAACCGCTGGCGAACGCGTCGTCGGCGCGGTCGCTTTGACTGTCCGAAACGTCGAGGTTGCCGGAGGTTGCGAGCGCGAACGTGTAAGGACGCGTCAACAATTCCGATTCGACCGGGAAGAAAATTTGCTCCAACAGCGCCGCGTTCGCCGCGTGCAATCGTTCGACGCGAACGACGCCGGCAAGTTCCGCGATCCGCTTCTTTTGCGATTCGAACGGCGTCGCGAGAACCGTCGAAACGGCGCCGCTAAATTCGCGCTCCATCGCGAGCGCCCGTTGCGACGTCGCGAACGGCGAGGACGGGACGAGCGCGACCGTTCGTTGGAATTGCGCGGAGGTCGCCGGGAAGGGACGCTCCGGCAAGTCGAGACGGCGGAGAATCGAGTCGTCGGCGGCGACTTGCGCGAGCGTCGCGACTTGCGCGAACCGGAGACCGCCGTCGAGAACGAGCGCGTCCGAGCCCGGCGCCGGAATCGGAAGACCGTATTCCGGCGCGAAGAGGTAGGTTTCGCCGTCGAGACGGACGCCGACGATCAGCGGGAAATCGGTCGGAACGTCGCCGTCGGGGCGAACGACGAACGCGTCGAGGCGGTGTTGACGGAGCAACTCGATGAAAACGAGCGCGCGGTCGAACGGAGTTCCGCCGCTCGTCAAGAGCGTTTGCCAAGGACGTTGAGCGACCGGGCCCGCCGGACCGTCGATCGGGCGCGTCGCAATCACGTTGACGACCGACCAGTCGAACAAACTGCAAACGACCGCCAAGTCGTTTTGGTCTTTGCCTTTAGCCCAGTTGAAAACGTTGCGGAACCAAACGCTTTCCTTTAAATAATCGGCGTCTTGCGGCGAGAAGGAGACCGCGTCGAGATCCAAAACGCGCGAAAATTCGCCGAGTCCGGCGGCGAGCGTTTCGAAGTTGTAAAAGGGCGAGCGTTGGAATTGTCGGATTTGCGTTTGGAACGTTTCGGTCGCGTCGGCGAACTGGAACTCTTTCGCGGAGGCCAACTTGCCGCGCAATTCTTCGGCGAACGCTCCAAAACGTCGCAACGCGTCGGAGTCGAGTTTTTCCGCCAGCGCGTTCGTTTGCGTCGCCGCTTGTTCGACGACCGCGTGCAGTTCGTTCGCGTCTTGTTCGGTCGGCGTTCCGTTTTCGTCGAGGAAAAGCGCGACCAACCGTGCGCCGTCGCGGGCGACGTCGGCGAGCGCGGCCGTTTCGGCGGCGAGCGCGTCGAACTCCGCGTCCGGCTCGAAGTC
>JAGBDD010000030.1 GCA_017937685.1 Thermoguttaceae bacterium | reverse complement strand
TGAAGACCGGCGCGAACGTTCCGCTCGTCGGTTCCCGCAAAGGCTTTAAAGTCGCGCAACTCTTCGAAGTCCTCGCGAACGACCTGCAACCGGTCGACGAAGCGGGCCCGGGTATGATCGTCGCCGTTACGAAGACGGACGAACTCCGCACCGGCGCGACCCTCGGCGACGTCGAAATGCCGGCGTTCGGCTTCCCGACCCCGATGGTCGGTTTGGCCGCGTTCCCGAAGAGCCGCGGCGACGAAGCGAAGGTCTCCGGCGCGCTCGGCAAACTCGCCGAAGAAGACTCGACCTTCCGCGTCGAACGCAACGAACAAACGAAACAGCTCGTCATCACCGGGATGAGCGAACTTCACCTGCAAATTTTGCAAGAACGCCTGAAGCGTCGCGACAAGGTCGAACTCGACACGAAAGAACCGAAGATTCCGTACCGCGAAACGATTCAACAAAAAGCGGAAGGGATGTATCGCCACAAGAAACAATCGGGCGGCGCGGGCCAATTCGGCGAAGTTCACGTTCGTATGTATCCGTTCCCGGGCGGAACCGATCCGGAAGAATTTGCGACGAACAAGGACCGTTTCCCGTCGATGAAAGAATGGAAGTACTTCCCGGAAAACAACTTCCTTTGGATCGACTCCGTCGTCGGCGGCACGATCCCGGCGAACTTTATGCCGGCGATCGACAAGGGCTTTAAAGAACGTATGGAACGCGGCGTCATCGCCGGTTTCCACGTCCAAGACCTTTGCGCGGAAGTCCACTTCGGCAAGCACCACCCGGTCGACAGTAACGAACAAGCGTTCAAGACGGCGGCGTCGAACGCGTTCAAAGTTACCTTTATGGAAGCGCGTCCGGCGCTCCTCGAACCGATCGTCAACCTCGACGTTACGGTTCCGGTCGACAAAGTCGGGGACGTGAACTCCGACGTCGTCGCGGCGCGTCGCGGTCGTCCGTTGGGCGTCGAAGACGCGGGCGGCGGCTTCCAAACGGTCAAGGCGGAAGTTCCGTTGGCCGAAGTAACGACCTACAACCGCGCGTTGGCCAGTATGACCGGCGGTCAAGGGAGTTACACGATCGAGTTCAACCGTTACGACGTCGTTCCGGGGAACATCCAACAAGAAATCATCGCGAAAGCGGAACTCAAGGAAGAAGAAGAGTAATCTTAACTTACTTCCGAACCGTCGCTTAACGTCGGAGAAAACGGAGCGCTTTCACGTTTGCGTTCGAGTTCGTCCTTCTCCGACGAGCGCGTAAAAACGCGAAAACGCCGCCGAGCCGCAAGGTTTCGACGGCGTTTTCGCATACCGCCTAAGCCGACCGCGCCGAAAACTCGCCGCCAAGACGAGAAGACGCGCGACTTAAAGAAACTTTAACGGCGTCCGTCGACCGTTCGGATTCGGCGTTTTTCGTCCGTTTGACGAAGTCGCGTCGAATTTAACGATTTTAACGCCGCGTCCTAAAAATTCCCGCTCCGTCGCGCCGCTTCGTCCGGCGTTTCGAGCGTTAAAAACGAAAGGTTTTCCCGAAATGAGCGAAATTCTCGAACTGCAAGAAACGGATTTCGACGCGAAAGTGTTGCAAGAAACGCGCCCGGTCTTGGTCGACTTTTGGTCGCCGACGTGCGGGCCGTGCCGCGCGTTCGCGCCGGTCGTCGCCGCGTTGGCGCAAGCGAACGGCGATTCGGCGGTGATTGCGAAAGCGAACGCGTTCGAAACGCCGAACCTCGCCGCGAAACTCGGTGTCGCCGCGCTCCCGACGATTTTGATTTTCAAAAACGGCGAAGTCGTTTCGCGCCTTTCCGGCGTCCAAAAGGAAGCGACGTTGCAACAACTCCTCGACGCGAACAAATGAGCGCGACGCTCGCCGAGACCGACCGGTCGGCCTCGACGTTCTCCGCCGATCGGTCGACTCGCAACTCTTCAACGTCGACGGTCAACAACTTAAACGCTCCTCGACGTTGAAAGCGTCGTTCGTCGACTTGACGCCTTTAACGTTAAAAACGTCGTTCGTCGCCTTGACGTCTTTTAACGTTAAAAACGCCGTTCGTCGACTTAACGCCTTTTAACGCTGAAAACGCGACAATAACAAAAGGCGCGCCGTTTTTTCAACGGCGCGCCCTTCTTTTTGTTCGACAACGCGGCCAATTTTAACGGTTAAACCGGTTTTGCGTTATTTCTTAACGACTTCGTCGGCGATTTTTTCGAGCGTCGCGGCGTTTTCGACGGCGACGTCTTTCGGCGACTTCCCAGCGTCGGCGAGTTTCGCAAAGAGCCCGACCGGCGACTTTCCGGTAATCGTTTTGAAGAAGACGCACCCGGCCAAATACGTCCCGGTCGCGTTCGGATGGAACGGTTTTTGCCCCGGTTCGTCGCAGTAAAGGTCGATTTTCGTTTCGTTTTTAACGCGTTCGAACGCTTCGCCGACCGGCGCAACCGTCGCGCCGGTCTTCTCCGCCAACACGGCGACGCCCCCTTGAATCCCGTCTTTCAGCGCCGCGACAATTTTTTCGTCCGCTTTTTTATTGTAACGTTTTTCCCAAGCGGCGATCGTTTCGGCTTTTTTCGCGTCGTCGTCGCCGTATCCGGCGAACATACCGTCGCAGCGCCCCCAAGTTTGGTAAAGGAGAACGGTCGTATCGGCGCAATTTTTCCGAGCAAAGTCGACCATTTTCGCGCCGAATTCAAGATATTGTTCGCGTTCGTTGACCGTCCCGGCGCTTTGCTCTTGCAAAACGACGTAATCCCAAGCGGCGGTCTTCAAGACTTCCGGCGTCGGCGTAAACTTCCCGTTTTTCGGAACTTCGCCGTTGAAGTGTTGACGCAAACGCCAACCGCCGGGCGCGTTGCGAACCGCTTTCGTCGGAACGCCGGAGACGTTCAACATATTTTCGACGACGTCGTTCAGCGAGTTAAAAAAGGTAAAACTGTTCCCGACGAACAAAATTTGCGTCGTTTTTTCGTTTTCGTTCGTTTTCGCCGCCGAGTCGTCCGCGTTCGCCGTCCCGACCGTCGCCGCGCCGAGCAAAAAAACTCCGAAAATCGCGAGCCATTTTTTCATTTTCAATCCTCATTTCAATAAAAGCGTTAAAAATCGAATTTAAATCGATCGGAAAACGCGACGCGTCGCCGTCGAAACCGCCGTCGCCTCCTTCCGAACCAAAAAAAGAAGCCGACGAACGCTCAACTGCCGTCCGCCGACTTTCCCATTTTAACCGATTCGACGTCGCAAGTCAACGCGACCGACAAGAAATCGCCGCGTCGACGATTAAAAAAAGCCGTCGACGCAACCCAACGCAACGAGAAAAAACGCGCCGACAATCATCAAAAGTCGTCGACACACTTGCTCAATTTACGCAAACCGCCTATTTTTCAACGATCGAACGCGCCGCGTCTTGCAACGCTTCGCTGAACGTCGGGTGCGGGTGAATCGTCGCGACAAAATCGGCGGCGGTCAGCCCGGCTTTGAGCGCGACGGCGACTTCCGCGATCATATCGGTCGCTCGCGGCGCCAACATTTGCGCGCCGAGCAGTTTCCCGGTCGCCGCGTCCGCGACCACCTTAACGAGACCGGAGTCGACGCCCGCCGACTGCGCCCGTCCGTTCGCCGGAACGCGGAACGTCCCGACTTCGACCGCCAGCCCCGCTTCGGTCGCCGCGCTCTCCGAAAGGCCGACCAAGCCGATCTCCGGCGTCGAGTAAACGCAACTCGGAACGACGTCGTAATTCATTGCGACGTCGAAGTTTCCGGCGCAAGCGCGCGCCGCGACGCGAGCCTGTTCCGACGCGACGTGCGCCAGCTGAATCTTCCCGGTCGCGTCGCCGATCGCAAAAATGTTCGGAACGTTCGTCCGCAAAAATTCGTCGACCTCGACGAAACCGCGAGCCGTCGTCGCGACGCCCGCCGTTTCGAGCCCGAGCCCGCGCGTCGCCGGAGAACGCCCGACGCAAACGACGCAACGTTCCGCCGCGACGGTCTTAATTTCGCCCTTTTCCTCAAACGAAACGACCGTTTCAACCAGCGCCGCTTCGCCGTTTTCCCCATTTTGTCCCGTCGTCGCGTCGATTTTCGTTACTTTAACGCCGGTTTTGACGTCGATTTTCCATTTCTTGAACTGCCGCGCGAGAAGTTTCGTCAATTCCGGGTCGACCGCGAGCAAAATCCCGGGCGCGCCTTCCAAAATCGTTACTTTTTTCCCGAGCGCCGCCAACAAGGTCGCGAACTCGACGCCGATCACCCCGCCGCCGACGATTACCGCGCTTTCCGGAAGGGCGGACGCCGTCAGCAGTTCGTCGCTCGTCCAAACTTCCGGCGAGTCGAGCCCCGGAATCGGCGGTCGCGACGGGTTCGCGCCGACGGCGACGACGATTTTCGCCGCTTCGATCTCGAACGGCTCCGCGTCGGCGGCGGACGAAGCGGTCGGTTCGACGCGAATCGTCGTCGCGCTCGTCAAAACGCCGCGCCCGAAAAGAACGTCGACGCCCGCCGCCTTTTCGAGATTCTTGATTCCCGTTCGCGACTGCGCGACGACTTTCTCGCGTCGAGCGTTCGCGACCGAATAATCGAACGAAACGTCGGTCGCCGAAACGCCGAACTTCGCCGCGTCGAGCGTTTCGCGATAAACTTCCGCGCTGTGCAGGAGCGTTTTCGTCGGAATGCACCCGCGATTCAGGCAGGTTCCGCCGAGTTCCCGCGCTTCGATCAGCGCCGTTTTCAACCCCAAGCGCGCGCAGTCGAGCGCGCAAACGTATCCGCCGGGCCCGGCGCCCAAAATCGCGACGTCGTATCGCTTCGTTTCGGTCGTCATTTCGCGACGTTCCTTTCGTTAATTACTCGCTATATTTCACTTATTCCGCCTTGCCTATTCCACTTAAACACTCTATTTTACCGGCAAGCGTCGTTCTTTGTTCGTTCGACGGTCGACTTTAGCCGCCAACCGTCGTTTTAGGCGACTTAATGTCGCGACATTTTTCAACATTTTCAAGCGTTCGTCGAATAACAACGCCCGACAAACGTTTGAAAAGGCGTTTTATCGTTCCGAAATCAAAACGTTTCGGGCAAAGGCGAGCCCCGAAACCGCCGATTTCTCGTTAAGGAAGCGGCGGCTTCGCTCGTTTAAACGGCCTAAAATCAATATTTCGGGCAAAGGCGAGCCCCGAAACCGCCGATTTCTCGTTAAGAAAGCGGCGGCTTCGCTCGTTTAAACGGCCTAAAATCAATATTTCGGGCAAAGGTGAACCGCGAAACCGCCGATTTCTTCCGTCAAATACGCGGCGATCAGCGTTCCGTCCGGCGCGCATTTGAAGGCGCGGAACTCGACGCCTTGACGTTGCAGGTGATACGCGGCTCGAGCGGCGGAGTTGGCGGCGATCCCGATATGTCCGTTGGCCCCGAAACTCGGCGACTTCATCGTTTCGACCGCTGCGCCGGCGAAGAACGAAATCGGCGTTTCGCGAGTCGCCAAACCGAACGTCTTGAAGAACCAATCGGCGGTCGCGCCCGCTTCGTCGGACGATTGGCAGTTAATCCCGACGTGTCCCATTTCGAGCCCGAGAAGAAGTTCGACGGCGCGCTTCGCGTTCGCGGCGATTCCGGCCCAATCGCCCGCGGCGACCGCCGAGCAAGGCGCGACGAAGCGACCGCCGATCGCAAGAATCGCGTTGCAACGGGAATAAGCGTCGATTTCGGCCCAGTCGACCGCGCCGGTCGGAATAAAGCGAACGGTCGGGAACGCTTCGGCGAGCGCTTTGATCGCGGTCAAACCGCCCGCGACCGGCGCCGGGAAGAAGTTGAAAACGGTCAAACCGAGCGAAACGCCGAGTTCGATTTCGCTCGCCGTCGTCGCGCCCGGAACGATCGCGACGTTTTTGCCGACGCAGTATTCGACGAGCGCCGGATTCAGGCCCGCCGAAACGACGAAATCGACGCCCGCCGCAACCGCCGCGTCGACGTTTTCCGCCGTCGCGACGCAAGCGCCGAGAACGCATTCCGGAAGCGCCGCGCGAATCGCCGCCGCCGTTTCGACCGTCGCGACGCAAGCGCCGATTCCGCCTTCGTTCAACGCTTTAGCCGTTTCGACCGCCTTCGCCGCGTCCGCGACGTCGACCGTCGGCAGAAACCCGATTTCCCCCAATTTTTTCAACGCGTCCGTCATCTCGCTTCCTCTTCCGTTTAAAAACGTTAAATTTCTTGCATTTTTTCCAATTTATCGACTTTTCCGCTCGAAACGACGTTTCGCCGCTCGCGGCGGAGCCGGAACGCGCCGGAACGACGCGCTTTCGTTCCCCTTATTATAAAGATTTGCGCGGCGGCGTCAATCGGAAGCGCCGGGCCTCGACCGGTTCGCGGCGAACGTTCCCCTTTTCCCTCGGCGACGCGGCGTTTTTGATTCCCGCATTTTTGCAACGCGTCGCTATATTCGGCGCTTTAAACGACGTTTTCAAACGCTCCGCCGCCGACGCGTCGTCGCTTTTCTCTCCGAAAAACGCCGTTTCGATTTTGCGGCGCCGCTCGGTCGCCGGGGCTGGACAAACTCGCGTCGACGACGTATACTAAAGAAGAAGAGGAAAGGTCGCCGACGTCGCGTTTCGCGGCGCCGTTTCGACGTTTTCCCATTTTCCTTATTTCGCCCGCGTTTTCCCTCGGGCCAACCCCTTAATTTTTTTCCATTTTCCCCAATTTCCCCATTCGAGGATTTTTCGATGCGATATTTCGGCTCTTTTTTCTCTCCGCCGTCGGCTCTTCTTTCGGCGTTAACGGCGTCGACGCTCCTTTGTTGCGCGACGGCGAACGTCGGTTGCAAGCCGGAAACCTCGACGCGACACGGCGTTCATCAGCGCGCGACGCAACAGGAACGGCAAGAGCAAAACGTTAAGTTGCTCGAGCAAGTCGTTCGAGCGACCGAAGAGCAAGAAAATCACCCGGACTCCAACTACCTGCGCGGCGCGCTCGGCCCGCTCGAGGCTTGGCTCGCCGCCTTGTCGCCGTCGCCGGACTTCGAGCCGGACGGGG
>JAGBDD010000235.1 GCA_017937685.1 Thermoguttaceae bacterium | reverse complement strand
TCGCGTCGTCGACTATTCCGCCGGAGTCGCCGACTTTACGGCGACCGCGACCGGCCCGACGACGGCCAACGTTGTTTGGAGCGCAACCAACGAAACGGCGCGAGTTTGC
This sequence comes from Thermoguttaceae bacterium, assembly GCA_017937685.1. GTDB lineage: Bacteria > Planctomycetota > Planctomycetia > Pirellulales > Thermoguttaceae > RUG369. The sequence continues at coordinate 18,370 of JAGBDD010000235.1, read as the reverse complement.
GTCGAGCGGGAAAACGCGGCCGCGCCGAACGGCTGGGAAGTCGTCGCAACAACGCCGACGGAAGACGCGTCGCCGCTCGAAGTCGCGCTAAGCGGAAAAGAACGATTCCGAGTCTTCGACGGCGCGACGTTTATCGTCGATTCCGCTTGGTTCCCGACGGATAAGTTTTACCGTTACGCGGCGACCGTCGTCGCGGTTCGGAACGTTCGAAACGATTGGAAAATAAGGGTTAAGGTCGTTATGCCGGGAAGCGTTTGCTATCGGAACGAAGGGGCGCGCTTTCTCGCGCAAATTTTGGACGGCGCGGGAACGCCGCTCGCGCTCGGCGACGTCGCGTCGATTACCGCGACCGTTTATCGAATCGGCGATTATTTGGGGCGAACTTGGACGCCGGTCGACGGTTGGAACGCCGTCGAAGTCCCGCAAACGTCGCTTTTAGAAACGCCGACCGCCGACGCCGATTGGCCGTCGAACGGCGACGACGGCCCGGGCCCGAATTTCGTTTGGACGCCCGACGTCGCGGCGAAACCGCTTTTTCCGGAAAGCGGCGATTATGCGACGCAGGTTAAATTGACGCTGGTCGGCGGCGGCGCGGTCGTCGTTACGTTTGAAACGTCCGTAAAGTGAGAAAAGACAATGCTTGACGACGTTTTCAAGATTTTAAGCGCGGCGCAAGACGCGTTAGGGCGGCGGGCGGTTTACCGGCGTCGCGACGGCGGCGAAACGACGCTAATCGTCGCGCCGGAAAGGTTTTGGAGCGGATCCCTCGGCGGCGTTTATCCGGTCGCGGTCGACCGGGCGCTTTGGTCGTTTCGGGCCGATTCGCTCGACGCGGCGCCGGAGGTCGGGGACGAACTCGACGTCGAGTTCGGGGAGCGCGTCGAAACGTTCCGCGTCGTCAAAAATCGCGACGACGACCGCTGTCAGACTTGGCGCGACGAAGCGGCAAGGGCGCGCTATCTTGTTTGTACGGAACCTATTAGAAAACGTTAAGACGCGGAAAACGGAAGGGAAAACGGCGATGAAACATTCGGGCGGAAACGGGTTCGCGCTCCGCTTTACGGCGACCGGGTTCGGGGACGCGCTCGCGAAAATTTCGAACGACGTCGCGTCGCTCGGCGTCGAACTTCAAGACGCTTACCAAGAGGCCGTCGAGGAGTTCGCGGAACGGACGGCGCAAGCGGCGCGTCGGATTTTAGGGCGCGAGCATTGGAAACTGTCGAACTCAATCGGTTCGCGCGTCAAGTTTTACGCTCGAACCGACTCGACCGGGAAAACGAGCGGGCGAACGGTCGGTTTCGTCGGCGTTCGCGGCGACCTTGACGTCGCGAAGCGTTGGTCGAAAAGTCGCGGCTCGCTCGAACTCAACCGGCGAACCGGCGAATTTCGGCGCGACCGAATTTCGGCGGCGGAGTACGCGGAGCCGATCGTTTATTGGCGGTTTCACGAGTCGGGCTATTTTCGGCGAATGGAGGGAGGGCGGCTCTTCGAACGTTGGGAGTCGCGACGCGGCGTCGACGGCGAGTTTTACGCGCGGAAACGCTTTCGCGACGTCAAGATACGTCGCGCCGACCGAGTCAATTCGACGACCGGAAATTACGTCGTTACGAAACCGCTCCGCTTCTTCGAGCGCGCCGCGCCGACCGCCGAGGGGTTCGTCGACGCAATTTTTGCGATTAACCAAACCCTTGCCGAGAAGGTGTTTAAGCGATGACGGTTCCGGTTGACTTCGATTTGATCGCGATTTTGACGGACGAACTGCGACGCGGCGTCGGCGACGGCGTCGAGTCGTTGCGCGCCGAGAACGTTTTTTCCGACGTCGCGCCGACGCGGCGGTTCGACGGCGTCGCGACGCTTGAAGTCGGCGAGTTGGCGACCGCGTCGGAGCCGGACGTCGAGGACGGCGAAATCGTCGAAACCAAGAACGCGCTTTACTTGCGAGCGCCGTCGAAGGCGGAGGCGCGGCGCTTGGCGCGGTTCGCTTCCGGCGTCGTTCGGCGAACGCTCGACCTCTTAAAAGAGCGCGGTTTCGTCGTCGATTGGCGCAAGGAGTCGGCGGCGGTTTACCCGGACGTCGAGGGCGGGAGCGTCTTGGAGTCGTTTTGCGCCGAATACGTTTTTTTTGTTTTGCTCGAAATCGACGGCGTTTAGCGCGCCGCCGGGTTGAAATTTATGCCGAAAGGAGATATAATAACAATGCCGAAAGTCGAGAACGTCAAGAACTTGAAAGCGTTTTTCCTCGCGCAAAGTCCGGAGGGCGAAACCGATTCGACGCTCGAAGGAACCGAATACGCCGACCTGAAATTTGCGAAAACGTCGTCGATTCCGCTCGACTGTCGCGTTACCGGTTTCGACGCGCAGGCGCCGACCGTCGGGACGCGGGAAGCGGAGGATATCGAAGACGTCGACGATTGGACGAAGTACGAAACCGACAAGATTACGCCCGGGACGGCGACGCTGAACGTCGACCGCGCGATCGACGTCGACGGAATCCTCGAACGGCTCGAAAAGCTGAACGTCGATTCGCCGTATTTGGGCGTTTTCAAAATCGGGAAACTGACGAAGAAGGAAAACGGAAGTCGAACGTATAACGTCGTTTACAGCGCGCCCGCGATTTTGACGAGCGATATGGGGTTCGCCGGAACCGCGAAGCAAAAAATGACGTCGACGCTGAATTTTCAAGTTTCCGGCAAGCCGAAACGCGGGTCGAAAACTTGCGCGCAGACGTTGACGCTCAACAACGAAACGAACGAAATTACGCTCGCGGAAGCGACGTCTTGACGCGACGTTTAAACGTCGGCGAGCGTTGAATTAAAGCTCCGAACAAACCGAAGAAAGGGAAGCGGATGGAAATCAAGAAAGCGTCGGAAATCCCGGGCCGCCCGGTCGATATTTCCGAGTGGAACGACGACGTAAAAGCGTTTGTGAAAACGTTTACGTTCGCCGAACAGCTGGAATTTGAGCGACTTCGGCGAATTTTCCGCGACGAAACCGCGTCGAACGAAGAGCGGGCCGACGCCGAAGTTTCGATCGCGATAATGGCGCTCGTCGACGAAAACGGCGAGCCGCTTTTCACCGAGGCCGATCGCGCCGCGCTTCTCGACTCGCATTTTATGCCGTGCGTGCGGATTATCAAAATGGGGAAAAGAGACTCGCGCGCTTTTATTACGGAGGACGCCGCCGATGTTCGTTAAGAAACGAGAAAACCGTCCGATCGATATTTCTTGGTGGAACCCGAACGTCAAGGCGTTCGTGAAAACGTTCGGCCCGATGGAACGCTTGATTTTCGGCGACTTGTTGCGCGAGTACGCCGACGAATCCGCGCCGAACGAAAAGCGAGTCGCCGCCGCCGTCCGCGCGACGATTATGTCGCTTGTCGACGAAAACGGCGAACAACTTTTGAACGAGGGGGATATTCCGGCGCTCCTCGACGGCCCGGCGTTTATGATCGACCGCGTCGTTTTGGCGGCGGCGAACGCGGATTGGGTCGACGTCTCCTTTAAAAAAAAATAGCGGAGGACGAAAACTTCGCGTTTCCTTGGCGGCTGGCTTGGACGCTTCGGCGACCGGTTTCGGAGATTCTGCGGTTGCCGGAGTGGGAAATCGCCGGTTGGAAAACGGTTTTTGAAGTTTTCGGCGAACTCGACTGGCGCCGCGACGATTACCGGGACGCGCGGCGTTACTTCTGGAAGAGCGGCGGACGCGGAACGCTCGACGACTATCTTCTTTATCGGCGCGGAGATAGAGCGCTTAGCGAAGACGAATTTCTCGAATACTTGGAAGGGGACGAATGAGTCAAACCGTTTCCAATACGATTAACGTCGCGGTCAATCTCGAAGGCGCGGACGCCGCCGTCGTCAAAGCGCAAGAGACGGCGCAAGCGCTCGACGCAGTCGCGGAGCGTTCTCAAGCGGTTCAAACGGCGGCGCTTAACGAAGTCTCGGAGGCGCGTTCGCGTTCTAAAGCCGTCTTTGAAGCGGAGAAGAACGCGACCGTCGCGGCGTTCGCGGAAATCGGCGCCGCCGTCGAAGAGGGCGCAAAGCGCGAAACGGCGGCGCTTAACGCGGTCGCCGAAGCGGTCGTCGACGGGGAAAAGAAACGTCGCGACGCGGCGGACGCGAACGTCGAGGCGACGGCGAAACAAACGAAGGCGGTCGTCGAGGCGGCGCGGGCGGAGGAAATGGCGGTCGACGCGGCGTCGCGGGCGCGACTCGCAAGCGTCGATTCTTGGACGAAAGTTTCGGACGCGGTCGCGTCGGCGTCGGCGAAAGTTCCGCGTTGGGCGAAAGCGCTCGGCGCAACGGTCGACGCGCAAGGGCTCCTCGTCAACTCGCTGGGACGTTGCGTCGCCGGGCTGAACAAGTCGCAAGTCGCGGCGGGGGAATGGGTCGACGAACTCGGAAACGTCCGCGACGCGAACGGCGGTTTCGTCGAGGGCTTGACGAAAATTCAAAAGGCGCTCGGCTTTTTTAAGGACGAGGCGGGGAACGTCCGCGACCGGCTCGGCGAAATTGTCGTCGCCGCGAAGAAAGCGACCGACGCGACCGGCGAGCTGGAAGAGGCGATTCCGGACGACCTTTTCGACGGGTTGGTCGCGGGACTCGGCGGCGCCTCGCGATGGTTTTCGCAGGTCGGAACGGTTTTAACGACGCTCGACGGCGAGGCGAGCGACGCGGCGCGAACCCTTTCGGCGGTCGCGGCGGGCGTCGAGAATTTCGCGCAAGGGTTCCAATCGGGAAAATCGATCCTGAAATTTTGGGACGACTTCCAAAAGGCGACCGAAAAAGCGACCGTCGCGCAAGCGCTCCTGCAGGCGGCGTCGGGGAACGCGTTGGCGATCGTCGGCGGGGCCGCGCTCGCGGGCGTCGCCGCTTGGACGGCTTGGGAGTCGAGCTCGGCGAACGCGACGAAGAACGTCGACGCGGCGTCGGACGCGTTCGAAGAGTTGCGCAAACGAGCGAAAGCGGCGGGCGTCGAAATCAAAAACGCGGCGGACGCGGCGAAATTTGGGTTCGGCGAAGCGCTCGGCGCCAAGTCTTACGCGGAGGAAAAGGCGAACGTCGAGCGGCTCGACCGCGAAATCGCCGAACAGCAGAAACGAGCCGACGCGGAAGCGGCCCGGAACAGCGCGACGATCGGAACCGGCGGGATGGGCGCCGGGGGCGCGGGCGCGCATATGGACTATTCGGAAGTCGAACGTTTGCAAGCGTTGCAAGCGGAGCGGGCGGCGGCGAACGCTCGAATGGTCGAGGCGCAGGAAGCGATGATCGACGCGGCGGTCGAAGCGTCGAAAACGGAAGTTCAAAAGCTCGAAGCGGAAAAGAAGGATTATGAGGCGATTCTCGAGCAACTCGACGGCGCGCGCGGTTCCGCCGAAGTTCGGGCGAAGATCGAAGCGCTCGACGCGGAGATCGAGAAGGCGAAAGAAGCCGAGTCGACCGCCGCCGCGAAGGAAGCGGAAGAAGCGAAACGAGCCGCCGACGCGGAGGCAAAACGCGCCGAAGAAGCGCAAAAAGCGGCGGAAGCGGCGGCGCAAAAAGCTCGCGAAGACGCGCTTAAAGCGAGCGGAATTGCGGACTTCGCGCCGACGCAAGAGAAAACGCCGCTCGACTTGACCGACGCGACCGCCGTCGCCGCCAAATACGCCGAATGGGCCGCCGCCGTCGACGGGACGACGGTAACGGTCGAAGACGTCGCGCAAGCGACCGGCGAGCTGAACCGGCAAGCGTTGGCCGCGCTCGACGCGGAGGCGAACTTCGCGGCGAAGCTGGCGGAACTCGAACCGCCGAAAACGCTCGAAGAGGAGGTCGCCGCGTCGCTGCAAAAATACGCCGACGCGCTCGAAGTCGGCGCAATGACGCAAGAGGAATACAACGAGCGGAAAGCGCAAGCGGACGCGCTTCTCTTGGCGGCGAAGGAGGAAGAGTCGAAGGCGGCGGAAGACGCGGCGGCGCAAAAACGGGAGGCGACCCGGGCCGAACTCGGCGTCGACGCGCTCCTCGAATCGCTGAAAACGCCCGCCGAAAAGCTGAAAGAGCGTCTCGACAAGATCGACGCGGCGTTCGACGACAAGGCGATTACCGCCGACGAGCGCAAAAAGCTCGAAGAGGCGGCGCGTCGCGAGTTCGACCCGCAAGACGACGCAACGGGCGCGGCGAAAGAACTTGCGTCGGCGGCGCGAGACTTTTCGGCGTCGGCGCAAAAGTCGGGCGAGTCGTTGGCGGCGAAGCTAAACGCCGCCGAAATGGGAAGTTCCGCGCTTTACTCGATGCAAGTCGGGGCGGCGAAAAATTACCAAACGAAAGCGCTCGATTACGCGGCGCGCCAAACGACCTTCGCCGAACGCTCGCTCCGCGAGTTGGGGCAAATCCGGCAAGCGTTCGCGGCGAACGCGATTCCGGTTTGGCGCGGTTAATGTAAACGTTGAAATAAAAGGAGAAAGCGAAATGTTGCGCAAAGTCGCGAAGATCGCGGAGAATCCGGGCGCCGATTGGGACGGCGTTTGGCTCAACGGCAAGCCGCGCTTGACCGGTTCCGGCTCGGTCGAATACCGCGCTTACTGCGATTCTCGGGACGATAATCCATACGAGTTTTACGCGTCGAGCAAATTGCCGCAACCGGGCGCGCTTTACCGTAATTCCGGCGTTCGATACACCGGATTTTCAACGTCTTACGACGGCAAGCGCGACGGCTTTTTCTGTTGGCGAATGAACTATTCGCTCGGCGGCGTTCCGGAAAGTTCGGCGGACGACGCGGGCGCCGACGGAGATGCAAACGCCGAAAACGAAACGATTTTGACGATCGACGCGGCGCCGGAGTCGGAGAACTGCGCGCTCCCGTTCGACTTGGACGGCGCGGCGAACGTCAACAGTTTGGGCGAATGGTTTGACGACCCGTTAAACGTCGAATTTGGGCGACTTGCGTTGACGTTCCGGCGTCGGGAACGGGCGAACCCTTGGCCGCGCGCGCTCGAATTTTGGAACTCGATCAACGCCGAGCCGATTTGGGGGTGCGACGTCGCGACGCTGAAAGTGAAGGCGATCGTTCCGAGTTTGGAGCTGACGAGCGGCGGTCGGCGTTGGAACGTGTCGTATTCGATCGTTTACCGCTCGTTAGGTTGGCTCGTAAAACGCGCCGACGCCGGGTTTTACGCAACCGGGACGCGCGGCGTTTACCGAATCTTGAACGACGACGGGAGCCCGAAAGAGTCGCCGACGCTCTTGAACGGCGCCGGGGCGGAACTCGCGCCGGGCGCCGCGCCGGTCTACCGAACGTTCCGCGTCAACCCTTGGAAAGACTTCGCCGCGCTGAACCTTCCGAACCCGTTCGACCCGCGTTAAGGGCCGAAGCGTCGCGTTTTTGATTTTTCTTAAAAAGAAACGTTAATCAAACGGCGAAAAAAAAGAGCGCGCGAACGAGAAGGAAGGCGAGTGAACGAACGTCGAAAAAAGTTGAAAAAGAAAGGAGCCGTCCCCGATGGGAACCCCGATGTTAGTCGACTCTGCTTGGCTCGACCGCGCCAACGCCGCTCTAAACGCGCTTGGATTCGGAACCGGAGCCGCCGGAGCGTCGACGCCCGCGCCCCCCGGAACCGCGTCGCGTTTTTACGACGTCCGCCCGGCGCGGATTGTCGGCGAGTGGTCGCGGAACAACGCCGGTCTTTGGACGGCGAAGGCGAACTTCGTCGTCGGCGACGCGGTCGACGCGTCGTTCGAGTTCGACGTCGCCGCGCCCCTTGCGTTCGAAAGCGAAACCGCGCCGACCGCCGCCGACGCGACCGCGTTCGTCGTGTGGCGCGGACGTTGGGAACTCTTGTCGGCTCCGGCGGGCGAGGGAAGCCGACTTGGCGTCGGAACCGTCGAAGCGTTGGGCGCGGACTTAAATTGGTACTTGGTTCGTTCGCAACTTCAAGACGCGACGAACGGCGTAACGAACGGCGACTTGGTTGACGTGTTCGACTGGATCGGTTCGAATACGACGAACGGAACGACGCTTCTTGTCGGGCAAAGCGTCGTTTTCGAGTGGTCGCCGACTTGGAACCGCTACCTCGTCGTCGCGGCGGAGCCGTTAATATGATCGTCGTTCGTCCGAATCGGTTCGACAACCGCAAGGCGGCGTTCGTCGCGCCCGACTGGGTTTACCCGTCCGGCGTTTCGTTTTCGCGTCGCGCGACCAATCCGCTTACCGGCGTTACGACGACGTCGACTTTCGCGAACAATTACTTTAACGACGGTTTCCGCGCCGTCGTTCGAGAGTTTAGCGACGAGAAGGTCGCGGCGGGCGGCGCGCCGTTTCTCGAAGCGTGTTTGACAGGCGTTAATTTTTACGACTACACGAGCTTTGAAACGGCGACGTTGGGGCCGTCGCCGAATTACCCGCCCGACCAATTGCGCTCTTTTATCGAAAATACGTTTGTCGCGAACCAACCGGAGCGTTTCGCCGCCGCGACTTGGTTCGCCGCTCGTTATTCGACGCGGGCGCAAGGGTATCAATGGACGCTTTACCTCGCCGCGCCGAGCGAGGATTACCCGTCGGACGCGGTCGCGTTCAACTTCGCGCCCGACTACGGAACGCCGAACGCTTACAATAACGCGCCGCGCTCGACCTCGACGTCGAACTGGGGAGGCGTCTATTGGCCGCGCCCCGTCGTCGGCGTTGAGAATTTAACGACCGGCGAGAAAATCGTTTGTCGCGAAGTCGACCATTGCGGAACGCTTACTTCGACGGCGCAACGCGGAACGATTTTTCTCAAACGCGGTTTCGACTATCGCTTTGTCCGACGACGCGCGATTCCGACGAACGCGGTCGTCGAGCGCGCCGACCCGCTTTACGCGTTCGAAACGTTGAGTTACTTTGGTTTCGACGCGCTTCCGCCGACGACGCAAACGGTCGCCGCGTCGGAGATTGCGACCGCGACGTATTTCGATTTGGAGATTTAACGAATGGTCGCGTCGCGTTTCCCGTTTGCGTCGCCGCTCCGTTATCCGGGCGGGAAGACGAAGCTCGCGGCGCCGGTCGCGGCGATTTTGGACGCGTCCGGGCTCGGCGCGGACGTTTGTTTCGCCGAACCGTTCGCCGGGGGCGCGGGCGTCGCGACCTCGCTTTTGCTCGCCGGGCGCGTCGCCGAAATCGCGTTGAACGACGCCGACGAAGCGGTCGCGTCGTTTTGGTCGGCGGCGCTGAACGAGACGGAGCGTTTCGTCGACGCGATTCGAACGGTTCCGCTCGACCTCGCCGAACGGGCCCGGCAAGCGCGGGTTTACGCCGAACGTCGCGGCGCGCTTTCGTTCGAGTTGGGGTTCGCGTTCTTCTACCTGAACCGGACGAGCCGCTCGGGAATCGCGACCGCCGGGCCGATCGGCGGCGCCGCGCAAGCCGGAGCGGACAAACTCGACGCCCGCTTCAACCGCGAAACGCTCGTTCGCCGCGTCGTCGCGCTCGCCGAATGCCGGGACGCGATTCGCGTTTCTTGCGCCGACTTCGCGACGTTCCTCCGGAGTTTGCAGAGCGAGACGCCCGACCGTCGCGTCGTCGTTTTCGCCGATCCGCCGTATTGGACGCAAGGTCCGCGGCTTTACCGGCGTTCGTTCGACGCGTCCGAACACGCCCGGCTCGCCGACGCGCTCTTGAACGACGTCGCGGCGCCTTGGCTCTTGACTTACGACGACGCGACGGAGATTCGCGCGCTCTATCCCGGCGTCGAGGCGCGACCGCTTTCCGCGTCGTATTGCGCCGCCCGGCGAAAGACCGGCGCGGAGATTCTTTTCAGCCGATTTTAGCGTCAACCGATTTCGGCGGCGATTTGCGCGGCTTTTTGGAAGTCGCGTTCGGCGTAAATTTGCGTAACGTCGGCGCGGGCGTGTCCGAGCATAATTTGCGCCGCTTCGAGGCCGAATTTCGCCCGGACTTCCGTCGCGTAGAGGTGGCGCAATCGATTCGGCGCCCAACGCTCGACTCCGGCGCGCTCCGCTCCCTTCGCAATGATTTTGCAGTAAAGATTTTCGGCGTAAAAATCGTTGTAACGACGCGTTTTCGGGGTCGCGTCGCGCGCCGCTTGCGACGGCGTAAGGGGCGTTTTGCGTCGTTGGCGGCGCTCGAACGCTCGGTCGCGGGCGGCGTCGCGGGGCGAAAAGAGGAACGCGTCCGGATCGTCGGCTTTTTCGACGAGATACGGCGTCAAAATCGCTTGCGCTCGACGTCCGAGCGGGACGCGCTTCTTCGCCGGCGCGGCCCGACGGTGCGCCGTCTTGTCGGTGCGGAGCGTGTAAATCCAAACCGCGCCGGAGCGGTCGACGTCGCCCGCTCGCATCGCGCAGACTTCGCCGGGGCGCATTCCGGTCAGCCGTTGGAGCCGAACCATCGCGGCGACGCGGTCGGGGAGGAAGGGAAGCGTCGCGTCGACGACGGGGCCGGGAACCGGTTCGACCGGGGCGACTTCGCGGGCGGTCGACTTGTCGCGCTTGAGCGGCGGGACGGCTTGGAGACCGACGAGCGTTTCCGGGCGAACGAGTTCGAGCCCGACGCCCCAACGGAAGACCGTTCGAACGCAGTTGATTAACGTGTTGATATACGACCGCGCGAACCGCCCGCTTTTTTCCATTTCGTCGCGGCAAAAAAGGAGCTTTTTCGGGCCGAAGTCGTCGACCGGCGTCGCGGGGAAGAACTCGACCGGGAACGAAAGCGCGACGCGGTAACGCTCGTGTTGCCGCGTCGAAGCGCCGTCTTTGACGTAATAGTCTTTCTTGTCGGACAAGAACGCGACGGCCAACTCGGCGACGGTAACGACGGCTTTCTCCGCTTCGGCGCCGTCGCCAACGGAAACGCGACCCGACGCCAATTCCGCAATATACCGACGATACGCCGCGATCGTTTCCGGCGCGCCCCATTTTCCGAGATAAATTTTCCGCTTGCCGCAATAGACGAACGCGGCGTCGCGCAATTTGTTCCGACAAAGTTTCGGAAGGCGAGTTTTCATTGAACCAGCTCCTGGAAAATAGCCACCGTGTCTATTTTTCAAGAAACCGAGTCAAAACCAAAAGAGTCAAGAAACTTTTTAAGTCCCGGGGATAACGGGACATAAAAAAGCGTCTCCGACTGGAGTCGAACCAGCAACCTTCGGCTTCGGAGGCCGACGGTCGCGTTGTCGTTCGGTTTTCGTTTGCTTGCTTTTTTACCGCGTTTTTACGAGCGAAACCGACTTTTTCACGCGAAAGTCAAAACGCGAAAAACGCGTTTTTTTACCCTTTTTTCGCTCGTTTTTTTACCCAATTTTACCCAAAACTTTACCCCAAACGCTCAAACGCGCGCCGGGAAAATCTCCGCGCGTTCACGCGTTTTCGACGAGCCGCTTGAAGAACTCGACGCCGGTTAGTCCGGCTCGCCGCGCCTTCTCTTCAAACGTCGCTTTCAGTTCGGCGGAAACCTTGAAATTCACCGCGACGGCGTTCTTGCGCCCGGTCGGTTTGCGACCCGCGCCCGGTCGAGCGCCGCCCCGTTTCGCCGTCGACTTGGCCGCCGTCTCCGACGCGATTCGCTCGGCGGTTTCGAGGTCGGCTCCGGCAAAGACGGCGCGAACGAACGCCTCGTCTTTCGCGTCGAAATATCGACGTTCGACTCCCGACGTCGCCGCGTCGTCTTCTCTCAATTCTCGGATACCCATCGCGCGTCCTTTCGATTGCGGAAGTTGAATTGTCAAACGATTTATTTAAGTTGCAAGTTTCCTGCCTCGCAAACTTAGTATAGCATATTTAAGAAAAACGTAAAGACGGTTTTCGAGGCAAAAGCCAAAAAACGTAAAAACGTTTTGGACAAAAACGTCCAAAAATGGAAAATAACGGCGATTTTTCGCAAGAAATAATTCCGATTTTTAACTGACCGGCTAGGCAAGCGGCTCTCTATAGGATAAAATAACGGCGTGGAAGTATGCGCAAGACGCATATCGAAAAGCGAGACGTTAGCAAGTCTCGGCAAACTTTTAAACGAAAGGCGAACCGATGCAAGAATGGCTTAAAGGCTTTCGACGCGGCGAAGCGGCGCTTGGCTCCGGCGCGTCTTACTTAAACCTAGGTTCGGCGTCGCGACTCAAACCGTTTCCGCCGACGCAAGACGGTTATCGCGAAGACGCGCGCCGTTTAGGCGGGTATTGGCGCAACGTCGGCGATTACCTAAACGGAGCGACGAAGCGTTATGACCGCGAAAAAGAAAGATAAGGCGACCGTTCCGGACGTTCGCGAAGACGGGCGTATGCTCCGAACCGACTCGGCGACCGGTCAAAAAGAACTCTTGTGCGTTGCGCGCGAGTTTTCGGGGCCGCTTCCTCCGCCGGAGATGCTGGAGCGATACGCGCAAATTTCGCCGGATATTTTGGACGTTCTCGTCGAGATGGCGCAAAAAGAGCAGACGTTGCGAGAAAAAGCGCTCGACGCGACGATCGCCGAAAATCGGCGCGAGCAGGGTTTGACCGCGAAAGGCTTGTATTTAGCGACGGCGATCATTGTTTTGGGGATTGCCGCCGGATGTTATTGCGCGTTTTGCGGACGCGAGTGGGCCGCGGTCGCCGCGTTTGGCGTCGCCGGAGCGGTCGGCTGGATGAAAACGGGCGCGGCCCCGACGGCGGACAAGCCCGAACGTAAGTAGAACAACAACGCGAAGACGGCGAGAGCGGGGAACGTTCTCGCCGTTTTTTTGCGGAGCGTCGACCGAACCGACGCGGCGACGTCAAACGCTCGGTTCGGCGGGCGCGGATGTTATCTTGTTGGCCCGAATCCTTTTTCAAAATTTTTCATAAATTCCGATTTAGGGGGATGAACGACGACGATTTCCGGCCTTTGCAATTCGTCGGCAACGTCAAACCCATGATCGTTGATTTTCCACGCTGTTCCTCTATCGCCAAATTTATCGACGAGTTCAAAGGTTATCAATTGTTCCAAGACCTCGCCTGCTTTCGCTTGGTCTCTCGGCGTTTTTTGTGGAATATCGAGGCCTTGACATACAAGTCTTGTTCCTGCGCGACTAACACCTTTTACAACAATTCCCCGTTCGTCGTTTGAAAGCGCGATTAACAACTTTCGAGCCTCCGGCGACAATCGAGAGACCGTTTCTAGAACGCTTGGAGGCGCTTGGAAGTCAGATTTAACAGATAGCGAAGTTTTCAAGACGGCAGGCTCCTCGGTTAACCAAGTAGGCGGTGTGCCAAGCGGAGGGCGGGGGACGGCATCTTTTTCATATACGACTCTCAAAAGATTCTGGTACTCGGCGCCTGTCAGGTCGCGAGAAGAAAAGTCGACGTACATACGCGATTTTAAGTAAGCAGGCAAAAAAACGTTACCGTTCTCATCTTTTTCAATTACAACGGGAATGAATTTTTGCTGTTGAGATTTTTCATATACGTCAGCTGAAATCAACGAGGTTTCGTTGCCAACGCCGCCGTTGCGATTATTCGCTTTTTGGGCGTATGTTTTATCAGATAGTATGAGAACCTTGTCGATTGCCGGGTCGACGACGCATTGTTCCATAAAACAAAACTTGTCGTCGCCAACCTTTAAATCCCATCGATCGAATTTCACATCAACGCCGTCGGTACGCAATGCGCACGCTAGTTCCGTTGCAAATTGCTGACAAGCCCAGGAATAAGAAATAAAGACTTTAGGGGGAATGGTATCCCCGCGATTTTCTTCCGTCATTTTCTGTTCTTTCTAACCCGTCTCGCCGCATATTTGGTCCGGCGGCGAGGCGGATTTTAAGGTTAGCTATTGCGATTACTCGAGGCGCTCAAGCTCCTTGTGCGCTTTTGTTCCGTGCGAGTCCCCTTGGCTACTGTTAGGGAGTAGAGCGATATAAAACGTAATCTTTTTCGCCGCGTTCTTCTTGACGCTTTAATTCTTCAACAGCCTTATAACCTTCAGAGGCTAGTCTAAAAAGATCAAAAGTTTTATAAAGATGGATTCGCTCCATAATATCTACTTTTTCTTCAAGATCGGGATAAATATAAGACGTAGTGGGATCATCCTTGACGAACAGTTTTTCTCTTAAAGCAAGCTCGACAATATCTTTCCAGTGAGTCGTTTGTTTGTGATTAGCTTCCTTCGGCTGCTTATTGTAAAATTTGCCGGCGGCAGAGATGACATAATTGCCGAAATCTTTTTCGCCGAAAGGAAGAGTGTAAAAAACACGAAATCCATCGTCTTTATCGCTATCTGCTAACGCAAGGAGCAAAAGAATTTCGTGTGGCAACGGTGTTTTGACGGGTTCAAGGGATTTGAAATCTTGAATTGCCTGTTCCTTGATTTCTTTAATCAGCAAATCGAATTGCACGTCAAACCTAACTTCAAATTTTTCTCGCGGGTAAGGATGGTAAGCGGCGACCCAAGGGTATTCTTGGCGTTCAATCGTTTGACGATATTCGTCTAAACGTTGACGTTCTTGCTTTTTCTCTGGGTCGTTGCCTTCATAAGGAGAAGTACAGAAAAAAATCTTAGCAGGCTTGCCGGAGGAGGCGTGAATGTCGATTTCACGAGCTGTGCCGCTAGGATATTTGTCTTCCGATTGAAAGCCAAGTTTATCTGCAAAAACGGCCAAGAGGTAATCGCAACGTTTAACAACCTTCTCGTCGATTATCCATTGCGAGCTATTCTTTTCTGGACGCTCGTGGTCTTTAGGCCAAGTGCCGCCTGGCGAATCAAGTTCCCACATACGCGGACGAAGGTGAATTCCGGTGGTTTCCGCATTATCGCGCGTCCAAAGAAGAATTTTATCTCGAATATACAAGCGTTCTTCATATACATCGCCGGGACCGGCAATAAAAATATCGTAAAAAACGACAGGTTTTTGAGACGTAACGACAGTGCGTTTTTCTTCTGACATTTTCTGTTCTTTCTAACCTGTCTCGCCGCATATTTGGTCCGGCAGCGAGGCAGGTTGTTAAGGTTAGTTGTTGCGTGATTACTCGCGGCGTTCAAGCTCCTCAAGCGCCGTCTTGGCAATCAGTAGCAGTGTGCGCGTCGAGACGTTTTTTAAAATTTCGCTTCCTTTCATCGACAAAGAGACTGCAGAAGTTCACGACGTCTTCTTGAAGCTCCGGCGGTAAGGCGCGGAACTTCTCGAGCAGATATTGCTCGGCCAATTCACGCGGAGACTTTTGCGGCTCCCCGTTCTTCTGAACGTACATATCGCCTTCGCCGGTCAACAGCCATTCTGTACGAACGCCAAAATTGCCGCTTACGGAAGCGATAAACAAGCCGGTAACGGTATGGCCGTCGCCTTCGGCAAAAGCGACTTGATTTCGCGTCGCGCCAATACGCTCGCCAAATTCACGTTGCGACATCTTGCCGCGAACTAATTTGATTCTGTCGTTAATAGTCATTTTTTAACCTCTCGATTAGATTTTAACAACTTTTGTTGAACCGTCAACAGAAAACACTAAAAATTTTCCGCATTGTGTGTTGACAAACAAAAAATAGTCGTTAGAATGATTGCAGGTCAACAAAAGAGCCGCAGTCGACAAAAAACTCGGTTTTGTCTGCTGTTCTTCAAAATCGCGTTTGCTCGCCGTCTGATTGGTCCCGGGCGTCGAGCTTGGACTGCGCTCGTTAATTAAGGATAAACGACAATGGAACTCAATCAAGAACTCGTGCGTTCGTTTGTTGAAAAAATTCGAGCGCTCGACGCCGACCTTTTTCGGCTTGTCGAAACCTATGTCGACGGTATGCTCGCCGCGTTGAAAGCTCGTTAATCAATATCGAACAAGTCAACAAGAGAACGCGTTTTTGATTCTTTGAGCGCTAATTCTTTTGGGCGGGCCAACCGACTGCAATCGGCGCTCGCCGGACTTCATTTTAACGGAGAAAAAACGATGGACAATCAGATTCGCGAAATTCACGAAGCTGTCGGCGTCGACGGTCGCCGCTTCTTGATGTTGGTCGCTCGAATTTGCGAACTTGCGCTGAATGCAAGCGAAAGCACATTACGGCAACAATAGAAAACGTCGCGGGCGACGTTAACTGTTTAAAAGGAACTGCTATGTATTTACCAGTTGATTGGCGTAACATGTATCTCAACGACCGTGCGTCGGCCTATTTTGGAGCTGTTGACGCTGCAATGCCTTTACGCGATAAATTGTTGATCATTGCCGTGAGTCTCGGAGCAACAAAATCGGATATTGCGGAAATCTTTGGGGCTGAATCTCTGCGATATGCTTGGGATTTAATGAATCGGTTTGACATATGGTTAAACGTCTTTGAAACCAACGAAGATTGGGGAATCGCTTGCGATGACGCAGAAAGGTATCTTAAAGCATTAAAAGAAGCGTTTTGTAACCTTAAGATTAGTCCAAAAGAGATTGGCAAATAAAACGTTCGCCGCTCCGGAGAAACAACAATGAACATTGACGTGTTTTCTCTCGACGCTTCCATCGATTCGGCGTCGAAAGAAATCGCCACGAGCGATTAGGCCCGCGAGGGGCTTCGAATCCGCCGCCAAAGACGGGCGCGGTTGTTGGACGCTTCCGAGAGAGCCCGTCGCCTCCGGCGGTTCGCGCCGCCGGAAGTTTCCCTGAACGTCGGGGCCGCTTCGGCGGTTCCGGCGGACTCCCGGCGTCGGAAACGGCGTCGGGCGTTTTGTCGGGACGTTCCCGACGGTCGCGCGATTACCCCGCGCGGCGAAGCGAAAATCTGCGACGATTCCGCTTCTTCAACCCGCCGGGGCGGCGAGGGATACGCCGCCCCGGCTTAACCGACAAACGACTGCGAAAAGCGCGAAAGGCCGAACCGTGAACGCTCGACGAACCGCCGAAAATCCCTATTGTTCGCTCGCCGAAATCCGACGACGGTATTTCGCCGCCGGTTCCGCTCCGACCAAGCGCCAACTTCGCGACTGGATCGAGCGCGGACAAAACGGCGTCTACCTCGCCGCCGTCGAACTCGACGGGAGGCTTTTCGTTCGCGCTTCCGATTTCGAACGTTTTCTCGCCGAGTCCGCCGCGCCGCGTCGCGACCAACGGCGCGGACGCGACCTCCGCGAAGCGCGGTCGAGCTACGAAACCGCCGTCGCGAAGCTCGCGCTTACTTACGGCGACAAAATTTTTCGGTGAGAACGAATCGACGAAGCCTCCGGTCGAACGACCGCGCGACGCGGCGTCTCGGAACGCCTTTTGCAACCCCAATAAAGGATTAAGTTAGATATGTTCGGCGTATTTAAAAGAAAAAAAGAAGAAAGACGCAAAGACGCGGAAAAACCCGTTGCGTATATCGACCTTGCCGAAATCGAGGCGAGGAGAGCTCGAGAAAACGAAGGCCGCGTCGTTCCTCGCGACGGCTTCGACAGTTTCGCGTTGTTTTGCCGCGCCGTTGTTTATAACGATCTCGACGCCGTAAAACGCATGCTCGACGACGGCTACGACGCCAATATGCCTTACGGCGATCTAGACGGCTGTTACCCTCTAGACGTCGCCGCGAGGTTCGGAACGCTTGAGGCGGTCGAACTACTCCTCGAAGCGGGCGCGTCGCCGTTCGGCGTCTTTAAACCGGGCGAAGATTTTTATTTCGCTTGGACGCCTTGGGGGCGCGCGATACAAGAGGGGCGCGTCGACGTGTTTCGCGCAATGCTGAAACGTTGCGATTTCCTGCATATGTTCAATAGCAGAGGCGAAGCTGCAGTTGAAATGTGTTTCGGCGAGTTCGGCAGGAAAAACGCTGAAATTATTTTCGCGTTGCTCGACTCCGGTTTCGACCTGCACGGTTATCGTTCGAGACACGGGAACAACACGTTCCTGCAAATGGTTATTCTTTTCTGTTACGATTATGGCGTTATTGAAGCGTTGTTCGAACGCGTTAAAGAATACGGTCTTACGTTCAACGAGGTTCCGGTCGGCTCCGCGCATAGACCGCCGTTGATTATGATGTTAGACCGTTACGACACGACTCCGGAGCTTGCTAAGCTCGCTTTTCAAAATTCTCGGTTTGCCATCGAGGAGCCCGAACAATGAAACTTGAAAAACCGCAAATCGGCGAACCGTTTTCGGAGCCGCTCGCCGTCGCGATTAGGGCGTTTTTGACGCCGCGCGATAAAAAAATCCTGATCGCCTATTACGAAAACGACGCCAACGACGCGGAACTCGCCGCGATCTTCGGCGACGACGCGCCCGGTCGCGTCGCGCAAATCTCCCGAGGCGTCGGGAAATTGCTCCGACTCTTCAACGAACGCGAACGCAAGGCGCGAGTCTCCGAAAGCGAAACGAGCGCCGACGTCGCCGAGAACGCGGAGGCCGCGCGATGTTGATACTCTCCGCCAAGCCGAAACAAGAGCGGATCGTCGTCGACGACCGCGTCGAAATTAGCGTCTTGAAGGTCGTCGGGAACCGCGTTTATTTGGCGAT
>JAGBDD010000234.1 GCA_017937685.1 Thermoguttaceae bacterium | reverse complement strand
GACCGGAATCCCGTATTCGGCGCCGATGCGGGCCAGCTGCGAACTGACCGCGCGGTTGATGTGTTCGTCGTGCGACGTTTCGCCCTTAATGACGCAGCCCAAGCAGATAACGGCGATATAATCTTCGTCGCTCGCGAAACGTTCGGCGATCGTCGGGATTTCGAAACAGCCCGGGACGCGAACGACCGAAATTTGATCTTCGGCGACCATATGTTCGCGAAGTTTCGCGAGCGCGCCTTCGAGGAGCTTTTCGGTGATCGTTTGGTTGAAACGGGCGACGATGATCGCGATTTTACCGGCGTCGCCGGGCGCGCAGACGTATCCTTCGTATTCGGTCATTTCGGTTCTTCGTTCTTTTCGAGCGGGTTCGGTGGGGGGAAAACGGGAAATGGGGACGCGGCGGGATTTAGCGGATTAGGAGCGCTCCGTTCGACCCGAACCGGAAAATAGGCGGAACGAGCCGAACGAGAAACGACGACGGAAAAACGGTCGCCGTCGAAACGCCGCCTTCTTTATTTTAGCGGAAACGCGCCGGGCGACAAGGGGCCCCGACGTCGGTCGAGAACGGAACGCGTCCGGCGTTTGAAACGATTTTATCGATTATAACGGCTTCGCGTCGGCGAGAATCGGTCGACGCGGCGCCGGAGTTGACGGTCGCGTCGACTTTGCTAATTTTAACGCGTCGCGGCGTTAAAACGTTTTCGGATCGATCGAAGCGAGAAATTCGGCGTTCGTTTCCGTTTCGGCCAACTTTTCGCGCAAAAACTGAATCGCTTCGACCGGCTCCATCGCGGCCAAACGACGGCGGAGCGCGGCGATTTTTTCCGTTTTTTCGTCGCCGTCGTCCGAACTTTCCCAATTCGCGGCGCTTTTGACGACGTTGATCGCCGGCCAAACGCGCTTTTCGGCGAGGGAACGGTCGAGCCAAACTTCCCAGTTGCCGGCGCCTTTAAACTCTTCGAGGATTTGATCGTCGGGGCCGCCGGTTTCGTCGAGCCGCGCCGTCGCGACGAGCGTCAACGAACCGCCGCCGTCGACGTTGCGAGCCGACCCGAAATATTTTTTCGCGCGCAAGAGAGCGGTCGGGTCGAGGACGCCCGGCGTCGGAGGCGCGAGGGTCGCGGCGGCGGTTTCGACGTTCCAAGCGCGGGTCAGCCGAGTCAGCGAGTCGAGGAAAAAGACGACGTCGCGGCCGTATTCGACCATCCGCTTCGCCTTTTCCAACGCGATTTCGGCGACTTGAACGTGTCGCGCCGCCGTTTCGTCGAAGGTCGCGCCGACGACTTCGCAACGCGGGCCGCGCAGTCGCCGCTCCATATCGATTAGCTCTTCCGGGCGTTCGTCGATCAAAACGACGAAAACGAACGCGTCCGGATTGTCGGCGAGAACCGCTTCCGCCGCTTTTTGAATAAAGGTCGTTTTTCCGGCGCGCGGCGGACTGACGAGGAGACCGCGACCGCCTAATCCGAGAGGCGCGAGGAGGTTGAAAAGGCGCAAGTCGAGGTCGGCGCCGGGCGCGTCGGCGGCGACGCGTTCGACCGGAAGGGCGGGGGGCAATTCGTCGAAACGCGGTTTCGACGCGAGCGCGTTCGGGTCTTCGTCGTTGATCGTTTCGACGCGCAACAGGGCGAAGTAGCGTTCGCGCTCTTTCGGGGGCCGGATTTGACCGAAAATCGACAAGCCGTCGCGGAGCCCGAATCGACGAATTTGGCTCGGCGAAATATAAATGTCGTCCGGGCAAGACAAGTAACGCGAGCTTGCGCTCCGGAGGAAACCGAACTCGTCCGGAAGGATTTCGAGCGTTCCTTCGCCGTACATAAGACCGTTCTTTTGGAGGCGAGCGCGGAGGACGCGGACGACGAGATCGCGGCGCCGTTCGCCGTCGACGGTTTCCAAATTTTGACGGCGCGCTTCGGCGACGAGTTCGCGAGCGTCCATTTGTTCAAGTTCGACGATCTCTTGACGTTCGTCTTCGGTCGCGCTTTCGAGTTCGTCGTTCCAATCGCGTTCGACGTTCGGCGAAACGTTGGCGCCGGAGCCGCTTCCGTAACGCGGTTTGCCGCGTCGCGCCGCCAATTCTTCCGCCAGCGAGAGCGGCTCGCCCCGTTTCCCAAGCGCGCCGACGGTCGGTTCGAGATTCTCGTAATAGTCGCGTCGGCGACGGGGGCCGCGCGGCGAATAGTTATTGGCGTCGGGCCCGGCGTCGTCGAAACGTCGATAATCGTCGCGATAATTGGGGCGGTAATCTTGCCGATAATCGCCGTTCGGATTCCGGAAATCGCGCCGGGGTTGGCGACGGTAGCCGCCGTTTGGGTAATTTCCGTCGCGATACCCGGCGTCGCGAGGGGCGCCGTCGCGGTAATAAGGGCGCCGACCGTCGTTGAGGTAACCGGCTTGCCCGGCGGCGTCGCGATTTTCGTTGCGATAACCATTTTCTCGATAGCTGTTTCGTCGATAGTCGCGATAATTCGGGTTGGGGCGCCGACCGTCGCGGCGGTCGAAGCGTTCGCCGTCGCCGTCGCGGGGGCCGCGTTCGTCTTGCCGATAATAACGGGAGCGTTCGCCGTCGCGGGCGTCGTTGTTTTCGGACGGGGCGCGGTCTCGGTAATAACCGTCGCGATAATTGTCGTATCGCCGACCGCCGTCGGACGGGAAGCGGCGGTCGTTCCGTTGAACGCCGTCGCGATTCCAAACGCTTTTTTCTCGGCGTTTAGCGCGGGTTTCGTAATCTTCGTCGAATTTGTCGGCTTCGTCGTAATCGACGAGATAGGCGCCGGGCCGACTCGGTTTTTGCGGCGGAGCGGCGGAAGCGGGCGCGTCGTCGGGCGTTTCGTTCGATTTTTTCGCGCGACCGCTCCAAGGGAACTCGGCGTTCGAGTCGAAGTCGAAAGAGGCGGCGTCGTCGATTCCGGCGGCGATTTTGTCCCAAGCGTCCATTTCGTCGAGAAATTCGTCGACCGTTTTGCGGGAGCGGGGGCGAGAAGAGGCGTCGTCGTTGCGATTCATTGTTGGTAAAATAGGTAAAAAAGCGGTTGAGGCGGGATAAAAGGCGGGTTCGGCGCGAAGCCGTCGTCGCGAAACAAACGTTAACGTTAAAATAGGCGGGATTTTTGGAAAAGGAGGCCGGTTTAAGGCCGGGCGTCGCGGCGTCGACGCGCTTCGTCGACGATTCGGGCGATTTGCGCCGTCGCGTCGGCGGAAAACGGGGCGGCGTTCGCGGCGTCCCGTTCGCCTTTATTGTTTTTATCGTTTTTGCCGTTTTTGACGGCGTTTTCGGCGTTTTCGGCGTTAAAAACGTTGGGCGCGTCGTCGTTGACGAGAACGAAGTCGGCGCGTTTCCGTTTGACGGCGAGCGGAAGTTGGTTCGCTTCCCGACGGTCGAGTTCCTCCGGCGACCAACCGCGTTCGGCGACGCGGCGGACGCGAGTCGCTCGGGACGCTTCGACGAAAATGACGAAATCGACGTCGCGTTCCCAACCGACCTCGAAGAGGAGCGGCGCGTCGAGGACGGCGAACTCGGCGTCGGAGGCGCGAACGGCGTCGAGCCAACGACGGAAGCGGGCTAATAAGGGCGGGCGCGTCGTTCGGTTCAAAAAATCGAGTTCGGCCCGCGCTTCGGCGGTCGGCGCGAAAACGATTTCGGCCAAGCGGCGGCGGTCGACGGTTCCGGACGGCGAAACGACGTCGGCGCCCCAACGGTCGCGAAGGACGTCGAGAATCGCCGGGTCGTCGAAAAGGCGGCGCGCTTCGGCGTCCGCGTCGAAACAGGGGAAACCGAACGCTCGGAGCGCCGCGGTCGCGAAACTTTTACCGGAGCCGATTCCTCCGACGACGGCGAAAAGAAGCGCGCGATTTTTTGTCATTATTAATATAGGGGCGGGGGAGCGGGACGGCGGCGAACGGAACGGGCGGACGAAAAACGACGCGACTTTTCTTCATTATGCCCGAAGCGAGCGCAATTTGCAAGCGCTTTTTTCCGCTTTTTTTGAAAACGTCGGTTTTTCTTGCCGATAAAGCCCGGTAACGCGGACGTTCGCCGTCGGACTGCGCCGGTTTTAACGGTCGCGTCGAATTTAACGAACGAAACGGCGCGGCGCGGAAAGGGGCGACCGTCGACCGGCGGCGCGGAAAAAAAGTCGCGCCGAACGGAACGCGTCGGGAAAGCGGGGGCGGCTCTTCAACTTTTTCGTTTTTCCGGTATAATATAGGAACGCGGCGTCCGAAAAATAGCGCGGAACGCGACCGGCGCCGCCTATAAGAAAAAAGAAAAAGATAAAATAAAACAAAAATCCGACGTAAGACGGTTGGGAGAAATTTTGCGCGAAAAATGTTTTTCAAGCGCGATAGAAAATAGAGGCTGAAATGGGAATTTACGACCGCGATTATTATCGCGACGACGATAACAACGGACGCCGCCCGCGTCGCAAACGCAACGGTTCCGGATTGATTCCGCCGGGTTGGTCGGTTAGCGCGATGTTGATCGCCGCGAACGTTTTGCTCTTTTTCGCGAACTCGGCGGCGGGAGGCGCGCTTTTTAACAAAATGGCGCTTTTCGGCGTCGTCGCCGACCAACCGGCGCAGTGGTACCGCTGTTTGACGTATGGTTTCGCGCACGACCCGAACGGGCTGACGCACTTGCTCTTTAATATGCTCGCGCTCTTCTTTTTCGGGCCGCCGATCGAGCGTCGGCTCGGACGCGGCGAGTTTGCGTTCTTTTACTTCGCGGCGCTTTTGGTCGGCGGCGTCGTTTGGAGCGTCGGAAACGTCGGCGCGAACGCGGTTTGCTTGGGGGCGTCCGGCGCGATTTCGGCGGTCGTCTTGCTTTTCGCGTTCTATTATCCGCACGCGCAGATTCTGATTTTTGGAATTATACCGACTCCGGCTTGGTTGGCGGGGGCGCTTTTCGTCGTTTACGACGCGCTCGGGGCTCGGAGCGGCGTCGGGAACATCGCGCACGACGTTCACTTGGCGGGCGCCGCGTTCGCGCTCGTTTACTACTTGGCGGGCGTCAATTTTTCGGAACTCGCCGTCGGGAAGGGGCGCAACCGCAAGTCGTTGCGCCGTTGGCTCGAAAAGCGCGAACGGGCGAGAAAAGACGCCGCGTCCGGGCCGTCGACGATTCCGTTCAAGTCGTCCGACGCCGCGAAAAAAGCCGCCGACGAAATCGCGTTCGAAAAGTTGGAGGCGGAGGTCGACCGGCTTCTGCTGAAAATTAGCGAGTCCGGCGAAGAAAGTTTAACGGAGGTCGAGCGCGAAACGCTCCGGCGAGCGAGCCGCGAGTACCAAAAGCGGCAAAAGTAAGCGCGACGCGAGCGTCGAAGCGGCGGAGGGGAAAACGCTCCGTCGTTTCCTTGGGAATCAATGAAAGTTTATCGATTTTAGCGAATTTAACGAAAGGAACGCGCCGTCGATGGAAAAGCGTTGCGAAATCGCGGTCAAGCTCGCGCAGGAAGCGGGCGAATTAACGTTGCGTTATTTTAATCGGGACGATTTGGGCGTCGAACGCAAAAGCGACGGTTCGCCGGTAACGTTGGCCGACCGCGGCGCGGAGGAACTGGTTCGTCGTCGCGTCGCGGAGCTTTACCCGGAAGACGCGATTCTCGGCGAAGAGTTCGACGACAAAGAGGGGACGAGCGGGTATCGCTGGATCGTCGACCCGATCGACGGAACGAAATCGTTCATTACCGGCGTTCCGCTTTACTCGACGCTGATCGGAATCGAGAAAGACGGCGAGCCGGTCGTCGGCGTCCTTTGGCTTCCGGCGCTCGGACGCGGGATTTGGGCGGCGAAAGGTCGCGGCGCTTGGCGTTTCGGCGACGTTTCCGAACCGACCCCGGCCCGCGTCGATACGACGGTCGACCGACTCGAAGACGCGCTCTTTTTGACGTCGGACGCGTTCGATTTCGATAAAGTCGGCCGCGACGGCGCTTACGACGAGATCGAAAGCAAGGTTTGGCTGACCCGCACTTGGGGCGACGCTTACGGGTATTACCTCGTCGCGACCGGAAAAGCGCACATTATGATCGATCCGTATTTTGAGATTTGGGACGCCGCGCCGCTCAAAACGATTATGGAGGAGGCCGGCGGCTTTTTCGGCGATTGGCAAGGGAACGCGACGATTCGGGGCCGCGAGGGCGTCGCGACGAACGCCAAGTTGCGAGACGCCGTCGTCGAGATTTTGCGCCGTTACCCGAAAACGAAAGAGCCTCATTAATTTCGGCGGCGGTTTTGCGAAAGCGGTAAAGGCGTTAAAAACGGTAAAACGCTAAAACGAAAGAGCGTCGACGGTTGCGTCGGCGCTTTTTTGTCGTCTTTTTGTCGTCTTTTTGTCGTCTTAGGGGCGGAGATTTTGGAGAGCGCGCGAGCGGCTCGTTTTGTCGTCGGACGGTCGCGAACGGGCAAAGGGCGTCTTGTCGAGGCGGCGAACGGCGACGAGCGGCTCGACTGTTGAACGCGGGCCCTTTTCGGCGGCGCGACGATTGAAAGGGGACGAGCGGCGGGGAAAACGGCGGCAAGAAACGGAAAACGCGGAGTCTCCGAAAAGGCTCCGCGTTTTTTGTTGCGAGCGTCGATTAACGACGCGGACGCAAGGCGATCAGCCTAGGACCGGAACGTTTTCTTCGAGCTTTTCGCCGACTTTCAACTCGATTTTGTTGTCGCCGTCTTTAATATCGGCGGTCAAACCTGAGGTATCGGTCGAGTTGAATTTTTGGTCGACGTAGCGAGTGCAACTTTCGACGTCGCGCGAACCGTCCGCGTTGGCTTCGGCGGCTTCGACGACGACTTCTTTAGTAACGGACGCTTTGTAGGAACCGGCCGGCGCGCCGTCCCAGTTGCCGTTCGTTTTCAGAACGAGTTTCCCTTGCGCGTCGGTAACGCCCGCGAGGTTCCATTTCGAGTTTCCGCCGTCCGCCGGGAGCAGAATGACGGTCGCGCCGTCGACCGGCGTTCCGTCGTCGTAAACGACCGTAACGGTCGTCGGATTGAGAGCCGGGAGGTCGGCCGGTTTTTTCGGGCCTTTCGAGCAACCGACGGCGACGGCGCAAACGCAAGCGAGCGCGAGAGCGAAGAATTGTTTCGTTTTCATTTTTTTATTCCTTTTAATGCTTAAGCGTCGCGAAAAGTTGGACGCGGGAGGAGTAAAATCGACGAAAACGCGGCCCGAAGAGACCGCGTTTCCGTATGATTTTAGTTAAGCGCGAACGCTAAACTCATTGGATAACGGTTTCGCCGCCGTTGATGGAGCCCATCGCGCCCCAAACGCCGTACGGGGATTTGCCGCTGCTGACGCAGTTGCTGGACGCGTTGCCGGCGTCGATCGTTTCGCTAATGAAACGGACGGAACCGTCGAGCATCGCCGCGTTGACGCCGCCGCTGTGGTTCGATTGCGCGGAAGCGGCGCCCCAACCGTCGTCGTTGGCGTAGGAGCAGCTCGGGGAGTTCGGCGGGAGAACGGTAACGAAACCGGACGGCATCACGCGACCGTCGGCCCAACGTTGACCGCGCCAACCGACGGTCGAGGTGCCGGC
This sequence comes from Thermoguttaceae bacterium, assembly GCA_017937685.1. Taxonomy (GTDB): domain Bacteria; phylum Planctomycetota; class Planctomycetia; order Pirellulales; family Thermoguttaceae; genus RUG369. Next base: position 38,218 of record JAGBDD010000234.1, on the reverse strand, counting down.
GACCAATTCCGTGCCGTTTTTCTTCGCAAGGCATTGACCGGCGTTCGAGTTGCCGTTGTACATCGATTTGAGTTGGGAAACGACGTTCCCTTTGATTTGGAGACCGGATTGGCCGGAGTAGGTAACGGTTTCGGACCAAGCGATCGTGTTCGAGGTGCCGTCGGTAACGGCGGACATATTCGGGAACGCGCCGACGTGGAAGACGCCGCGGTGAGCGGTTTTCGCGGCGGCGGAAGTTTCGTCGTTAACGTGGCGGTTGTTGTTCCAAAGGGAGTCGCCGCGGCTCGTCATATAGTTAAGACGACCGGTGTTGTGATTGTCGGTCGAGAGTTGCGTCGCGTTCCCGTCGGACGGGCAGAGGAACGCGTCGATGACCGCGCACATCGCCGGGCAGGAGTTTTTGAAGTTCGCGTCGAGGCCGTCGCCGCCCCAAGCGTATTGGAGACGCGGGCTCTTGGAAGCGTCGCAATACGATTTAACGGCTTCGTAAACGGCGCTTTGTTCGACGTAAGGCAGGAGGTGAACGGCCGCGCCGAACGAGCCGGCGGCGAGGGTGCCGTTTTTGGTTTCGGCGCTCCAAAGTTCGCAGGCGCCGACCTTCGAGCGAGCGGCCGGGAGGGCGTTGTTCGCGTCGTGGTAGTTTTGGACGGCCAACCCGAGTTGTTTCAGGTTGTTCGTGCATTGCATACGGCGGGCGGCTTCGCGAGCGGCTTGGACGGCCGGAAGAAGCAAACCGATAAGGATACCGATGATCGCGATAACGACCAAAAGTTCGACGAGGGTGAAACCTTTGTTAAAATGGGGGGGGGGGGCAATTTGGTTGCGTTGAGAGGTCATTGCTTTCTCCAAAAGACTTTTTAAGGAAACGCGTCGTTCTTAACGTGTTTTCTCGTTCGAGCCGTCGACCGCAAGCAAACGGGATTCACAATAACGCGACGTTCGTCGTCAAACGAAGAACGAAGGCAAAAGGGGGCGAGGCGCGAGAACGGAAAACAAAAGAACGTTTGAAACTTTTTACTCGTTTTAGACGTTTTGTCAAGCGGGGACGTTCCCGTCTTTTAGCGTTTTTTTTCTTTTTTCTCAAAATTTTTCTTTTTTGCGCGAACGGTTGCGCCGATTTTGACGGTCGCGCGGGTTAGACGGGAAGTTTGGAAACGTTCCGCGAACGCGACTGCTTGTCGCGCCAAAAGAAGGTCTTTGCCGACGTCGGAACGCGCCGAGTTGAAAAGACGTCGATGAAAAAGAACGGCGAAAATACGTTTTTGTCGCGGGAACGCTTCGCGAAAGTCGCCGAATTTTTTCTTGAAAATCGCGAAAGTCGGGAAAAAAACGAAAAAAATTCCGCGTCGATACTTGATAAGGGCGGCGGTCGCTGGTATAACGGTAATCGGCGAGTCGCGGTTTCTGTGGCGAGGCGGCGACTTTGACGATTTTAGCGGTTTTGTCGAAAAGCGAATAAAACCGTTTCACCCTTAAACGCGGAACGACGACGATGGCCTCGAAACTTACTCGCAACGTGATTTTGAATTCTCGAACGATCGCCGGAACGGTCTTCACCGGCTTGACGTGGGGCGCCGTTCACGCGGCGGAGCGCAACGAGCTGAAAATCGGCCTCGTCGGTTGCGGCGGGCGCGGTCGCGGAGCGATCGTCAACGCGCTGAACGCCGACCCGAACACGAAGGTCGTCGCGCTGGCCGACGCGTTCGAAGCGAACGCCAAAGCCGCCGCCGAAGGGCTCCAAACGCAATTCGAAAGCCGCGTCGACCTGAAAGACGGAATCTTCTGGGGCCTCGACGCTTATAAAGAAGTCGTCGACCGCGTCGACGTCGTGTTGCTCTGCGAAGTCGCGGCGTTCCGTCCGCGCTCGATGCGTTACGCCGTCGAGCAAGGGAAGCACGTCTTCGCCGAAAAGCCGAACGCGATCGACGCGCCCGGCGTTCGTTCGGTTGTCGAGTCGGCGCAAATCGCTAAAGAAAAGGGTTTAACGCTCGTCTCCGGGCTCTGCTGGCGTTACGACCTGAACGTCCAAGATATGATGAAGCGCATCCTCGACGGCGCCATCGGCGAGATCACCTCGGCGCGCTTGAATTACCTCGCCGGGAAACTTTGGACGCGTCCGCGTCAAGAGGGCGACACGGAGTTGATGTACCAAGTTCGCAACTGGTACAACTTCGCGGGCTGCTCCGGCGACTTTATGCTCAGCCAACACGTCCACACGCTCGACAAGGGCCTCTGGGCGATGCGCGACGTTCCGCCGGCCTCCTGCTTCGCGCTCGGCGGTCGCATGCAACGCGTCGAACAACCGGAATACGGCGACATTTACGACGCCGCCGCGATGGTCTTCGAGTACCCGAACGGAACGACGCTCAACACGTTCTGCCGTCAACAAGACAACTGCTGGAGCGAAAACGAAGCGTATTTCACCGGTACGAAGGGACACGCCGCCGTCCTGCGCAACGCTCGCATTACCGACCTCGACGGCAAAGTCGTTTACCAACAGGAAAAGGTCGAGTCCGATATGTACGAACTCGAACACCGCGAACTCTTTAAGTCGGTCCGCGGCGAAATCGATACGATCAACAACGGCGACTATATGGCCAAAGCGACCGCGATGGGGATTATGGCCCGAACCGCCTGCTACACCGGGAAGCGCGTCAAGTGGGACGAAGTTTGGAATAGCGACGAAACGTTCGGCCCGAGCGAATATACGTGGGACGGAACGCCGCGCAACACGCCGGACGCGAACGGGCGTTATAAAGTCGCGGTTCCGGGCGCCGGGTTGGTTTACCACTCGGTCAAACGCTAGTCGCGCTCGATTGAAGGGAACAAACGGAGCGCTTCGCGTCGACGGCGTTGGAGTCGACGGGGCGGGGCGTTTCGCAGAATTTAACGTTGTTAACGATTATTTTAGCGGTCTCGGTTTTCACGAGTCGGCCCGCTTAGGTTTTGCGCGCGTCGCAAGGCGCCGTTTTATCCGAATTTTTAAGGAGAATCAAATGAGCAATTTTTCTCGACGCAATTTCCTGAAAACTAGCGCCCTCGGCGGCGCGGTCTTGGCGGCCGGTCTTCCGAAAGTTCACGCGGCGGAAACCGACGGCGTTTTGAAGGTCGCTTTGGTCGGTTGCGGCGGTCGCGGTCGCGGCGCGGCGGTCAACACCCTCAACGCCGACCCGAACGTCAAAATCGTCGCGATCGCCGACGCGTTCGAAGCGAACGCCAAAGGCGCCGCCGAAGGTCTCCAAGCGCAATTCGAAGGGCGCGTCGACCTGAAAGACGGCGTTTTCTGGGGCCTCGACGCTTACAAACAAGCGATCGACAAAGCCGACGTCGCGCTCCTTTGCGAAACTCCGGCCTTCCGCGCTCGTTCGCTCCGTTACGCCGTCGAAAACGACAAACACGCCTTCGCCGAAAAACCGGTCGCGACCGACGCCCCGGGCATTCGCTCCGTCCTCGAATCGACCGAAATCGCCAAGAAAAAGGGCCTCACCCTCGTTTCCGGTCTCTGCTGGCGTTACGACCTTAACGTCAAAGATATGATGGAACGCATCCTCGACGGCGCCATCGGCGACGTTACCTCCGGTCGCTTGACCTACCTGACGTCGCAACTCTGGAAGCGCCCGCGTCAAGAAGGCGACACCGAAATGATGTACCAAGTCCGCAACTGGTACAACTACGCTTGGCTTTCCGGCGACTTCAACGTCGAACAACACGTTCACACGCTCGACAAAGCGCTTTGGGCGATGAACGACGCCGCGCCGGTCTCCTGCTACGGTCTCGGCGCCCGTATGCAACGCGTCGAACAACCGGCCAACGGCGACATTTACGACTCGATGGCCGCCGTCTTCGAATACGGCAACGGAACGACCTTCTACTCCCTCTGCCGTCAACAAAACGGCTGCTGGGGCGAAAATAACGCGCACTTCGCCGGGACGAAGGGCTTCGCGACCGTTCTCGGCGGCGCGCGCATCACCGACCTCGACGGCAAGGTCGTTTACCAACAAAAGAAAGTCCCGTCCGATATGTACACGCTCGAACACGTCGAAATGTACAAATCGATTCGCGGCAAGATCGACACGATCAACAACGGCGAATATATGGCCAAATCGACGATGATGGGGATTATGGCTCGCGAAGCGTGCTACACCGGTAAGCGCCTGACGTGGGAAGAAATGATGAAGAGCGACAAATCGTACGCTCCGTCGTCCTACGCTTGGGACGGAACCCCGTGGAACGTCCAAGACGAACAAGGCCGTTACAAGATTCAAGTCCCGGGTATCGGCCAAGTTTATCACACCGTTACCCGCTAGTCGTCTTTAACGTAAAGCGGGAAAAAGGTCGTTCCGAACGTTCGCGAACGAAACGGTTTAGCGTTAAAACGTTAAAGCGTTCGTTCGCGACGCCGGGGGCGTTTCGCCGCTTCGCGACGTTTGACGACGCCGCGTCGGCGCTTGGAAACGGGCGTCGGCGCGCTTTGTTCCATTAAGTTTACGACGATTTTTAACGAGAAAGGTTGGGCGGCGTTCGACGGAACGCTTGCGACGACGAACGATGGAGAACGTTTTGAACGGCGGAAGGGGCGCCGCGGTCGACGCGACCGGCTCCGAATTTCGACTCGATCCCGCGACCGGGCGCTGGGCGCTGATCGCCGAAGGACGCGGCGCGCGTCCGACGAATTTGGAGCCGAGCGGCGATAAAGTCGCGAACGCGACGGTCGACGGTCCCGATTCTTTTTGTCCTTTTTGCCCCGGTTCGGAGTCGATGACGCCGCGCGTCTGCCTCATCGGAGCGCGGTTGGATACAGGAAAAACGCTTTTCCGCGAGGCCGAATCGGACGCCGAAGTCGACGGGTTGCGTTGGAACGTTCGCGTTTTCGAAAACAAATACCCGATGTTCCGCCCGGCGAGCGTCGTCGGAGGCGCGGCGGACGAGAAACCGTCGGCGGCGTTCGAAGACGACGGCGCGGCGGCGCTCGAAGCGGGCGCGCTCTTTCAAACGGCGACCGGGCTCGGCAAACACGAGGTGATCGTCGACTGCGACCGACACGCTCGCAGTTGGAGCGATTTTTCCGACGCGGAAATCGAGTCGGCGTTTTTGGCGTTCCGTTGGCGCCTGCGAGCGTTGCGCGACTCCGGCAAATACGCTTATTCCTTTGTTTTCAAGAATGTCGGTTCCGACGCCGGCGCGTCGCAAGGACACTCGCACTGTCAGTTGACCGCGACGAACTTTCTTCCGCCGGACGTCCGCGTCGAGGTTGAGCGGCTGATCCGATACGAACGGGGCCGCAAAGCGCGCGGCGAGGAACTCGGCTTTTGGGACGCGCTCTTAAACGCCGAATTGGCCGACGGTTCGCGAATCGTCGCCGAGACGGAACGTTTCGTCGCGCTTTGCCCGTTTGCGAGTCGCTTCCCGATGGAAGTCGCGATTTGGCAACGTTTCGACGGTTCGTTCGAAGACGCCGACGACGCGACCGTTTCCGAGTTGGCCCGACTTTCCCGCGATTTGGTCGCCGCGCTCGAACGTTCTCGCCGTCGTTTCGATTCGAAGGCGACGTCGGAACTTCCCTTTAACGTCGTTTTCCGCAACGCGCCGAGCCGCCTCGACGGTTCGCTCGCCGAGGGCGCCGGGCTTTTCCGTCCGCGTTGGCTGATTTTGCCGAGTTTGGCGAAAAAAGCCGGGTACGAGCAGGGGAGCGGCGTCGACGTCAACCCGATTTCGCCGGAGACCGCCGCCGAGCGGTTGCGCGCCGTTTGGAACGCCCCCGAAATTTAACGTCCGCCCGACTTTAACGGCTTCGAAGCGTTTCGGAGGCGGCGTTTGCAATTCGAGCGACGCCGCCGACCGCGCGGCGTTTTCTCGACCAAACTTGTCGATTTAAACTCGTTGAAGGAGAGAAAAATGCCGCGTTCGTCGTCGAGCGAAAAGCGCGTTCCGGACGTTCCGCGTCCGGCGAAACCGATTTCGTCCTTTTACCGTTGGGAGTTGCTCGCGCTTCTCTTTTTGGCGTACTTCTTCCATCAGTCCGATCGCGCGATTTACGGCGTCGTCGCGACGTCGATTAAGTCGGAGTTCCATTTAAGCGACCAAACGCTCTATATGACGCGAACGATTATGTTCGCGCTGATGGCGTTGGTCGTTCCGCTGGCCGGTTTCGTCGGCGATAAAGCGAACAAACGCAAGCTCTTAATCGGCTGCCTTTTCTGTTGGAGCGCGGCGACGCTCTTGACCGGCGCGTCTTGGAGCGTGTTGGCGTTGATTCTTTTCAACAGCGTCGGCTTGGTTGTCGCGGAGGCGTTTTACGGCCCGGCGTCGACGAGTTTGATCGCGTCGTATCACAAGGAAACGCGGTCGGTTGCGTTGTCGATTCACCAGACGGCGGTTTATTTGAGCGTTATCTTCTGCGGCTTGGTCGGCGGCTGGTTGAGCGAACGGTTGAGCTGGCGCGCGGCGTTTTGGACGTTCGGCGCGATCAGCGTTTTGATCGGTTGCCTCTTGATTTGGCGGCTCCGCGATCCGGCGAAAGACGGCGGCGCGAACGGCGACGGCGAAACGCTTAAGTCGAGCGGCGACAAGGTTTCGGTCGGCGAGTTCCTTGGAATGATTTTCCGCAATCCGTCGGCGCTTTGCTTAACGGTCGGTTTCACCGCGATCGTTTTCGTCAACAACGCTTATTTAAACGTCGTTCCGAAATTCCTTCAAGACCGTTTCGCGCTGACGCCGACGAGCGCCGGTTTTCACGGGATGTTTTGGCACCATATCGCGGCGTTGATTTTCATCTTCGTCGGCGCGTCGTTGAGCGACCGAGTTTCGCGCCGTTGGCCGACGTTCCGACCGAAACTGCAATGCTTGGCGATGGCGCTCGGCGTTCCGGTTGTCGCGGCGATGGGGCGGGCAGGTTCTCCGGAGGCGCTTTTCGGGCTCTTCTTCTTAATGGGCGTTTGCCGCGGTTTTTACGAGTGCAACACGCACGCGGCGGTGTTCGAGACGGTTCCGGCGAAGTACCGTTCGACGACGGTCGGCTTTATGATTATGTTCGCGTTCCTGATCGGTTCTTGGTCGGCGCAGATGGTCGGGGCGTGCGTCGACTCGGCGGTCGCGGCGTCGGTCGCGGAGTTGGGCGAAGAGGCGGGCCGGGCGCAAGGGTACGTCGACGGTTACCGAACCGCTTTTACCGCCTTGTCTTGCGCTTGGTTGATCGGCGCGATTTGCGTCGGCGTCGCCGCGTTCGGCACGTTCGCTCGCGACCGCCAAAAACGTCTCGACGCGGAGGCCGCCGCGAACGCGACGGCTCCCGAAACCGCCGCTTGACGACTCGTCGGTTAAATTGGAACGGTATCTCTTGTCTTTATTGACGATAAACGAAAGGAAAAGCGATGGAAACTTCGTTCGAACGCGCGGCGACGCCGTTGGAAAAGGCCGAGGATTTTATTCAAAACGAGACGCAGTTTCACTTGGGCGCGTTGACGACGGAACAGTCGCACCCGAAAACGCGGACGCTCTCGCAGACGCTCGAAACCGACGTCGCGGCCGGGATGCGTCAACTCTTTTCGGTCGACGACGATATTCCGCCGGTTCTGAAAAAAACGATCGCGTCGCCGGAGTTCGCCGCGCTCGAAACCGCGATTTATAAGGCGTTAAGCGCCGGCGGTCGCGTTTCGTTCAGCGGGTGCGGCGCGACCGGGCGCCTCTCGATTCTTCTCGACGCCGCGAACAAAAAGTTCTGCCGAACGAGCGCCGAGAAGTTGCCGAGCCGCGCCGAATTTTTCCAAACGCTCGCCGCGCAAACGAACGCCGTGATGACCGGCGGCGACTTCGCGCTGATCCGCTCCGTCGAAAGTTTCGAAGACTTTATCTCCTTTGGCCGCAAGCAGTTCGAACAAGCGGGAATCGGCCCGAACGACGTTCTTGTCGCGATCAGCGAAGGGGGCGAAACGTCGTCGGTTATCGGAACGATTTTCGCCGCCGTCGACGCCGGGATACCCGCGTTTTTCCTCTTCAACAACCCGAGCGACCTGATGGCGTCGCGGGTCGAGCGGTCGCGCCAAGTGATTGAAGACGAACGAGTTACCGTCGTCAACCTGACGACCGGACCGATGGCGATCGCCGGGTCGACGCGAATGCAAGCGACGACGATCGAGCTTCTCGTCGCCGGATTCGCGTTCGAAACCGCCGTTACTAAACGACTTAAAGAAACGCTAACCGCCGACGAGTTCGCCGCGCTCGGCTTTGAGGAAAAGTCGCCGACCGAAAAAGCGGAGGCGTTCGACGCGCTCTTGGAAGCGATTCGTTCCGACGCAAACGTCGAGACGGCGGCCTCTTACGTCGAGTTCGAAACGGACGTTTACCGGCGCGGCGGGCGGATTACGTACTTTGCGCGCGATTACGAACTCGATATTTTCACCGACACGACGGAGCGTTCGCCGACGTTCAAAATCCCGCCGTTCCGTTCGCTCGACGAGACGGAAGCGCCCGCGCCGTGGGCGTTTGTGAAAGACCCGATGAGGTCGGCGAAGAACGCGTGGATTTGGCTTCTCGGCGGGGTCGAGCCGCGCTGTCTCGAATGGACGCCGGACGATTACCGCGCGATGGGCGGGACGTCGGCGCAAATCCTTGACCCGCCGAAGATTGGACGCGCCGCCGTGTACCGCTTCCCGATTGGGAACGAGGCCGACCCGTCGCGAACGGAGGTTTCGCCGAACGCCGCCGTCGCGGTCTTGGCCGACGCGGAGACGCAAATTTGGGGCGACTCCGCCGACGAGTGGTTCGCCGCGTTCGAAAAGGGCGCCGCGCTGTTCGAACGAAAAATCGCGTTTTTGGTCGAAAACTCGCTCGACGCAAGCGCTTGCGGAAAAACGGGTTGCGATTGCTCTTGCGGAACGAACGGCGGAGCGAACGAACGCCAAACGGTCGACGGCGCCCGCGTTTTCAAATTTGAAGCGCCGATGGTTGCGACGCCGCTCGACGTGTTCGCGCACATCGCCCTAAAACTCGCGCTGAACAATATTTCGAGCGCGACGATGGGTAAGTTTGGGCGCCTGAACGGCAACTGGATGGCGCACGTCGACGCGACGAACAAAAAGCTGATCGACCGTAGCGTCCGTCTCGTTTCTGAAATTGCTAAAGTCGATTATCGAACGGCTTGCGTCGCGATTTTTGAAGCGCTCGACGAAATGGAGAGCTGGCCGCTCGACCGCAAAAAGACGATTTCCCCGGCGGCTTACGCGGTCGAAAATTTGACGAAAAAGAACGCGTAAGTATTTCGTTGAAACGGTTTGCGTTTGATTAAGCGGAAACGCCGCGACTCGATCCGTCGAGCGCGGCGTTTTTTATCGACGGTGAAGTTTGACGTCGCGTCGCGTCGTTTCGTCGACGCGACGCCGGTTAATAGCGAATCGACGCTTTCAAAGTAGAGCCAAACGACGCCGCGTTCTAAGTGAAACCTATTAAACGTTTTACCGACGTACTTGTCGAAAAATTCGCTCCTCCAAACGACTGCGCCGTCGTCGTAAACGACGCGAAGAGCGTCGACGTCGGCGCCGAGTTCCGCGGGACGGCTTGCGAAAACTTCGCCCCGAAGCCGAGCGTCGGCGACGCGGAGCCGAAGAAAGCGCCCATTTGCAAATTCGACGGTTAAAGAAGTTGCGTCGTAATGAAATTGTTGCGTTTTGGCGCCGAGAACGGTTTCGATATTTTCGACGCGATTAACTCGCGTTTTCCCGTATTCGAGCGCGTCGACCGCCGCCGTAAAGGCTTGCCCAAACAAAGGAAAGACGCGGGAATCGTCGTCGCGAAACGTTGTAATATTCGGCATATTCGATCTTCTTCCCGTTATTCTAAGCGCTTATGACTCGGCGTCGCTGTCTTCCGACTAAACGCGACCGTTAGCGCCGTTAAAGACTTTCTGAAACGCGGCGTCGAGTTTGTCGCAACGTGTCGCGTTTTTCGGGAAGCGTCGGCGGCGCGACGAAAAAGACGTTCGGTTCCGTCGCGCCGTTTTTTTTATTTCGTCGTCGACGTCGCGTCATTTTTCCGGCGCGACCGGCGAAATTTCGTAAAAGACGACGCCGTGCCGCGCAAGCGTCGTTTGAAGCGTTAAACGTCCGTCGTCGCCGACTTTAGCGGTTCGCTCGGTCGAGTAAGGACGGTTTGCGATTTCGACGTATTTCGGGCGCAACTTCTCGAAATAAAGTTGACGCGTCGCGGCGTCGTAAATCCCGGAGTCGAGGCACCCGCTGTCCGGCGACCAAGCGAAAACGTCGTCGGAAATTCCGAGTTCCGCCTTGTCGCGCAGCCATTGCGGGAAGAAATTGATTCGGTCGTCGACCGTTTTTTCGACGATTTTCACTTCGCGCCCGGTCCAAAACGGCGCCGCGACGGAGAATTCGACGGCGAGCGAATCGGCGTATTCGAGATCGTCCTTGAAGTTAAACGCCGTCAAACGAAGGGTTTGCGTCGTTTCGTCGAACGCCGCGACCGCGTCGCTTTCGACGCCGTCGCCGAGCTTTTTCTCCGCAGTCGTTTCCAACCGCTTCGAATCTTTGAACTTAGCGACGTTTTCCGCGACGCGTTGCGCGACAAGCGGGTACCCGTTCCAAGCGGAGCCGCTCGAATAACTCCAAGCGGAGAAGTACTTTACGTCGGCGTCGAGCATGATCTTGAAGAGCCGCGCGTCGTAAGCCGCCTGATACGTTTGCCCGACGATGCGCCAAGTGAGGTCGCCCGCTTTCGCGCCCTTTTTCGACGCGAGAATCCGGCCTTCGTCGACGCCGAAAACGACGTCGTTAAGTCCGCATTCGCGAGCTTTAGCGCGAACCCGCGCGACGGTTCCCGGGAGGTCGAGCGGATGCGGTTTGCCGGGCGCTTCGTCGTAATACGAGACGGCGAAAACATTTAGGCGCGTTCCGACTTTGCCCGTTTTCGCGTTGACGCCCTTGGCGCAATGCTCGAAAAAGTCGCGTTCGTCCCAAAGTCCCTCGGTGCAAGCCATTGCGTGCGCCGTAATGCAAACTTCGCCGCCGAGTTCGTCGTCGAGCGCCGCGACCGAATAATCGTACAGCTTGAAAAACGCAACGCGGCTCGACTCCGGCGTTCCGTCGGCGGCCTTAAACCAGTCTCCGTTCTCAAATTCCGTCAAGACGCCGAACCGCCAAGAGTGAACTTCGTCGAGACCGAATTCGTCGGCGAGAGCCCGCGCGAGCGCCCGGACGTATCGGTAATAAACGTCGTAATCGTCCGGCGGCAGGACGTCGACGCCGAAGACGCCGACCTTGCTTTCGCGGGAAAATTTCGCCGGGACGCTTAACTTAATCCAAGGTTTTACGCCCAGTTGCAACGCGCGGCGGCAAGCGTCGACCAACGGGTCGAAGCGGTAATCGTCGAGAACGTCGAGGTTCGCCGGGTCGACGAAAAGGTCGCGCTCCGCCGAACCGCCGGTCGCTTGCATTAGCTGAACTGTTTCAACGAAAGAACTTAGGTCGCCTCCTTCGTCCTTGGCGGGAAGCGTTAGCGAGTTCGGCGACCAAACGTTGACGACGGCGACTTTGTTGCCGATCGACGCGTCGCTTCGTTTTGTCGCGTCGACCGTAAAGCGAACGGAGGACGGCGCTTGCGTTGGCGCGTCTTGGGCGGAAGTCGACGGCGCGAACAAGGCGGCGGTCGCGGTTAAGGCGGCGGATAAAGCGAGGAAACGCGACAAGACGCCGCGCTTGCGAGAAAGTTGTTTAAACGTTGTCATAAAAGTTGCCGATCTTTGGGTTAACGGGAAATGCGAGTGAAAAAACGGGAATTTCGCAACGACGCCCGACAAACGGGAACGAGCGAAAGAGCGCCCGATAAAAGAAACGACGCTGTGTCGAACGAAAGCGAAAACGTTCGCTGCAAGCGTCGTTTTTAAAGGGGTTGCGTTATTTTTCTGGAAACTCGACCGTCATCTTGAACGACCATTCCGGGAAGTAAAGGTTGCCGCCGCTCCATTCGACTTCGCCGCGTTGGAAGTCGACCGGTTCGCTGCGGAAGTGGGTTTTCGCCGGGGTGAAATCGCGCCCGATATCGTCGTTGACAACAAGTCGCGTTTGGTCGAGCCCGGTGGCGTAAAACTCGCGAACGTTGACGTTATCGTCGTCCATCAGCCCGTAAGACATATCGACCGGAATCCAACCGACGCCCTCGAAGTAAACCTCGGCCCAGTCGTGCATTCCGCACTCGCCGTTCGGACGGGTGATCCAGCCGCTTTGCCATTTCGCCGGGATTCCTTCGCTTCGAAGCGCGGAAATCAGTAAAAGCGACAACATACCGCAGTCGCCGTGTCCTTCGCGCAGAACGTATTCCGGAATGCAAAGCATCGTGCCGTATTCGTTCGACGACGCCCAAGGATAGCGTTCGTCGATCGCGTTGAAGAGGCGGACGAGCTTCTCGACCGGGCAGGTCGCGTCGCCGACAATTTCGCGCGCCCAAGTCTTGATTTTGTCGGACTTTACCATATGCGGGAGGCGTTCTTCGGTATAGAAGCGGTAAAACTCGTCGTCGAGGTAAGGCTTGGCCTTTTTCTTGAGGTAATCTTGCGAAAAATATTGCGCGTAAGTCGTTGTTTCAAAAACGATTGTAAAAACGGTCGGCTTGTCTTTGACGGCGGTCTTTTCGAGGTAAACGCAGCGTTGCAAGTCGCCCGCCGGAGCGACGCGCCCGTCGACCGGATCGGTCGAAATCAGCTTGACGTTCTGTTGACGCCCGCAAGACTCGCGCGGGAAGGGCGCCCAATAGCGAATCGTTTCGCCCGCCGGGACGGCGTTCGCCGGAATTGTTGCGACGCAAGTGAAACGGTTGCGAACTTTATGCGTTAACTTGCCGGCGCCGTCGGACGCGTCGAGAATCGAGCGAACGTTGGCGATACGCGACTCGAACCGCTGACGGTCGCCGCCGCTAACCGGCCGAGTTTTCGCGAGTTCGCGGTCGATTCGGCGCAAATTAGAAACCGCGTGCTTGAAGTAGCGTCGCTCGCCGTCGATCGGGCGCATTTCGAGCGCTTTCGAAGCCTCCCAAGCGCGCATTTGCTCGTCGCTCGAATCGAGCCCGGCTTCTTGTAGTTGCGATTTGATTTCCGTTTCATTATAAGGAAATTCAATCCGAATGCGGCGCGTCAGCTCGACCAACCAATCGCGGCGGCTCTTTTCGGCGTCGGAGAGCCCTTCGAGGGCGGAAAGTTCGGCGACGGCGGCGGAAAAATCGCTATTTTCGATAGATTCTATCGCCTTTTTTTCCCAGTCCTGCTGGGCAAAAGTCGATTTTGGAGGTACAATAAGGGAGACGAGGGCGAGCGTTCCGAGGGCGAACGCGGCGCGGCGAAGCGTCGTTTTCATCGGGCGTCCTTTCGTTGCAAGGGAGGAATCGGGAGCGGCGACCGTCGCGCTCCAACGTCCCAAGTATAACCGATTTGCGGCGCGTTCGCAAGCGTTTTTGCGGAAAAAAACGCGGATTTTACGCCGATTTGCGAACAAAACCGACTTAACGAAAGGCGGCTTAACAAGATGCGCGCGAGACAAACGAAAAAAATCGAGAAAAATTCGACGCTTCGGCGCCGCGGCGCGACGTTAGGGCGACAAACTTTGACGTTCGCGGCGATTTTATCGGCGTTGAGCGGCGGCGTCGAGAGCGTCGAAACGCTTTTCGAAGGAGCGGCTGCGGTCGCGTTTGCCAACGACGCGGCGTCGATGGAAAACGATGCGGACGCGGTTGAACGACGCCTTGTAGAATTGCGCAAAGAAACGGTTAACGACTTGCGTTTGAACGTTTTCGCTTGGGAGATTGACGCGAAGTCGTCGACGGTTCGGCTTGAAACGACGCTCGAAAGCGCTCGCGACGCCGTCCGAGAAAAGTTCGCGTCCGAGTTCCCTAAGTGGAGCGTTGAAACGACGTTGTTGCCGGAGGAAAACGCCGAACTCGACGGGCGGTTTTTCGGTTGGGCGAACTTTTCGACGATTCAAATTCGCAAGGAACCGCGCTACTCGGCGGAGTTGACGACGCAGTCGCGGATGGGAACGCCGGTTCGGATTTTGAAGCGCGAAGGCGGTTGGCTCTTAATCCAAAACGACGACGGTTACTTGGGTTACGCAACCTCCGGAAGCGTTAAAACGGCGACGCGAGACGAGTTCAACCGCTGGGTCGACGCGAAAAAACTGATTTGGCTCGACGCGCTCGGCTCGATTTACTCGGAACCGAGCGAAATTTCGGCGCCGATTTCCGACTTAACCGCCGGCAACGTAACGGTTTGGAAAAACGAGGAAACGGAAGGCGATTTTTACCGCGTCGAAACGCCGGACGGTCGGCTCGGTTGGATTCGCAAGAGCGGCGCGATGGAATGGAACGCTTGGCTCGAGAGCAATAAGGAATTGAACGCGAAACGATTGATTGCGACCGCAAGACGTTTTCTCGGAACGCCTTATGTTTGGGGCGGAACGTCCGCGAAGGGCGTCGACTGCAGCGGGTTGACGTCGCTTGCCTTTTACTTGAACGGATTCAATATTTTACGCGACGTCAGCCTTCTGCAAGGGGAGGGCGTCGAGGTCGATTTGACGCAAGGACGAAGCGCGCTAAAGCCCGGCGATCTCTTGATTTTCGGTTCGAAACGGAACGACGGCTCGACGTATTATCGGCACGTCGCGATTTACCTTGGCGACGAACGCTTCATACACTCGGCGACAAGCGTTCGCATAAACAGCCTTGACCCCGACGCGCCCGATTTCGACCGTTATAACGCATCGCAGCTAATTAAAGCCGTTCGATACGTCGGCGTTCCGGCGGACGGGTATTTTCAATGGATTGGCGACAACCCGTTTTATCGCAAGAGATGAAAACGAATAAAACGCGCTTTGAACGTCGCGATTAACGTTTGCGCTATTTGACGTCGTATAATTGGGGGTAATTTTTTAACGTTTTTGAACGTCTTTTATTATAATACTTATTGACGATATTCAAGGAGAGGAAATGACGACTCGACGACAATTTTTAACCGGAGTCGCGGGCGCGGCGCTTGGAAGCGCTTCCGGAGTTTTGAGCGCGAAAGCGTTGAGCGAAGAAACAATTAATGAAAGCGGTAAATCGAATAAAATTGGGAAGATGCGTCTTTCGTTTCGACCGTATTTGCTCGAACTGCGACACGCGTTCGGCGTCGCCGGATCGACCCGTAAAACGACGCAAGGCGTGCAAGTCGAAATCGAACTCGACGGCGTCGTTGGGTACGGCGAAGCCGCGACGCCGCCTTATTTGAGCGAATCGACCGCGTCCGTTTTGGCGTTTTTGGAGCGCGTCGACTTGTCGCAATTTAAGAGTCCGTTTGAATTAGAGGACGTCTTGTCGTATGTCGACGGGATTTGCGAAAATAATTGCGCGGCAAAGGCTTCCGTCGACATTGCGTTGCACGACTTAGTCGGAAAGTTGATCGGTCAACCTTGGTGGCGTATTTGGGGGCTCGATAAGGACAAAACGCCGCCGACGATGTACACGATCGGTATCGATAAGCCGGAAGTCGTGCGAGAAAAGACGTTGGAAGCGGAGCGTTTCGCCGTGTTGAAGGTGAAACTTGGTCGCGACGAAAAAAGCGACCGCGAAATGATCGAGTCGGTGCGCGCCGTTTCGGACAAACCGATTTGCGTCGACGCGAATCAGGGCTGGAACGACAAGGTTTACGCGCTCGAAATGGTCGAGTGGCTGAGCGAGCGGGGCGTCGTTCTTGTCGAACAACCGATGAAAAAAACGCGCTGGGACGAAATCGCGTGGATTACGGAACGCAGTCCGCTCCCGATTATGGCCGACGAATCCCTGCAACGGTTAACCGACGTCGCGAGAATGAAGGGCGTTTTCAGCGGAATCAACATCAAGTTGATGAAGTGTTCTGGAATGCGCGAAGCCTGGAAAATGCTGAACTTAGCGCGTGCGCTTGATATGAAGGTAATGGTCGGCTGTATGACGGAAACCTCGTGCGCGATTTCCGCCGCCGCGCAACTTTCGCCCGCGGTCGACTGGGCCGACCTCGACGGCAACTTCTTAATTGGCAACGATTTGTTCGACGGCGTGGGGCTGTCGGACGACGGTAAATTGCTCTTAAACGACCGACCCGGTTTGGGACTTGTCAAGCTGGACGCGCCAAAGAACCGGTTGGGATAAAAGTCGAGTGTAAACGTTTAAATTAGAGCGTTTGCAGTTAGTGGAATGAGCCGCGCAAGCGTCGAAAGGAAAAAAATGCTCGATTCGATTTGGAGCCGTCCCGGTTGGGAGATTTTTGCGTTTTTTGCATTTGGAACCGTCCTTGCCGTAACGGTTTGCGCTCGCGCCGCGTTGCGGTTAGGCTCCGACTATCCGCGGCGACGACCGATTGGGTTTGGAGCGAAAGTCGGCGCGGCGATTGGACTTGCGGTCTGCGCTTACCTTTGGGCGTCGACGAATCCGGCGTTCGACGAGATCGACGGCGCCGCGTTGAGCGTTTGCGAAAAGTTTCGCCTTGCCGGATTTCCAATTTCGGCTGTTCTAACTCGCTTGTTTGAAACGTGTTGCGTTTGGATTGGGGGCGCGGCGTTCGTCGCTCAAACAACGGCGCTCGGCGCGCTTTGGGGAGCGACGGGGCTTCGACGTTGCGTCGTTTGGTTGGAAGAACGCAACGGAAAAAAAGACGAGGCAAAATAAAGTAGGTCTAACCGTTGAAATATGAGGAGTTGCGTTTGGCGGTTTCGAGGAGAATTTCGAAGTCGGCAACGTGTGATTCGAAAAGGAATTTCAAAGGAAATAAAGACGATGAGCGAACGAATTGAAGACGCGCCGAGTTGGCTGTACGACGAGTTTCAACACGCGGGCGTCGATTATGCAAATCTCGAAGTGGCAAGGAAATATGAGTCGCGACATTTGAAGTTTCGCGACTTTGAGGCGGAGTTCGAACGGATTCGCGAGCGCGCCGCTTTGAAACGCTCCGACGTCGTTTTGGATTTGGGGTGCGGAACCGGCGCGTTTACGATTCCGGCGTCGCGTTTTTGCGCAAAAGTTTACGCCGCCGACGTTTCCGCGCCGATGCTTGGGCTTTTGCGACAAAAGATCGCGGAGCAAAAAATCGAGAATATCGAGACGTTTGCGGCCGGTTTTTTGACGTTTCCGACGCTTCCGGCGCCGGTCGACGCGGTCGTTTCGTCGTTGGCGTTGCATCATTTGCCCGATTTTTGGAAGGTCGTCGCGCTGAAACGAATCGCCGACGCGCTCAAACCGGGGGGCGTTTTTTACCTTTCGGACGTAGTATTTCATTTTCCCGTCGAGACTTGGCGCGAGGGAACGCAAGCGGTTCTCGACGAAATGGAACGTAGCGCGGGCGGCGAGGCGAACGCGCACATCGCCCGCGAATATAGCTCTTTCGATTGGTTCCTCGAAGCGGCGTTCGAACGAACCGGTTTTACCGTCGAACAAAAAATCGACGACGCGGCGTTTATTCGAGTTTATGTTTGTCGCAAGAAGTAATCGAATGTTTGTAAACAACGTTGAATGAAGAGTTGCGCGTTTGTCAAGCGGTTGTTGCGCGATGTAAATTATCGGAGGTAAATATGAATGCGGCGTCTTGTCGCGAAACTCGAGAAATTGACGCGCGGGCCGTCGCCGAGTGGAAGATTCCGTCGCTTTTGCTGATGGAAAACGCCGGGCGCGGGTTGGCGGAAGTTTTTCTTGCGAACGCGGCGCGGCTTAACGGAGGCGTAAGTCCGCGTCGCGTCTTGGTTTGTTGCGGGAAGGGAAACAACGGCGGCGACGGGTTCGTTCTCTTTCGACGGTTGGAACTACTTGGCGTCGACTGCCGAATCGTCGCGGTCGGAACGCCGGAAAGTTATCGGGGGGACGCGTTGACGAATTTGGAGATCGTTCGCGCCGCGACGTCGCAAAATCCGGAGAAGGTTTTCTTTTTTGACGGAACGGCGCAAGCGTTTGAACGGCTTGAAATCGAGTTAGCGCAAGCGGATTGGGCGGTTGACGCGCTTCTGGGAACCGGCGCGAACGGAGCGTTGCGTCCGCCGTTCGACGGGATTGTCGCCGCGTTAAATCGTTCGGGAAAACTCATTTACGCGGTCGATATTCCGAGCGGATTGAACGCCGACGACGGTTCGGTCGCAAGCGACGCGGTTCGCGCTAAGTTGACGACGACGCTTGCCGTCGCTAAACCCGGTCTTTTGCTTGACTCGGCAAAACCTTATGTCGGCGAACTTTACGTCGCCGATATTGGCGTTCCGGTCGAGCCGTTTTTGCGTCGAAACGAACGATGAATATTGAGTAGGGCGAGCGCGGCGCAATGGCTAAACAACTTGGAAGAAATAGATTAAAAGTCGAGCGAAAACAGGTTGCGATTGAGCGGCGTCGCGTCGTTTGGGGAATGTTGGCGTTCTTGGGAAACGTCGCGTCGAATTGGGACGCAAGCGTAAGCGCCCGAATGGCAAAACTTTTTGCGGAGGAAACGACGCGACGCGAAGACGCGGAGGGAGTTGCGAACGACGCCGCGCCTGTCGATTGGTTTCGCGAAGAGTGGAATTTCGACGCCGATTCGTTTGAGCTTCCGACGGCGGCGTTACAAGCGATCGACGAAAGTTTGGCGGCCTTGGCGAAGCGAGTAAACAGCGACGGTTCGTTGGGTTACGATTCGGAATTGTTTGGGCGCGATCCGGGCGTCGCCGGTCTATGCGGCGTCGTTTTTTTGGCGGCGGGGAGCGCTCCCGGTCGAGGGCGATTTGGCGACGAGTTGAAAAGAATCGTCGGTTATATTTTGTCGCGGTCGTTCGACGTAAAAAAAAAGGCGAACGACGCGTTTGATTCGAAGGCTCGTAATTATTTGAAAGAAAACGGTTTAACGGAGGACGACGTCGACGGGTTAATCGTAAATTTCGACGAAAAAGGGGGCAAGCCGATGTACGGACACGGTTTTGCGACTCTTTTTCTTGCCGCGGCGCTAGGAACGAGCGAACTTCCGGAGGTGCGCGAACGGACGCGCGCGGCGGTCGAGTTGATTGTTCGCGCTCAAAACGCCGACGGCGGTTGGCGTTACGAGCCGAGGCGCGTTCCTATCGCCGATCTTTCGGTTACTGTTTGTCAACTTTCCGCGTTGCGGGCGGCCAAGGACGCGGGAATTTTTGTTCCGGACGCAACTATTGAAAAAGCCGTCGCTTATGTTAAGCGATGTCAAAACGCGGACGGCGGTTTTCGCTATATGACGTTAGGCGGCCCGAGCGGAATCGCTCGAACGGCGGCGGCGATTTTGGCGTTGCAGTCGGGGGGCGCGGACGAATCGGAGGCGGTTGCGGCGGCGTTTCGATATTTGGAAAAAGCGGCGCCGCTTGCGGAAAGCGTTGGTGAAAAACGCCTGTCGTATAAAGAGTTAGACCGAAAGCCAAAAAGCGCGAACGCTGCGGAAGACGAGATTCCGCGTTTGCCGACGACGCGAATCGAATATTATTTTTACGGCGAGTTTTACGCGGCGTGGGCGTATTGGCGCGGGGCGCGCGACGCGGCGTCAAAAGAGCGTTGGGCGCGTTGGGCGAGGCGGGCTTATCCGAATTTATTGTCGCGACGCGGCGACGACGGATTGTGGCGCTCAAACGTTTCCACCGACGCGGAAACGGCGTTCGTCCTCTGCGCGTTGTTGACGCCCTTCGAACGCGCGCCGTTCTTTTTGCGTTAAACGTTGCGGTTTAAATGGTTAGAGCTACTCTTCGAGCGGAATTTCCGACCAATTTTCGGCGAGCCACGGCGTCTTTTTAACGGCTCGCAAGCCCCAGGCGCCGCGCCACCCGGTTCGCACGCCGTCCGGATGCGGATTTCCGTGAAAAACGACAATCTTAACCCCTTGTCGGCGCTTGGGTTCGCAAAAATAACCGAGCGGAAAGCGACGCATATAATGTTTTTTGAAACTCAGACACCAATTCGCGTCCCAATAATCGAAAAATCCGCCGCGTCGCGCCGCCCAACTCAGGTATGCCTGCTCGTTGCGATGTTCCGCGTACACGGCGTCGCGGTTTTTCAGAAAATAGTCGAGAATTTCGGGATGGGCGCCGACTTCAAAGCGGAAAACCGAGGAATTGCCGATAATTTTGCCGGGCAAATTCCAGTCTTCGACGATGCGAAACTCGCCGGGAACCTCGAAAAACGGGTCGAGCGAGTCGAGAAGCACTACGTCAAGGTCGAGAAAAAGCGCGGTTCCTTCGACGTCGGCGAGTTTTTCTTGAAAAAGCGTCAACTTGCGCCATCCGCGTTCGGGACGACCGTCTAGCCCCGTCATTTCAGGAAGCGGACGGACTTCGACGTCGCGTCGCAAGCCGGCGGGATCGTCGGTGAAACAAACGAAACGGTGCGGTCGCGACAAATGCCGTTTAACGCGCGAGGCGAGAATATTAACGTATTCGGCGGAGAATTTGGTTCCCCATTTCATACAAAGTACGTTATCCATTAGCTTACCTTTTCGAGTTTAGGCCATAAAAGACGAGAGAAGCGCGCCGATTTTAACCAATAATCCGGAATTTTGCAACGGCAATTTTAGGTTTTAACGCTTGACGCTACGGATCGGCGGAGTCGAACGATCGTTGAACGTCGCTTTCGACGGCGCTTGCGAAAAGAACGCGTCGTTCTTTAACTAGTTTAAAAGCAGAGTTTACGCAGGGACGAAAACGCGAAAAGCGGACGTTTTCGACGTGTTTGCCCGTTTGAGAATGTCGAGGTCGCGCGAAAATATTTTGCGACGACGTTGAAACGATTTAAAATGACCGAGCCAACCTTGCCTTGGCGAGCATACGTCGCGACTTAAAAATGGTGGAGGAAGGTTGTCGAGAATTGCGAAGGCTTTTGTAAGTCCTGCTAAAAAGTCGTTAAGACGGAACGCGTTTGTGGAAACGGTAAAAAGCGGCTGTCTTTAAAAAACGCTTGAAGTCGGTTGAACCGAGGCGATTTAACGGACGCCGCCAAAATTACGAACTTTAACGCTCGTTCGGGCCGCAAAAAACGTTTGTAATTTGCGACGAGCTATATGTTTACGATAAGTAAATCTCGACCGACGACGGTCGAACGCGCTTTAACTTTTTATCTTAACGTTTTGTTAAGCGCAAGATTAAAACGTCGTAACCGAATGCTAACCGTCTTCGCAACCGTGAACGTCAAGAGAATCAAACTTAAAGACAAGCGTAAGCGAGGCGATTGCGAATCAACAATTTACGCGTTCGTTAAGAAAAACGCGCAAACGTCGCGCGTCCGCTATAACCGCTATTTAAGCAGTGGAGCCAACCGGGATCGAACCGGCGACCTCCGGCTTGCAAAGCCGGCGCTCTCCCAACTGAGCTATGGCCCCAAGGAAAAACAACGTTGCGAGACGCGAAGGAGCCGCGACAAAAAAACAACGTTAATTTTATTATAGCCTCGGCGCGCGCAACGTCAAGGGGGATTGCGGCTTTTTTAACGTAATTTGCTAAAAATTAAAAAAACGTAATGGAAAAGTCGTTGAAATAAAACGAACGTCGGGGATTGGGATTCGCTTGCCGAAACGACGCGGCGTAAAAAACAGGCGGTCGAATTTCAAAAATTGCGCGGCGCGCATTGGGGAAGACGCGGGGAAAAATATCCGGAAGGAAAAATGAAAAAGTCGAATAAATTGGTCCGCCGTTTGGGACGCGTTGTTATGTAACGCTTAAACGACGACGCGGCGAGCGTTTCTTTGAACGCCGAGCGACTTAAAGAAGGTCGGCGTTCAAAGAACAATGAACGCTAAGCGGCGTCGCAACTTTCGCTTATAAATGGCGGCGCCGTCTTAAAATGTAAGCGGGAACGAAGCGTTTACTGACGTTTGCGAAGCGAATCGAGGGCGCGATTGCAAAAGAGCGCGTCGACGACCGCCGGATGACCGCCGAAAGCAAAGGTTTCGAGGTAAACGACGGGACGCTCCGAATCGCGTAAATCGACAAAGGAAACGACTGTTTGTCGCGAGCCGGAAGCGTCGGCGTCGCAAGCGATTGCGTCGGGGTAAGGGCCGATCGCCAAACAAAACGCGACGTCGGCGTCGAGCGTCGCCAAGGTCGAACGAAGCGCGCTCGAAATTTCCGTAACGACAATTTTCTCCGGGCCGAACGGATTCGATTGACAAGACGACGGGACGTCGAATTCCGAAACGGTTGAAACGCCGTTGGTTGCGTCGGAGTATTCGTCGACGGTCGGCGTCGGAAAAAGACGGGCGAACGCGTCGCGTTCCGATTCGCCGAAAATTCTTGCAAACGACAATACGTCGTTATCGATTTTTGACGCAAGAAGTCCGCGCGTGCCCCATTCGAAAACGCCGACTTTTAAACATTGCGCTCGCAAAACGCGACTAACGACACTTTGTAAAGTTTCGTCGTCTTCGCCAAAGATAAATTCGCCCGCGCGGTCGTAGATAAACTTCGACGTTTCCTCGATTTGGCGCTCGCACTCGTCCGCGGTCGAACCTTCCGCTAAAATACGTAGCGAAATGACGCTTTCTTTCGCGGTGATACCGACGACGGGGACGCGGTCGCGAGCGATTAAGTTCGGGAGCCGCGCTTCAAGGGCGCTTTCGCCGGCGCCAAAAGTGCGAATCGTTTTGGAACGATAGATCGACCGCCGACCTTCGAGCAGACGGTCGGCGAACCGTTCGACCGCCGCGCGACCGTTCGAACCGTTCCACATTTCGCGCATTTCGGCGGGTACGCCCGGAAAAAATAACGCGATAAAGTCTTGTTTTTCATTGGATTGCGACATTGGTTGTTCGTTGGTAAAACGCGACGCGGCGTCAAGACAAGAACGCGAACCTTCAAAGTAAAAGCCCGGCGCCGTTCCGTTGGGATTGAAAATAACTTGCGCTCCCTTCGGAAAATAGGCTTGGATTTTATTCGATTCCGGCATAGCGCGGCCTCGACGCGCAAAAAGTCGTTCGATATGCGCGAACGAATCGGGATCGAAAAGCAATTCGCCGCCGAGAGTTTGCGACGCAACTTGCCGCGTCAAATCGTCTTGCGTCGGGCCAAGACCGCCGGTAACGACAACGACTTCGGCGCGACGAAAAGCGAGCGCAAAGGCGGCGGTCATCGCCGAAAAGTCGTCGCCGACCGTCGAATGGTAAAGAACGCGGACGCCGATTTCGGAAAGAGAACGGCTCAAATACTGAGCGTTTGTGTCTAATATTGCGCCGGAAGTTATTTCGTCGCCGATAGATATGATCTCGGCGACGATTCGACGCGGCGTCGTTGAAACGGCGTCGACGGAGGCCGCGATTTCGCGGTCGTTCGGAAAAATGGAGGCTTTTGCGGTGTTCATTTTGCGTTATTATCGGAGTTGCGCGGCGAAGAAAAAACGTTGTTAATTCTTTAACCGCATAGGTTAGCGACGTCGCGATTTTCGGTCGAGCCGAAAGAATCGACGGACGCCAAGGCGCGTCATAATGGCGATGGCTCGCAACGCTTCCTTGCGATTGATCTTGGAAACGCCGAACCTCCTGTCGACAAATACGATAGGAATCTCGGCAAAACTTGCGTCGACGAGATGTAAACGATAAAGCAGTTCTTCAAAAAACGAATAGCCTTGCGAAACGATTGAGTCGAAGTCGATTTTTCGCAAGGTTTCGACGCGATAACAGCGATAAGAGCCGCTATTGTCGCGCGTTCGCAAACCGAGCGTCAGACGAGCGAAAGCGTTGACGCAACGGCTCATTATGCGACGTCGCAAAGGCCAGTCGGGCGTCGCGCCGCCGGGAACGTAACGCGAACCGATAACGACGTCGACCGGTTCTAAGGTCGACGGAGAACGTTGGCTAACTTCAAGTTTCGTCGTTGGTTGCGAACGGTCTGAAGACGCGTTTTCCGACGGCGTTTCGCCGTCGAGACGCGCTAAAAGTCGCGGCGCAACTTCGACGGGGTGGCTAAAATCGGAATCCATATTGACAACGCGTCGATAATTGTTTTCAACGGCGAAGCGCAATCCGGCGACGACGGCGGAACCGAGACCGCGTTCGTTTTGACGGACAATAGCGTTGATTCGTATGTCGTTTTGGGAAGCGGTTTGCGCCCACTTTCCCGTGCCGTCGGGCGAGGAGTCGTCGACGATTAAAAGATCGGCGTCGGGGACGGTCGTTAGGATTGCGTCAACGAGTCGCGGAAGGTTTTCGATTTCGTTATACGTTGCTAAGACGAACAAAACGTCTTTAACGGCGGGTGTTGCGTTGTCGTGGGGGAAAGTGGCGCGAGGGTTCATAGGGTATTAGGGGGTAAAGTAAAGTTGCGGCGGTATGCGGTTTAATGTCTAAAGTGGTTTTAACGCGTTGATTTAGCGTTGGTTGCGTCTCGAACTCCTTGAAGAAACTCGCCGTATTCCGCGTCGAGTTCTTCAAAGGCGCGACCGGTCAGTTTTTCAAGCGAGTCCGGTTGATCGACGCCTTGGTAAATTGCGTAAAGATAGGCGATGAAAGCGTTTCGGTAAACGCCGTCGCGGTAATGAAAGAAGAAGAATGTCAATCCGGTCGCTTGCGCGTACAAACGTTGCAAGAGCGGCATATCGTTTGTTTGAAAGGTTTCGCGCGTTGCGACGACGTATTGCCGCAATGGGATGTAAGTTTTTTCCTCAAAAAAACTCGCGATCGCCTGTTGGAGTCGGGGCGTTTGAACGCCGCCAATTTTCGCGTTGTTGGAAGCAAGCGCGTAGGTTTCCATATAAGTCGCGACGCCTTCGACCGCCCAAAAATTCGCGCGTCGACCGGGTTGCGACGTCGGTTTGTTGCGTCCGGAAGTCGCGATATAACACTCGTTAAAGAGTTGATGCGTTACCTCGTGCGCGAGGAGGGAAAACAAGTCGAATTCGTATTCGTCGTTGAGCGACGGTTCGTAAACGAAGATGCAACGCATATTCGGCAGGTACCAACCGATGCTGGCTTCAACGTTTTCGTCGTGTTTTCGAAGTTCGCGCAAATATTCTTCGCGGTTGCGGTAAAGTATGACGCGGTGTTTCTTTGCAAGCGCGGCGCCGTTGGCGTTAAACCTTGACGCCCATTGCTTTTCCGACGCGACAAAACGATAATAAAGGCGTAACCAAGACTGGTAATATGTTTCCAAAAAACGTCCGATTTCGACGCCGCGTTCGAGCGAGACGCGCGAAAGCACGGTAAAATGTTCGGTTTCGACGCGCCAACCTGTGGAGCCGGCGAGGATTTTTTCCGCTTCCTCCGCTTCGGAAACCCAACGATTGCGGTAGTAACGTTCGCCGTTTTCGTAGCGTTCGACGCGGTCTTGCGGCAACCAACCGAAACGCGCCGTTTCGACTTCGCCTTTATTAAGTCGTTCGATTTCGCCGTTTGCGCGCCAAACTCCGTCGCGCTCCTCGTAACCGAAAAAGCGTCGGGCGCCTTCGCAGTCGGGATCGATCACGAGGGCGGTTTGCGCGCAAGCGAACGCTTCGTAACCGCGTTTTTGGGCGGCGCAAGTCTTGGCTAATTCAAAGATTTCGTTTGCGTAACGACGTCGCAAACGAGTGAGCGCGGCGTACCAGCTCCGCTGTTCGCTCGACGCGTCGTCGGGGAGCGCGTCCGGATTTTTGGTGGCTTTAAACGTCGGCAACGTAAAAAGATAAGGTTCGTCGTTGAATAGAAGAGAACGCGTGATCCGACTTTCGAGCGTCATACCGCGTTCGTCGCAAATTTTAGCGTTGGCTCGCAATTTTTCCTGGTATTCCGCGAAAATTGCGGCGCGGTCGCGAGTTGAAACGGAGGAAGTTGCGGTTTTTGGGGTAGAAACGTTCGAGCCGGAACTTTCCGTTTGATAAGGCGTTGCGTTGGTAAACGGCGCGAAAAGAGAGAAGACGACGAGAGGTAACGCGACGGCCGAAATCGAAATAACGCGAGAACGGGACGACGGATTAAGGGAGAAGAGACGGGGACGCGCGAACATAAGCGGATTCCTATGCGACGTTAAAAGCGGCGCCGCGTCGCGTCGAACGGTCGAGACGACGCGGCGAACGTGGATATAGCTTAACGTTTAAATAAAACGTTATTTTTTAACGATTTCCAACGCGAACGTTTCCGACGCGTCGACGGTAAGGGCGAGCGCGCCGCCGACGCTTTGCGCTTCAAAACGTCGCGTTTCCTTGCCGTCGACGTCGCGTAAAATTACGTCGAAGGTTCCGGCGGCAAAGAACGGCGTCGTCAGACGAACGTCGAATTTCGGTTCGTTCGGAAGCGGAGTCAGACGCGCGACCGAGTCGGAAATTTGTTCGAATCGGAACGCGCCGAGCGTTTCGCAAACGCCGAAATTACTCGCTTTATCATTCGGGATGAGACGAAGGTCGATTAAGTCGGGCGCTCCGGTCGGCTCGAACGAAACGCGGCGAGCGTCCCCTTGACCTTCGACGACGATCATACCGAGTTTATAACGTTTGTCGTCCGTTCCGAAACCGAGAAGCGTCAAGCGGTTGCCGTCGCCTTCGCGGTCGTATAGTCCGGTTAAAAGGTCGTATTTGCCCGGCGGCAAGTCGACCGGAAGGGGAACCGCGATTTCGTCGCCAAACAGTTGAGTTTCAAGGCCTTGCCAACGGTCGGTCGGCTTGCTCGGATCGCCGAGCGGCAGAACGTGAAGTTCCGGTTTGTCGGCCCACCAAGTTTTCGGGCGTTCCAAATGGAGGAACGGCGCGTAAGGCTTGTCGGTCGGACGGAGCGCGTCCCAAGAAAGTTGGCCTCGCAACTCTTTATTCTCGACGATGTTAACATCGTCGAGGAGCGGGCGAATCGGCGTCGCTTCATACGGAAGTTTTTGCCGACCGTTGACGAAGTAATAGCCGTCGTCGACGCGAATTTCGACGACTTGACCGTCGAGGCGAACGACTCCGCCAAACGACGTCGCGTCGTTAGTCGCCCAGAAACCGAAACGCGGCAAGATTAGCGGACGTTTCGAATTCGGGCAAGTTCCGATTTCCCAATCGGTTGCGCCGCGGTTGACGTAAACGACGACGCCCGATTTCCAAGAGATTTTTTGACGGTGAATATCGCCGTCGACAAACTCGAAACCGACGATTTCGTCCATCGCCAGCGAACGCGCTAAGTTTTGCATCAGCCAATATTTGCGCACCGTTCCGCGAATCGGCGTCGCAAGGTCGACCATCAACGCGTGCCCGGTTAGCGCTTCTGACGACAAGTAGTCGTCGCTTTCGATTCCGCGTAAAGACCGAGAAATCCCGCCTTCGTAGCGGTCGCTGTATCCGACGCCGTGTAAAATGAAGCGGTTGTGGTTCACCGCGTCGAACCAAGGAACGTATTCATAGTCGGCGCAATCGATTACGCCGGTGTAATTCTCTTGGTTCTTGGTAAGGCGACGGAGAATAGCGTCCGCGCCGTCGAGATGGCCGATTAGAGCGTCCGAACCCGACTCGCTGATCGTTATCGCGTTGTCGTCGAACGTTTTACGAACGAGGTCAAAATAACGGTTCCAGCAGTCGAGCGTTTCGGCGCGCGAGTGGAACTTGCCTTGACGGTCGTAAAAGTCCATAATGTGAATCGACGAAAAAACGTCCGTAAAGTACGCCGTTTGTTTGAGTTCAGGCTTGATCAACGCGAGGTTGCGTTCGGCGTAAGGGAAAATTTTCGTCGGATTGAAACGGTAACTTTGGACGTCCGGGCCCGGGTTGTGCCAAGCCTTCTGCGGCTGACCGTCCGGATTCATTATGATATCGTCGTAGGTAAAGCCGGCGGCGTCCGGGTAAAAGTCGATGTAGTTGTCGTGTAAACCGAACGGAATCCCGTGTTTATCGCAGAACGCTTGCGTTTCATGGAGGTCGGCGAGCGTTCCTTGTTCCGGGCGCGGCGGCCAAATATCGGGAAGGCGGACGTCGTAACCGTGGCGCTGCCAAACGTGTTGAATGAGAAGCGAGTCCGTAAGTCCATAATCGACAAAGGTTTTCATTCTGTCGAGAACGCCGCGATAAGAGCCGCCCCAATAGTCGAAAACGAAGCGACCGGCTTTTTTCGGGACGAGCGGCGCCGCGACTTTGTCGAATCCCGGCGCGTATTTTCGGGCGCAGTCGAACGCTCCAAGTTCGCTCGAACGAAGGGTTAACGTCGAATCTGGGCGCGCGGCGAGCGTGTAGATTCGACGTTCCGGGTCGACGACGAGGCGGTCGACCGGAGCGGTGGACGCTTGGAGGAGGGCGAGACCGTTCGCGAACTCGAACGCGACGTGGCTGGTCGAGCAAGCGAAGCCGTCGCCGTCGAATTCAAAGGCTTTAGGTTCGACAACGCAATACCCGTGCCCGAAGTAGGCGCGCGGCGCCTTTTGCGAAAACGGGCCGAAGGAGAGGCGTTCGATTTCGTTTCGGTTTGTCGCAACCCAGCTGAAGGCGAGACCGCCGGTCGAGCGCGAAACGAAACAGCAAAGCGCGTTTTTACCGGAGTTGGCGGCGAGAAAACGGCGCGCTTCTTCGGCGGAGTTTTCAGCGTCGACGAATTGTAATGAAACTTCGACGGTTGCGAACGGGCGTTCGAAACCGACGTTGACGCCTTGGTACCGGGCGCGAACGCCGTCGATTTGAACGTTTTTAGCCGCGTTGCCGATTGTAATGAAACCGTCGCAAACGCCGTTTTTGCCGGGCGTTACGACGGCGAACTGACCGTCGCCAAACTCGAAGCCTTGCGACGCGACGCCGCCGATAGAAAGCGGAACGCCCGCCGACGGGAGTTTTTGCGCGTTCAGTTTGAGGAAAGCGGCGAAACTTTCGGAGTTAACCGCTTGCAAACGCTCGCGTTCCATCGTCGTTAAAAGCGTTGCGTTCGACGGATTCGCGACGATCGCGACGTCGCCCCAAAACGAGCCGTCGCACGTCGTGTCGCGTTTAACGCCGGGGTCGGTTTCGAACGTTAACAAAACCTTTTGTCCGGCAAACTTAGAAAGGTCGACCTTCGCTTCGAGCCAGCTTGTTTGCGCGCCGAGTTCCTCGAAAACGAGCGTCGACGGAAGCGGTTGTTTTTGCGCGAGCAGTGAAAGCGTCGCGGCGTCGCAATCGGCGGGAATCGATTCGGCGAAGACGCGGTAGACGACGCCGTCGGTCGGCGGTTCCGGCGGGAATACGTCGCGCATCGCTCGGAAGAAACGCAATTCCAACGACTTAGCTTGGGGAAGCGAGACCGCGTAACGAACGCCGACGACGCCCGGGCCGCCGTCGTAAGGCGGGTGAACCGACCAAGCGGAACGCTGGACGCCGCCGCGCGTCATCGAACAGAGGTTAAAGGACGCTTTCGAAAACTCTTCCGAACCGCTCCAACCTGTCGCAAGCGGGGAGTGTTCTCCGCCGTCGCGGCGCCAATACGCGGCGTAATCGGTCGACTCGACGAGTTTTAGGAAGGAACGATCGCCGAAGTCTAGCGTTTTCAGCTCTTTAGATTGCGGAAGAAACTCGGTTAACTTCGTCGCGAAAACCGGAACGAGTTCGACCGTTTCGGTTTTGCCGTCGAGTTCGAACGTAAAGTTAGCGCGGATAGGGTAATGCGCGTCGCGGTAGGCCCCGCGAACAGCGAACGGGATCGACGATTCGAATCGACCTTTTGCGTCGACGACGAACGCTTTCTCGACGGCGTTTGGAGCGACAATTTCCTTTTCGGCGTCGTCGTAAAGGTAAACGGTTTCAATGGTTGAGTAGGTTAAACGAATCGAAACGGGAGCGTCCGACGCGTTGTCGACGA
The DNA here is from genome assembly GCA_017937685.1 of Thermoguttaceae bacterium. Classification (GTDB taxonomy): domain Bacteria; phylum Planctomycetota; class Planctomycetia; order Pirellulales; family Thermoguttaceae; genus RUG369. The sequence continues at coordinate 8,511 of JAGBDD010000234.1, read as the reverse complement.
TCAGCGGCGCTTTGTAAATTTGGCCTTCAACCGTCAGCGCCGGAATCTTCGAGATTTCGAACGTCAACGGCCCGGACGTCGCGCGGTGATAGGTGAACGCGAACGCCGACGACGCGGTCAACGTGAAAATCGCGAACGCAAACGTAAACGCAAGGAATGTCGCGGAACGAATAAAGCGTTGCATAAAACGCATCCTTATTGAAGTTAAGTTCGTTAAGTTGGGCGAGCGAAGAATAAGACGATAATAAAACGAATAATCGAAAGGCGACGGCGGGAAATTGTTTGGCGTTAAACGTCGCGGCGGCGCAAGTTAAGAACCGCTGAAAAACGCAAGGCGCGACGCCTCGAACGCAAGGGACGAGACGTCGCGCTAACCGGGAAACGTCGCTAAGCGATCAGTCCCATTTCAAGACGGCGCCTTCGTCCGCGCTCGTCGCAAGTTTCGCGTATTTCGCGAGATAGCCGGTCGTGTAACGCGGCGCCGGGGCCTTGAACTTCGCGGCGCGCTTCTTCAACTCGGCGGCGGAAAGTTTGACGTTGATCGACTCGTTCGGAATGTCGATTTCGACAATATCGCCGTCTTCGAGGAACGCGATCGGGCCGCCCGCCGCGGCTTCCGGACTGACGTGTCCGATGCTCGCGCCCGCGGTGCCGCCGGAGAAGCGACCGTCTGTAACGAGCGCGACGGAGTCGTCGAGCTTAACGCCTTTGAGGGCGGCGGTCGGAGCGAGCATTTCTTGCATGCCGGGGCCGCCTTTCGGGCCTTCGTAACGGATGATTACGACGTCGCCGGCCTTGACTTTGCCGCCGACAATCCCTTGATACGCCTCGGGTTCGGAGTTGAAAATGACCGCCGGGCCGGAGTGCTTCATCATTTGCGGAAGGACGCCCGCCGTCTTGACGACCGCGCCGTTCGGAGCGAGGTTGCCGAAGAGAATCGTGAGGCCGCCTTGCGCGCGATAAGCCTTTTTGCAGGGGCGAATGCAGTCTTTCGGATCGAACGTAAGTTCAAGCTCGGTAACGTTTTTGCAACGGCGACGAACGCTCATCGCGGTCGTGTTCGGCCGACCGCCCGGCGTCGCGGCGTACATTTCGAGCGCTTCTTCCGAAACTTTGCGCGAACGGAGGTCGTATTCGTCGACGGTTTGACCGAGCGTAAGTCCGGAAACGGTCGGCGCTTTGAAGTCGAGAGACGGAACCTTGCCGCGACGGAGTTCGCCGAAAATCGTCGCGATTCCGCCGGCGTTGTGAACGTCTTCGATGTGATAGTTGCAGCTCGGCGACACCTTGCAGATGTTCGGCGTCGTTTGACTTAACTCGTTGAAACGAGAAAGGTTGTAATCGACGCCCGCTTCCTTCGCGATCGCGAGGAGGTGGAGAATCGTGTTCGAGCTGCCGCCCATCGCCATATCGAGAATCATCGCGTTGTCAAGCGACGCTTGCGTAACGATTTCGCGCGGGAGAATCGGGAAGTCGAGGTCGATTTTTTTCGTCGCGGGGCGACGCGGCGTCGACGCTTCCGCTTTCGTCAGTTCGCCGGCGGCGACTTTGTCGCGCAACTCTTGGATTTTCACCATTTCGACGATGCGTTTCGCGGCTTTTTTGTAAATCTTGCGACGTTCCGAACTCGTCGCGAGAAGGGTGCCGTTTCCAGGAAGCGCGATCCCGAGCGCTTCGCAGAGGCAGTTCATACTGTTGGCGGTGAACATACCGGAGCAAGAGCCGCACGTCGGGCAGCTCTTTTCTTCGACTTGGCGCAGCCGTTCGTTCGAGACTTTGCCGTTTTCGTTCCCGGCCGCGGCGGCGAAGATCGAGATTAAGTCGAGCGGGGAACCGTCGTTATCGCGACCGGCTTCCATCGGGCCGCCGGAGGTGAAAATCGTCGGAATGTTACAACGCATCGACGCCATCAGCATACCCGGGACGATTTTGTCGCAGTTCGGAATGCAGATCATACCGTCGAATTTATGGGCGTTGACCATCGTTTCGACCGCGTCGGCGATGATTTCGCGGCTGGCGAGCGAGTATTTCATCCCGTCGTGCCCCATCGCGACGCCGTCGCAAACCCCGATAGTGTTGAAGATAAAGGGAACGCCCCCCGCCGCGCGAACGGCGTCGGCGACGAACTCGGCGACTTGTTCGAGATGAACGTGCCCCGGGATGACGTCGACGCGACTGCTGACGATCGCGATGAACGGGCGTTTGAAATCTTTGGGCGAGACGCCGCAAGCTCGGAGAAGACCGCGGTGCGGGGCGCGATTGGCGCCTTTTTTAATCAGGTCGGAACGCATCGTAAACCTTTGCAGTATTGAACGTTAAGTTTCGTCGAAACGCCGCTTTGTCAACGATAAAAACGTCGCGGCGATTCGGGCGTCGGCTCTTAACGACAAAAAGTCGCCAAACGGCGCGCGGCGAAACCTCGGAGTGAAAAATATACCGACGTTTATTATAGCGCTTCTTGACGCGGCGTCGAGACCCGGAAACGGCTTCGGCGCGTTTTTTTTCGATTTTTTTGCGTCGGCGTTATGGAACGAAGCGAATTTTCGGCGTTCTTAACGTTTTAAACGAAAGCGTTTGCGTCGCGAAAATTGGAAATCGAGTTTAATTTTCGGGCGTCGCTGTTTGGGCTTTCAAATACAGTTCTTCCCACCTCGGTTTTTGCGCGTTGGCGAATTTTCTCGCGACTTCGGGGCAGGAGCGGCAGATTGTCGATTCCGGGAAAGGGCGGCGTCCGAACCACTTAACGCCGTCGGGGAGCGCGACTTCTTTTAGCGCGGAACAGGTAAACGCCGAATCGCAAATTTTTTCAAGTCCTTCCGGAAAAATGACTTGCGACAACGACTCGCAGTATTTGAACGCGGCTTCGCCGATTTTGATTAACGCTTTGGGAAGTTCGATTTGCGATAAAGAGAGACAACCGTAAAACGCGCCGATTTTTATCTCTTTAACGTTCGGCGAAAAAACGATTTCCGCTAAGTCGGCGCAATGAAAAAACGCGTATTCGGGGATTTTATCGATTCGTTCGGGAAGCGCGATTCGTTGTAACGATTGACAGCCGGAGAACGCGCGGTCGCCGAGCGATTTAACGTTCGGCGGAAGTTCGAGTTGCGTTAGCGACAAACAGCCGCCGAACGCGTGCCGCCCGATTTTTTCGACGCTTTCCGGGAGCTCGATACGCTCCAGCGACGAACAACGGTAAAACGCGCGGTCGGGAATCGCTTTAATTTTCGGAGGAATAACGAGTTGCGTTAGCGACGAACAGCCGAGGAACGCGTCGGCGCCGATTTTTTTGACTTTCGACGGAATTTCGATTTGCGTCAACGCCGAGCATTGCGAAAACGCCGCGTCGCCGATTTTGTCAAGTCCTTCCGGTAAAACGATTTGCGTTAGCCGCGAACAACGGAAAAACGCCTCGTCGCCGATTGTTTTAACGCTTTTCGGAACGACGAATTCGCCCGTTTTCCCTTCGGGACAGCGGAGAAGCGTTTTGCCGTCGCTCGACAAGAGAACGCCGTCGAAGTCGCGAAACGACGAGTTTTGCGCGTCGACGCGAAGCGCCGTCAACGACCGGCAGCCGAAAAACGCGGTTTCGCCGAGTTCTTCGAGACTTGCGGGAAGTTCGATTTTCGTCAGCGAGTCGCATCGAGAAAACGCGCCGTCGCCAATGTTGGCAACGGACGGCGGTAAAACGACTTGCGTTAGCGCCGAGCATCGAGAAAACGCCGTTTCGCCGATCGCCTTAACGCCGTCGGGCAAAGCGATTTCCGTTAGCGACGAACACTCGGCGAACGCGCGGTTTCCGATTCGCTCGAGCCCTTGCGGTAAAACGAGTTGCGTTAGCGCCGCGCAACCGGAGAACGCGGAGTCGCCGATTTCTCGAAGCGTCGGCGGCAAAACGACTTGCGTTAGCGACGTTTGGCTTTTGAAAGCGCGAACGCCGATTTGGGCGACCGGGCGACCGTCGATTTCGGCGGGAACGACGGCGGAAGTCGCGTTTTCCGGAAGGAATTTGTCGATAGTAACGGCGTCGTTTTCGACGCTCCATTCGAAGTCGGTCGCGGGATTGGGAAACGCGGAAATGTTATCTTGTAACGTCATTGTTGGAAACCTTTAACGATGAAAGAAAATAGGATAAACTAGTCGTTGGGCGACTCGACGTCAACGTTGTCGCCGAGTTCAACGGCGCCGCGTCGTTTTTGAGTCGATTTTGACGCGGCGTCGACGTTGGCGTCGGGCGCGTTATTCCGGTATTGACGTCGCGTCGTTCGAGGCTGGATTAACGCCGAGGATTAATTCGTCGAGCGTTTGCCCTTTGGTTTCTTGCGCAAGTTCTTCCGGCGTATCGGGTTGGGACGGTTGCGAGAGGTCGGCTTTTAGCGTCGTCCAGCGTTGGGCCTTGGTCGACGAAATCCAACGAACGGCGCCGTTCGCGGTTGCGATCGCGGTTCCGTCGCCGGAGCGGAGCGGGCCGATTCCATTCGGGTTCGCCGGGCCGGGAAGTTGGCGCGCGGTTCCTTCGATTCCGTCTTCAAACGCCGTCGTTTCAAGGATTTCGGCGTCGGGGCGCGTCCATTCGACCGGCGTTTTGCGCTCGACGATCAGCGCTTGCGACAGAGCGACGCGTTTCGGGTTTGCGACGCGCTCCGCCAAGTCGACGCCGACGCCGCTTGCGTTGTAAAGCGAGTTGGGGCCGACTATTACGGAATACGCGGCGAGGTTCGAGTCGTTTTCCGGGCGGCGGAAAACGTCCGGCGTCCGCGCGGCGAATTGGCGGTTATGCGGCGAGTCCCAAGGCTCGTCGAGTCGGATTTGCTTGTAAAGCGCTTTTGTCTCGTCGTTTATGTAAGGGAGAATCAAGACGCGCCAACTTTGAAGCGGGTTTCCCTGGGCGTCGACGGTAAAGGCCGGGGGGAGCGTTCCGCGTTCCGCTTGATACCGAAGCGTCGCGATTTGAAGGGTTTGCAGACGAGAAACGTTTTCGGCTTTATAAAACGGGGCGCGGGAGGCGTCGTAAACGGGGAGCAAAGCGCTTCCGAAGTATTGAGCGTAGTATTCGGAGCGTTTTTCTCGGTTCGGCGTTAAGATTTGCGACCGGACAAGTTCGGACGAAGACGGCGTGGGGAAATTGGGAGCGTTGACGGTTTGTCGATTCGCGTCGATAATCTTTCGATAACTTTGCAGCGCCGCGTCGGCGTCGAGACCCGGGACTAATTTTCGCGTAAATCCGCTTAGCGGAAGGTATTCCGAAGGCTCGGGATGAAGGAGAAATTGCGCGAACCAAACGACGTTGAAGAACGTTTCGCCCTCGAAGACGCGGCGTCGCAACGCGGCGAAGTCGTATTCGCCGAACGTTTCGCGATGAATTTCGGCGGCGCGGGCCCATTGTTCCGACGTCGGCGGCGCGTCCGGATTGGCGCCGAGACCGAGCGACGTCGCGACGCCGTAAATCGCGACGCCGACAAGACTTTCGACGAGGCAGTTGTTCGGATTGTCGAGAATATGACGACTCAAACGGAGGATAAGGCGCCAATCGTCGAGCGCTCCGTCGACGTCGCCGCAACCGAGCCGATAGTTGGCGCGAACGGCTAAAAGTCGAGCGATTTCGCGATTGTGTTGGACGTCCGGGAGCGTCATATTGAGCCAGTCGTCGAGCGTTTCGCCGGCGCCGACGGGAAAATGCCAAGAACCGTATTTCGGACGGTTGAGCGCCGATTCGTAAACCGCGTAACGGTCGGCGTTTTCCTTGAGCCAACGCGCCGCGACGGGGAACTCCTTCGCCGTCCAAGGACGTTCTTGGAGAAGGTCGAAACATTGTTGCGCGTTGTAGTGGGAGACGCGAGCGGGGCGGGTTTTGTAATCGACGTAAACCGTTTCCACGTCTTGACTAATATTAGGAGCGTCGCTTGCTTCCGTCGGGAGCGGCTCCGTTCCGTCGATTCCGTTTAAGCGAAGGTAATCGATTAAATTCAAACGATTTAGGAACGTCGGACGGGCGGTCGGGTCGACTTGGAACTTTTCGCAAAGGCGCGTCCAGTCGTTCGCGAACCAATCTCGCGACGCTTTGTCGGTTGGAAAGTCTTCCCAGCGAACGGTTTGCGCGATGTGAAGCTGTTCGAGCGCCGCCGGCCCAAACGCTTGCAAGACGTCGCGGAAACCGTTTTCTTCCGGCGGGCCTAACCAAGCGTCTTGTCGCTCTTCGTAAATCCGGCGAAAATCGACGTTTCCGTCCGGCGTTAGCGGCTCGACGAACCCGGGCGTTTCCGGCGACGGTTTCAACGGAACGCCTTGGAAATAAAGGAGTTTGACCGCGAGCGCGAGAAGAAGCGGGCAAACGACGAAAAGGAAAAACGGGATTTGAAACCGCTTTTTGTGCCAAAACGGACGCTTCGGCTTCGACGGTTGGGGCGGCTGGGACGACGTCGCGTCGTTCGAAGCGTCGTCCGGCGACTTGGCGTCGTTATCGGTTTGGAGGTCGTCGAGGTTTTCGGGGTAATCTTCGCAGTAATAGGGGATAACCATCGTTAAACTCAGGAGTTAGAATGCAAAAAAAATAAGCGAACGAACGGCGGTCGGCGCGTTGTTTGGCGACGCGGCGTCGTTAGTTGGCGCGAAGAGAACAAGGGGAAAGGATTGGTTGGTAAAAATAATGCGGCGTCGTTACTTGCGAGGGTGAAAACGACGTCGTGTGGCGGAGGCGCGGGTCGGGCGAACCGAACGTCGCGTCGACGCGACGTCGCCAAGCGGCGGTTTTGCGTCGACGCAACGTTAGCGGCGGCAAGCGATTAGTACATCGCGGCTTTCACTTGCGAAATCGCGTCGAGGTGGTGTTGACGGTCTTTCGCGAAGGTGAACTTCCACGGCACCATCAGGAAACCCTTAAGTCGTTCTTCCGAAAGGTTTTTGCGGCAGAAGTCGACCGTCAAACCGAAGTTTTCGTCGTTCGACCAGTTCGACGCGCCCGGAACTTGGTCGAAACCGGCTTTGTCGAGGTCGATATAGCGTTGCGCGACCTTGTTCGATTTCGGATCGAAGTCCTTGCCGTAATACCAGTTGGACATTAAAATTGATTTCGGCGCCCACTCCATAAATTCCGGGTGTTCCCAAGCGTAGTCGGCCCAAATCCAGGGGCGCGAACCGGCTTTTTCGACCTGTTCGATAAAGAAGAGGAAGTCGCGCTTCCAAAGCTCGCCTTGGCGGATGACGACGTAGTCGTAAGTCCTTTGAATCGGATAGTTTTCTTCGTCGTAACCGAGGTGAAAGAAGCGCGGCTTATCGAAAATTTCGGCGACTTCGGCGATCAGGTCGGCGCACACTTTGTAGTATTCCGGCGTCGAGACCATTCGTTCGTATTTGCCGAGCCAGAAGTCGTGGCACGTCGAGAAATTTAGCTTCGGAATCGGTTCGATCCCAATGTCGCGCAAGCGTTTAAGGTCGGCGCGCAACCGGTCGACGCTCCACGCGCCGTCGATCGCCAGCTCCGGATGCGACTTGTATTGAATCGCTTCGCCGATATCGATGACGAGCATATTAAGTCCCGATTCGGCGGACTTTACGGAAAGCTCTTCCCATAGGGCGACGTCGCAGTCGAATTTATCGGTCGGCGGCGTGTAGGCGCGCTCGGTATCGCCCCACATGTTGTGTCCGAGGTGGAGCAGAATCCCCCAAATACGGGCCTCGGCGGGCTTTTTCGCGATTTCCTCGGCGGCGACCGCGGCGTTCAGGAAGGGGGACGAGCCGAAAGCCGAGAGGAGCGGCGAAGCGGCGAGCGCGGCGGCTCCGGTCGTTAAAAAGCGGCGACGATTTGGGTTAAAGGCGGGGCGCGTCATAGCGTTTCTCCTTATTAATTAATAACGGCGAAAGCGACGTCGTTTGTCGCGACGGAAAGTCGTCGAGGCGTCAAACGGCGAAGCGGAATAACACGCTTTCGATTATATCAAACGGGAAGACGCGGCGCAACGATTTTCGGCGGTCTTGGGAGATTTTTCGCCAAATTTTTACGGCGTTTGCTTTTGGCGTCGGCGACGGTCGCGCGAAAGTTAAGGTAGTCAAACAAATGCGGGGCGTTGGAGACGTCGCCGACTTATGGTTAGTCTCAACTAAATAAGCCGAGCTTATAAACGCGACGCCGACGGTCGATTATGCTTAAAAAGCCGCGCGAATTGAACGTTAATATAAAATATAACGGTCGTGTCGCTTGTAACGATAACAAGGATTGCGCCGGATCGTAAAAAAACGGTAAAAAATTGGCGCAAAATAGGCGGCGGGGGGCGGGCGTCTCCTTGACGGGAAATTTTGCCGCTTTATAATAAGTTGAATTTGAGGCGCGTTTGCGGGGCCTCCCGTTCCGTCGCTTTCGTCGAATTCGATTTCCGCCGACTTCCAAAAGCGCGACGGCAACCGAAAACGCCCTCGAAAAAAACTCGAAAATTCGTTCCTAAGGAGACGCTAAGATGCCCCGTCGCGACGACGTAAAGAAAGTCCTCATTATCGGTTCCGGCCCCATCGTCATCG
>JAGBDD010000233.1 GCA_017937685.1 Thermoguttaceae bacterium | reverse complement strand
TTTTTCAGGGAGGCCAACGAATCGGCGTAATTTCCGACCAAGAACTCGCAAACGCCGAGCTTAACCCGAACCGCCGGGCTCAACTCTTCTTCGTCTTTCGCTTTGAGTTCGCCGATCGCTTCTTTTAACTCGTCGAATTTTTTAAGATCGCGAGCGATTTCTTCGCGCAACTGGTCGATTTCGCGCGGCCCGAACGAACCGCCGTACAACACCAGTTGTTTTAAATCAAACTCATGGGCGCCGATCGCCATAACGGTTGTCTCCTCACACTTCTCTCGCGCCGCGCCGACGTTCGATAAAACGCGGCCCGAGCGCGGCTAAAATCACGCCCTCCCAATTAACGGCGTCCTTTCATTTTAACAACGCGAGCCATTTTTTCAAGGGGGCGGCGCCGTCTCGCAAGGCTCTCGGCTTCTTTTTTTAGAAAATTTTTAGAAACATTTTACGTCGCCGCGGCGAGCCTCCGCCGTTTTTCCCGACTTATCCTCTTATTTTAACGGAGCTTAAAAAGAGGCTTTGCCGACGAACGCCGAAGCGTCGAACGCGAAAAATTTCTTAAAAAAATTTAAAAAACGTTCGCTTGACGCTCCTTTTTTTGCGCGCGACCGGTTTTTCCGTCAAATTCGACGCCGCGAAAGACGGGACGCCGCCTTGCGCAAAGCGCCCGTCTTCGCTATTTTCGCCGAATCCGTCAAACTCGCTTGCTCGCGCGTTTTTACCAAATCGGCTTTTTCACCGATTCTTCGGCCCTTCCGCCGCTTCCGCTCAGTCGCGATTCAACGACAAAAGCAAGTGAAGGACGTAATAGAAGAGCGTCATCAACGACGCGAACAACTCGATCGACGCGACGACGTCCATTGTTTCGTCGCAATGAAGCATCACTTTCGACGTGTCGTAAAGGATGTACCCGCAAGCCAACGCGATCATCGCCCCCGCGAACACGGCGCCGAGCGCAAACCCGAAAAGCATCGACGCGAGAATCAACCCCAACGCGGCGAGCGTCGCGAAAACCAAAAACGAACGCAAAAACGAAAAATCTTTACGCGTAACGAAAACCGCCGCCGTCAGCGCGACGAAAAGCGAAATCGTCAGTCCCGCCGCTTGACCGATCAGCGATAAACCGCCGTCGGTGAAATGGAGCGCGACCGCCAAAATCGGCATAAAGATCAGAACGTACATCGCGACGTAAAACGCCAACGCGACGTAATGCCCAACCCGCGTTTTCGACGCGTTCAAAATCGCGTTCGCGACGAACGGCCCGCCCAAGCAAAGCGCCAAAAGAACGATCCCGGTCAGTTTGCCGCTCGCGGTGAAAAGGTTGACGATCGCGTCGCCGCAAAACGCGAAAAGAAGCGTTTCGATCGCCGCGAACGCCGCGACCGCGCCGGTCAAGTTGAGGTAGGTTTTCGTCAAAAAGCGCGAACGCGCCCCGACGTCTTCCAAAAGCGAAACCGCTCCGCGTTCCATTTCACGAACCGCGTTGTCGTAATATTCCATTTTAGTCTCCTTTATTTATTGTCGCGTCGTTTTCCAACAACGCTTGGCGTCCGTCGCATTAATTTGGCGAAAACAAGCAAATTTTACGAAAAACGCGAGCGTCCGGCAGGCGAACGTTTGTCGCCTCTTAATCTTATTATATAAAAAGAGACGCAAAGGACAAGAAATAAACCTTAATAGTCGACTTTTTTTCAAAATTTTCGCCCCAAAACAAGAAAAAAAACGCGCCGACGCAAAAAACGTCGGCGACGCGTTTCAAAATAGGCGTTTTAGGAAAACGGCGGCGTTTATTTCACGGAACGTTTTAACGGTCGAACGTTTTTCAACCGTTTTCTCGACTATTTTTCAAAGACCGGTTTCTTGTTCGAGCGCGGAGATTTTGTCGACGCGGCGCGCGTGTCGGTCGCCGTCGAAAGGCGTCGTCAACCAAATCCGGACGAGCGCCTCGGCTTCGGCGACGCCCAAAAATTCGCCGGAGAGGCAAAGAACGTTCGCGTCGTTGTGACGACGGCTGAACTCGGCGGCGACTTCGTTGCAACAGAGCGCCGCGCGAACGCCGCGAATTTTGTTCGCCGCGACGCACATGCCGACGCCGGTGCCGCAAATAAGAATCCCTTTGTCCGCCTTCCCGGACGCGACCGCTTCGGCGACCGCCGCCGCGACGTCCGGATAATCGACCGGTTTCGTCGACGTTTCGGGCGAATCTTCGCGTTCAAAGTCCGGCTTGCGAATCTCGACGCGACCGGGCGCCGTTCGTTCGAGCGTATAAATCGCGATTTCCTCGTTCGCTTCGGCGCGCTCGCCTTCGTCGAACGAATCGGAACAAGAGGCGCCGGAAATCAAATGCGCGCCGACGAGCCGGTCGCCAAAACGTCGAGCGTCGTCCAAGTCGGCGTAATGTTCGCGAAGAAGGACGTCCACCGCGATTTTTTGAGCGATTTGAGCCCCCCGATGATCGCTTCCGACAGCAATGCGCATTTCGATTTTCCCCTTTCGACGCCGCCCTTTCGCTCGCGACGTTAAATTCGTTGCACCCGTATGTCGGTTATTTTTTCCCGACGTTTTCTTCCTCCGGCGCGTCGTCGCGCAAACGCCGCTCGCGTTCGCCAAGTCCGACCGCCCTTTAAGCCGACCGTTCGCCGTTTAAGTCTCCCGCCGAAACAAGACGACGGACGCGAGAACGCGTCAAACTAAAATTGGATTTATTTTACCCGAGAAATTATATTCCGCAAGAGGGAACGTTATATTTTTATCAAAAAAGAGAGAAAATCCCGCTTTTCGCCTCGACCGTTCGGCGTTCGAACCTTTTTAAACGCTCGACTCGCCGCCGCGCCGAAACGAAAATCCGCCGTTTACCGGAACGTTTTGCCCGTTCACATACGCCGCCGCGTCCGACGTCAAAAAGCGAACGACCGACGCGACTTCCTCCGCCGTCCCCCAGCGTCCGCTCAGCGACTCCGCCGCGACGCGCTTCGTCGCCGCCTCCGACGCAACCGCGCCCCAAGTCGTCCGAATCCAGCCGGGCGAAACGACGTTGACGCGAACCTCCGGCGCCAGCTCCTGCGCGAGCGACCGCCCGAACGCGACGACGGCGCCCTTGCAAACCGCGTACAACTGCGCCGTTTCCCCTTCCATTCCGCGGTCGACGCCGTCCCAACCGAACAAAACCAACGCCGGAGAAACGCCGCTCGCCGCAAGATTTCCAAGCGAAACGCGACCTTCGCCGCCGCTTTCCGCCGACGCCGCCCGTCGAAACGCTCGCCCCGCCGCGCCGAACGCCCGAGCCGTCGCGACCGTCGCCGCGACGTCGACCGCCCAAACGCGCCGAAGCCGTTCGTCGAAAGTCGCCGTCTTCATTTCCGGCGTCATCAAGTCGACGCCCGCCGCCGCGACGAAAGCGTCGAGTCGAGGAACGTCCGTTTTTTGCGCTTTTTTCAACGAGTCGAGAACGCCGTCGACGAAACCGCCGACGCCCGCTTCGGTCGCGAGGTTCGCTTCGAAAATCTCAACCGAAGCGAAATCGCCGCCGACGCGACGCGCCCAGTCGGTCAACGCCGCTCGATTCCGGTTCGTCTGCAGGTAAAGCGAAACGTTTTCGCCCCGATACGACTCCGCGACGGCGCGCCCGATCCCCCCGGAAGCGCCGGAAATCACGACGTATTTTCTCGCGTCGACGTTTTTTTGCGCCGTTTGCATACTCCGCCTCGTTTCGCCGCCTTATCCAACTTCGCTCAAACGCCGGTCGCCGCCGCCGCTTTTTCCGCTTCCGTCGCCGCGTTCTCCGCTTTCAAACGACGGTATTCGGCGATCTCCTTCTTTTTCGTTCGATATTCGATTCCCAAGAAAACCGCCGCGATCGCAAACGCCAACGCGTCGGAAATCGGGAAGGAAAACCAACAGCCGTTCAAGCCGACGACGCCGCATCGTTCGAAAATCCTCGGAAGGAAGTAAAGGCAAGGAAGCAAAAAGAGCAACTGCCGCAACAACGTCAGCATCAACGCCAAAATCGGCCGTCCGTGCGCTTGGAAGTAGCCGCCGGCCAAGATGTTGACGCCGACGAACGGCAAGCCGCACATCACGAAGCGAATCGCGCTCGTTCCCAACGCCAACTTTTCTTCGTATCCCGGCTCGCTCGAATTTAAGAAAAGCCAAACGAAGGGTTTCGGCCAAAGCATCAAAACGAACCAAGCCGCGAATCCGGCGACGACGACGACTTTCAGCGCCAACGTCAACGCCGGTAAAACGCGATCCGGGCGTTTCGCGCCGACGTTGTACCCGACGATCGGTTGCAAACCTTGTCCAAGCCCTAAAAACGGCATCAGGACGGCGTTGGCGATAGCGATAGCGATCCCCATCGCCGCGACCGCGACGTCGCCGCCGTCGAACGCGTAATTCATCGCTTCGCCGTATTTCCGCCCAAATTGACCGAGCATATTGTTTTGCGTTATCGACAGAACCATCGCGCAAGCCTGCGTCGCGAACGGAACGCCGCCGAGAACCGCGATTTCCTTCGTCAACTTCCAATTAAACCGACAGCAATATTTCAACCGCCAACGGAGCGTCGTTCGACCGGAAAAATAGAGCCAGCAAATCCAAGCGGCGCTGACGCAACACGCCAAGACGTTCGCGAGCCCGGCGCCCCAAATCCCGGTTTTCAAATAAAAGAGGAAAAACCAGTCGAGCGCCGCGTTGACGATCGCCGCGATGAACATCGAGACCATCGCGATTTTCGGTTTGCCTTCGGCGCGGATGAAATTGTTGACGCCGTAAGCGATATGTTGCGGAAAGACGCCCCATATTAACACCGACAAATAGGACTTCGCCAACGGCATAACCGTCTCGGTCGCGCCGAAAAGACGCAAAAGCGGCTCCATAAACGCGATTCCGAAGGCGGTAAAAAGAACCGAGGTCGCGGCGGAGAGAAAAAGCGCCTGTCCGAGCGCCTCCTCGGCTTTGTCGTTGTCCCGTTCGCCGAGTTTGATCGAAATAATGATCGTCGCGCCGGTGCCGATCGTCATCGCGATCGCCAAAAAGATCAAAATGACCGGAAACGCGACGGTAACGGCGGCGAGCCCGTCGGTTCCGAAGCATTGCCCGACGAAAACGCGAGCGACGAGGTTGTAAGTCGCCATCACAAACGCGGCGGTGATCGCCGGAAGCGAAAATTCGAAAAGGAGCCGTCCGACGGAACGCGTTTCAAGAAATTCCGGATTTTGCGTTTGCGCCATAATTCGTTTTCCTCCAAGAGTTTGCCGCTTTCGAAACGCGGCGGTGAAGAGACGGGCGTTTCTAAAACGACCGCCAAACGATTATACCGCGTTCGCGCCGGACGCCAAGGGGGAGCGCTCGCTCCTTTCGCCGTCGACGCGTCAAGAAACGCCGCGAGCCGCTCCGCGCTCCCAATCGGAACGCGACGCGGCTCGCGACGGCTAAACACGTCCGCAAACGGTCGAATCGCTCGACCGCTTCAAACGTTGTTTCAATTAACGGCGGCGAACGAAAACGGGACGCGCTCCCGCCCTCAAACGCCGAACTTGCTCAAACTCAACTCAATTAGAAGAGTTTGACGTATTTCGGCAATTCGCCGATCAACGGGCGCAGGTATTCGACGCAAGCGTCGGTAACGTAAAGGTTTTCCGCGTCGACGTATTCCAACGGCATCGGTTTCGCTTCGACCGCGACCGCGTCGAGCGGAGCGGTCGAGTACTCGACTTTGTACGGGGCGTTCGAAACGCGATCCATCGTAACCATCACGCCGCTCTTCCCTTCGAGCGCGAGTTCGACGGCGCGACGGCCGCAGTTCCACGCTTCTTCAATGTCGGTCGCGACCGCGCGGTCGGCGCCGCACATCGGGAGCGATTCGGTGATTTGGAACTCGCCGCGACACGGAAGACCGTTTTCGCGTTTGAGGTGTTTGCCGAGCATCTTGTGAAGCGCGATCGCGACGCTCGTCCCGGCCATCGCGCCGAGTTCTTGGTTGCCGAACTTGTCGACCGTTTTTTCCGTTTGGACTTCTTTGCCGTCCGCGTCCAACGAGCTGACGACGACGCCGTTCGCGTCGCGAATGCCTTCGCCGCAAACGACGCTAACGAAGCCGTATTTGTCGAGCGTTTCTTGCGCTTTCGCGATGAAGCGGTCGAAGTTGAACGCGATTTCCGGAACCAAAATGATGTGCGGCGCGTCTTCGCAGTCTTCCTTAGCGCAAGCGGCGGCGGCGGCCAACCAACCGGCGTCGCGACCGATCGTTTGGAAGATAACGAATTGGTCGACCTTCTTCATATCGCGCGCCAAAACGCCCGCTTGTTTGACCGACGTCGCGACGTAACGAGCCGCCGACGCGAAACCCGGGGTGTGGTCGGTCGCGAAAAGGTCGTTGTCGACCGTCTTCGGAACGCCGAGGCCGCGGAGGTCGTAACCTTGTTCGCGGCAGTACTTTTCGACGCGGCAGATGGTGTCCATCGTGTCGTTGCCGCCCGCGAGGAAGTAGTAACGGATGTTGTATTTTTTCAGTTGTTCGAGAATGCGCGGGAAGTCGGCTTCTTGAACCTTGTGGCGGCAGCTTCCGAGAGCGCTACCCGGGGTCGTTTTGAGGCCTTCGACGACGGCGGGGTCGATCGTCGCGAAGTCGATCAGCTTGTCTTGCATAAAGCCTTCGACGCCGTATTGCATCCCGTAAACTTTGTCGATTTTCGAGTCGGCGCTTTTTTGACCGAGTTCGAAACAACCTTGAACGACGCCGCAGAGGCTCGAGTTGATGACGCTGGTGGGGCCGCCGCTTTGACCGACGATCGCGTTCCCTTGGAACATAATTATCTCTCCTAAAAATTAAATACTATTTTGCGACAAAAACCCGCCGCTCGACGCGCTTTCGCCTTCTTTCGTTATTTTCTTGCCGTATTTCTTGCGCTCAAAACGCCCGACGTTTCGACGCGCCGACGTTCGACCGACGTTAAAACTTGCCGACCCAAGAAACGAGCTGCGCGAAAAATTTCGCGTACTCGGCGCCGATTTCGACGAAAAGACCGTCGCCGAGCGACGCCGGAAGTTCTTGGAAAACGCGCTCTTGGCCCCAGTCGACCATTCCGCCGATCCAGTGCGGGGCGACGTCCGACGCGAACGCCGCGACGCGTCCGGCGCCCAAGTCGTCGACGACCAAGAACGGGTATTTTTCGACGAACTCGATTTGAATATCGTCGGCGTTCAAGTCGGCGGCGACCGTCTTTTTCCAAGTCGTTTTCGTTCGGATTCCTTCGAGAAGAACGGTCGAGCCCGCTTTCGCGTCGAAACGGTTGAAGCCGCCGACGCCCGGCGCCGTCTCCCAAGGCAGATCGGCCAAAATCGGGTGGTCGAGCGTCGTCGGACGGAGCAACACCGGCGACCAATAGTTGCGTCGGTCGTCCGAATCGCTCATTTTCACCGGCAAAATTTCAGCCAGCGGCGAATTATGGTACTCGCCGAGCCGCCCGAAATAGCTCTCCCAACCGCCGAGCATCAGCAAACCGGCGCCGTCTTCGCGAACGCGTTCGACGATATGTTCCATATCGCCCGCCCCGAAGCAGGAACGCGGGTAGTCGCTGACGACGTAAAGGGAATACGCCCGATTTTGGAAGTCGGCGCTCGGCGACGCTCCGGAGTCGACGCGGTCGAACGCGATTCCGCGATTCGTCAAGACGCCGCAAAGATACGCCGCCGCTCGCGTCGCGTCGTCGTCGCCCAAGTAACAAACGCGTTTTTCAAGTTGCATAAATTGCCCGCTTTCTCTATTTTAACGTTTTCGTCGCAACCGCGACCGCTCGTCGAAGCGGCCTACGCCGTTTCAACGCTCGCGAAAGTTCGACGGAGCGAACGCAAGCGCCGCGCTCCGTCGTTAAAGTCGCCGCGTTTTGACTATTTCGACATTTTTTCCGCTTCCGCGAAGAGGTCTTTGCAACGTTGCGGAACGAAAATGTCGAACTCGGCTTCGCGGATAAATTCGTCGCAACCGTTTTCGCGTTGCATTTGAATCGTGATGTCGATTTGCTTTTGGCTGACGTAACTCAAAAGCCCGTTGATCTTGCGTTCGAAGAGGTCTTCCGAAACGCGAATCCGGAGCGTCGGCGGCGTAACGAAGTTGCTGTACGTCGCGTACTCGTAAATCGCCGGGATTTGCGGAATCGGTTCGCCGAGTTCCGGCCAAATCGTCCCTTGCGCGTGGAAGATGCTGATCATCGCCTCGGAGTTGACGAACTTGTGGTCCGGGTGCAGGTCGGTGATCGTCGGGACGAAAAGACGCGTCGGACGGGTTTGACGCATCAGCCAAACGAGCGAGTTTTGAACGCCCGCGCCGCCGGCGATTTCCGGCCCTTCGCCCGGAGCGCCGGTCGCGAAACGGCGGCCCGCTTGACGGTTGAGCGAACCGTCGTCGTGCCCGAGGAAGTAAAGGTTTTCCGCCGGGAGACCGAGCGCGGCGAACGAATCGGCGCATTCTTTGCGACGCACGTCGGCGATCGTGTCGCGTTCTTCCGGCGTGCAGTACCCCATTTTGCCGTTCGTAACGACGCCCGCGTAAGTCTTGATTCCGCTAAAAAGCGACGCGATGAACGTCAAACCGCATCCGGCGATAATGTCGTCGTCGTGCGGCGCCAAGAAGAGCCAACGCTCTTCGTCGCCCTTCCAGTTCGGAAAAATGTCGCCGGGATTCGCCGACGAAATAACGCCCGTTTCGGAACGACGATCAAAAGAAACGAAGGAACCGCTCATTTTTCACCCCTCAAAAACCGTTCAAATAATTAAGGCTAACCCCAACGCTCGACGGCGCTTCGCCGAAATAATAACGAAAAACGCAAAAAACGCGCCGACGCGGCGATAACTCGTCGTCGTCCGTTTCCAGACGCCGACAAGACGACAAAACGCCGCCCTCCGCTCAACGCGACCGAACGCAACGCCCCTCAAAAGCGCGCTTCGTCGACCGTCGGGCGGCGACGTTTCGTCTTCAAATTCGCTCGACCGCGCAAGCGGCGCCGCTTCAAAACGCCCTTAAAGAGCGTCAAAGCGGCGACTTCACGCGGCAAGCGGAGTCAAATTCGACTCAACCGACAAATTCGTTCCCGATTTTGCGAGCGCGTTCCGGTTTGTCGAGGTCGACGCCGAGCGCGACGCCCGTTTGAACGAGCAAATTCCAACCGGCGACGAGTTGAAGGAACGTGTCGAAACCGCAGATCGACGGGATTTTGATCGTCGGGAAGATCGTGTCTTCGGAGGAAATCGCGACGACGGTAACGCCCGCGCGACCTTCGATGAGTTCCTTAATCTTTTCGCATTCGGACGGGAACGGATCGACGAGAATGCAGGCTTCGCCGGCGCGCATAATTTCTTCGACGCCGTGCAGGAGGTAGGTGCCTTCGAGGTAGTCGCTCTTCTTGCGGGTGATTTCGTTCGTTTTGAGCGTCAGTTCTTCGGCGACGCCGTTGTTGCGACCGGCGAAGTAGAGAACCGGCGCGGCGGCGAGCTTTTCGATAACGGCCGGGTCGATTTCCGCTTCCATAATTTCGGTCATCGCTTTGGCGACTTCCGCTTTCTTTTCGCAGCAGCAGCAACCGAGGAGGTTCGCGAGGACGGCGTGATAAACGAGGCCTTGTTCGACGACGCTCTTCGTCGCGGCGACGGCGTCTTCTTTACCGCAAGAGAGGAGAATCGTTTCGTTCGTAACGTCGAAGATTTTCGTTCCGGCGTTCGCGGTAACGCCGACGAGGCGTTGGTGGCCTTTGTCTTGGAGATTTTTCAGGAGACCGACGATTTCTTTCGTTTGGCCGCTGTTCGACGCGCCGCAAACCGTCCAGTTTATGAGGTCGTATTCGGCGGCTTGGAAGGAGCCTTCGGTCGCGGCGGTGAGCGCCAAACCGGATTTCATCGCGTTGTAAATGAAGCTCTTGGCCGGGAAGATGCGGCTCGAGCCTTCGCCGGTGAGGAAAATGCGCCCCGTGCCGCGAACCATATCGGCGACCGGCTTCATTTGTTTGAAATCGAAGTTGGCGACGACTTCCGCCGTTTCGAGCATTTCCTTAACCAACGCGAAATTCTTGTACTTGGCGTCGTTCAAATTCATCGTTTCTCTCCCAAATCGCGACGCTTTGCGGACGTCGCGCTCGTCTCGTTGTTTCTTTTCCGAACGCGGTCGAACTCTCGACCGTTTCGGTTTAATAATCGAATCTTGTTTCGCGGCGGCGAAACGGGTCGGCGCGTTTGGCGATTTCCGCTTTTCGCTCGCCCGCTCGTTTTTAACGAACGGTCTTTCGGCAAACGGCAAAGGGCGCGACGGGCGCGTTTCGGCGCGATTCCTTTCATCATATCAAACTTTTCAAGGGTCGACAATAGCCGCGACGCGAAAATTCCGCATTTTTGCGTCTCTTTCGTCCGCCCCGCGACTTCATTCGCCGTTTTATTTTCTCCATTTTAACGCGTTTTCGTATCCCTTTCGTTTATTCTCTGTTCGTCGCTCCGTTTGCGACGCCGGACTTCCCTCAAACGCTCATCCAGCCCGCTTTATCTATCTCGCCTAATCTCCCAACGCGAGAACCTCAACGCTCGGCTCGCGTCGGCGCTTTCTTGAGCGAAAAAACGGAAAATCGATAAAAAAACGCAAAATTTTCGGCAAACGCGCCAAGTCGGTCTTTACGCGAGCGCAAAATGTTGGAATAATAAAGCGCGTCGGCTTTTCTTCCTGAAAAAGTCGAGCGAAGACGGCGAGCGGCGACCGTCCGACGCAACTTTTCCGCAAAAATCGCCCTATATATTAATAACGACAAAATCGCCGAAGCGACCCGCTCCTTTCGCGCCCTCGAACGGATTCGACGGACGAAAACGACGCGACGCTCGGCGGCAAACGGCGCTTCAGAAGGAACGAACGAAGCGCAAGAGGCCCCGGCGTTATGAAAAATTCCCGACAACGAGCCGACCGTTCGCGTCGCGCTTCCCGACTCCTCGTTCTCGCGGCGGCGCTCGCTCTTGGAACGGCGGCGACGCCCGCGAACGCGCAAACCGGAACGCAGTTGACCGTCGACTCGAACAAAAATCTCGCGCGTATCGACGGCGGAGTCTCTTCGATCGTTTTCACCGGCGCTTACGCGCTGACGCTCTCCGACGGGCAAACGTTGACGCCGATTCTCCTCAATCAAGCGACCGGCGCGATGTTGAACCTCGGAACCGGCGCGCCGACCGGTCAAACTTGGCGCGCCGCCGGAAACAGCCCGCGTTGGACGGGAACGACCGTCCTCGGGAGCGGAAACGAACTCGTCCTCGGAACCGACGTCGCGAATCCGCTCGGAGCCTTTGCGACCGACGGCTCGACCGCGTTCGGAACGCTGACGCTTCAAGACGGTTCGACGCTGAAAGTCGCCGACGACGCGCCCGTCGCCGACCCGCAAACGCCCCAATCCCCGCAAACCGCCCAAACTCCGCCGAAAACGAACGTCGAAACGAAAATCGGCGCGCTCAAAACGACGGCCTCCGGAACAACCGCGGGCGCCGACGCGACGGTCGACGTCGACGCCGGGCGAACGCTGACCGTCGAAAACGGGCTTTCCGTCGACGCGAACGTCGGGCTCTCAAAAGTCGGCGACGGCGTTTTGCAGTTCCTCGCCAACGCGCCGCAAACGCCGGTCGGGCCGGGAACGTCCGAAAACGGCGGCGGAACCGGTTCGACGGCGAAAGCGACGACCGCCTTTTCGCTCGGTCGGCTGAACGTCGGCGCCGGAACCTTCCGAATCGCCGACGGAACCGGAAAAGTCGACGACGCCCAAATTACCGCGACCGCGATCGCCGTCGGGAACGGCGCGACGCTCGACCTGCGCAAAGCCGGAACCGTTCAACTCGCCGGAAACGCGGGCGAAGTCGTCTTCTCCGCCGCGGACGGTTCGACCGTCAACCTTTACGCGAACGCGAACGGCTCGACTTCGTTCCAAGCGACGACGTACAACACCTATATCAACCTTGGCGCCGCGACGCTCGACGTCGTCTCCGACCTCCAAGGGAACGCCGCGCTCAAATCGCTGACCGTCTTCTCGACCGAAGGAGTCGGGCAAACGACGTACTCCGCGCAAACGCTCAACGTCGTCGACAACGTTCTCGGCAAGCGTTACGTCGTCGACTTGAACGCGTCGAACGCCGAAAAACTCGTCCTCGCGCTCGAAGACGCGCCGACGTTCGCAAGCGTCGCGACGACGCCGAACGAACGCTCGCTCGGCGCCGCGCTCGATAAAAAAATCGCGTCCGGGAATTACTCGGCGTCCGAACGCGCTTTCCTCGACAAGCTCGAAAACAACCAACGCGCCGTTCCGTTCTCGCAACTGACCGGCGAACTGCACGCGTCGACGGTCGGTTTCGTTTACCTCAACAACTTGACGACGACGCAAACGCTCTTCGACCGGCTCCGCTCCAATTCGTTGGTCGCTTACGGCGGCGGCGCGAGTTCGGTCGCGCCGATGAATTACGAAGCGGGCGCCCCCTACCAAGGCGGAGCGGCGGACGGCTACTTCGATACGAACGGCCTTTATCAATACGAAACCGGAACCGACCCTTACGGCTCCGGCGTCGCGCCGATTTACGAAACCGGTTACGGAACGCAAATCGAAGGCGGTTACGAAAACGGCGTCGTTCCGACCGGAACCGTTCCCGGCGGCGCTTACCCAACGGGACGGCGGGAATACTCGACCCTTTCGACCCTTCGCGGACAAGCGCAATACGGCGACCCCGGCACCCTCATTTATTCCGCTTGGTTCGCGGCGCTCGGCGGCTCCGTCGACGCGAAGGAACGCAAAAGCGCGAACCCTTACGACGGCGATCAAATCGGCTTCCTAACCGGGCTCGACCTGTTCGGTTCCTGCGACTGCCGCTTCGGCGCGTTTTACGGGTACCAAAACAACGAAATGAAGAACGCCGCCGTCGCCGGATTCGGCAAACTCGAAACGAAAAACCACCTGATCGGGCTTTACCATCAATTCGGCGACGAAACCGTTTACAACATTTACACGATTCGCGGCGGTTACGACCGCTACGATACGACGCGGCAAATCGACGTTCTCGGCGCTCGCGATTCGTTGGCGACCAAGTACGACGGTTTCAACGCCGGAGCGACGTTCGAACGCGGCGCCAATTTCGCGCTCCAACCGTTCGTCTTTTCGCCGTTCGTCGCGGTCGACTACAACTTCCTTTACCGCGAAGCGTTCGAGGAAAGGTCGACGAGCGGCTCCGGTTACGCGCTCCGTTCCGGTTCGACGAACTATCACAGCCTCCGAGGAATCGTCGGCGCGCGCCTGTTCGTCGATATGTACCCCGGCGACCAACACGTCCGAATCGGCGCTCGCGGCGCTTACATTCACGAGTTCCTCGACGGTATGTTCGGCGAAACGAACGTTTCGTTCGCGGGTCTGCCGACGACGGAATTCCCGATTTACGGCAACGCGCTCGGTCGCGACTGGGGCCTCGTCGGACTCGGAATCGATTGGGCGCCGATTCCCGCGTTCCTCGTTTTCTACCACGCCGACGTTTTGTTAAACGAATACGTCGACGACGTTTACAACTCGGTCGGGCTGTCGTTCCGTTGGTAAAGGCGACCGAACGCCGACGTTTCGCCGTCGCGGTGAAAATAACGAAAACAGAATCCCCAAAGAAAACGCGCAAAGTTTAACGCTATGAAGCCTTCGATTTTAGAATTTGATTACGCGCTCGTTCGCGCTTGCTTGGCGCACAAGAAATTCGCTTGGGAAGATTTCGTCGACCGTTTCGCCGAGCAGACGCTTCGCGTCGTCGAACGGGTCGCGGAAATTCGCCGCGTCGCGCTCTCGGAAGAGGAGAAAACCGAGCTTTGCGAAGCGATTTTCCGCTCGTTTCGCTACAACGATTACCAACTCCTGCGCGAGTTCGCGTTCCAAAGCGCCGTTTCGACCTACTTGACCGTCGTTTCGTACCGCTTGGCCGTCGCGCTCCTGAACGACGAACGCTAACGCCGACGCCGAGACCGACGTAAAAAATACCGGAACGCTTTCGCAATTTTCCGTCGTCTTCGCGCGTCGAAAAAAAGTTGGAAAAAAAGAAGCGAAAAGGAAAAAACCGGGCGTTCGCGCCTTGGGGGTCGCTTGCCAAAAAGAGGAAGACGCGTATAATTGGAAGTTTAAACGGGGGACGGGTTCCGCCGCCGCCCCCGACCGTCCCGCGACGAACGCGCTCCGCCGCCGACGTCGAGGGCGATCCGCCAAGGCGCGCCGCAAAACCGCCGTTTCGAACGAGCGGTCAACGACCAAGAATACAAGAAGAGGGAAACAATGCTTAACGCGGACGATTTGAAAGAAATCGGCGTAACGTTCGACGACGTTCTCCTGGAACCTCAATACAGTACGACCGTTCCGTCCGAAGTCGACGTGAAAACCCGCCTGACGAAGCGCGTAACGCTCAACATTCCGCTGATCAGCGCGCCGATGGACACCGTTACCGAGAGCCGTTTGGCGATCGCGCTCGCGCAAGAGGGCGGCGTCGGCGTTATCCACAAAAACCTTCCGATCGACGTTCAAGCGGAGGAAGTCGCGCAGGTCAAACGCTCGGCAAACGGCGTTATTCGCAACCCGGCGATCGTCGGCCCGGAAGCGAACGTGCGCGCCGTTCGCGAGTTGATGGAAGTCCACAACGTTTCCGGCGTTCCGGTCGTCGGCCCGAACCGCGAACTCATCGGCGTCGTTACGAAACGCGACCTCCGCTTCCTCGACAACTGGGAACTCCCGGTTTCGGAAGTGATGACGAGCGAAAACCTCGTCAAAGCGCGCGGGCACGTTACGCTCGAGCAAGCCGAGAAAATTTTGATGGAAAATAAGGTGGAGAAACTCCTCCTTGTGGACGATAATAATAAATTGACGGGACTCATCACGATTCGCGACGTCGATATGATGCGCCGCTACCCGAACTCCTGCAAAGACGAAGAAGGCCGACTCCGCGTCGGCGCCGCCGCGGGCGTTCACGACTACGAACGCGTCGAGCGTTTGGTCGCCGAGGGCGCGGACTTCATCATTATCGACAGCGCGCACGGGCACTCGCTGAACGTCGTCGAAACGATTCGCAACGTGAAAAAGCGTTGGGACGTCGACGTGATCGCCGGCAACGTCGCGACCGCCGAAGGGTGCAAAGCCCTGATCGACGCGGGCGCCGACGCGGTCAAAGTCGGCATCGGCCCCGGTTCGATCTGCACGACCCGCGTCGTTTCCGGCGTCGGCGTTCCGCAGATCACCGCGATCAGCCGCGCCGCGAAAGTCGCGCAAGACGCCGACGTTACGGTGATCGCCGACGGCGGTATCCGCTTCTCCGGCGACATTGTGAAGGCGTTGGCCGCCGGGGCGCGCGCCGTTATGTTGGGCAGCCTCTTCGCCGGGCTCGACGAAGCGCCGGGCGAAACGGTTCTTTACCAAGGCCGCACGTTCAAACTTTACCGCGGGATGGGCTCGATCGGCGCGATGCAGCGCGGTTCGAGCGACCGTTACTTCCAAAAGGGGCAAGTCGTCGGCAAGCTGGTTCCGGAAGGCGTCGAAGGGCGCGTTCCTTACCGCGGGGCGCTCAGCGCTTACGTTTACCAACTCGTCGGCGGGATCCGCGCCGGAATGGGTTACTGCGGCGCCGAAACGATCGAAGACCTGCGCCAAAAGGCGAAGTTCATTCGCATTTCGGCCGCGACGGTGCGCGAAAACCACCCGCACGACGTCGCGATCACGCACGAAGCGCCGAACTACAGCGGCGGCGACTGTTTCTAAGTCGCTCTCTAAACGGCGCGAACCGGCGTCGTTTTGAAATCGAAAAGCGCGCGGCGAGTCGACCCGAACTCGTCGCGTCGTCGAAGCCAAAATCGGGAGGCGGTTTCGACCGCCGAACGTTCGACGTTTTAACCGGCGTCGAGCGTTTTGACGTTCCGCGTCGCCGTTCAAGAGGGACGGGACGCGCCGAACGTCGACTTTTCGCAAAAAATTTACGCGGTCTTTTCAAGGATGAAAAGGCTCTCGTCGTTGAAGCAGGGAGGCTCCAAATGGTATCTCGTCGACTTTTCGGTCGAGCGCGGGCGATTTCGCGTTCGCTCGTTTCGTCTTGTTGCGCCGTCGCGGTTTTGAGCGGCGCCGCGTTCGCTCAACAGTTCGCGCCTCCAGCCGAGGCGGAAAACTTCGACGCCCGTTTGACGCGGTTCCTCTCCGGCGACGATTCGACCGTCGCGACGCAAACCGACGGAGCGCGTTTCGCTCGTCCGAGCGTCGCGTCGCAAACGCCCGTCGCGCAACCGGTTAAGTCGAGCGTCGCGCAAGCGTCCGCCGTTCGAGCGGTCAAGCCGACGTCCGTCGAAAAATCGCCGATTCGTCAAACGAGCGCGACCTTCCAAAGCGTCAAACCGTCTCCGATTCGCCAAGCGCAATACGCCGCCGCGCCGACCGCCGACGCGACCGCTCAACTCGCGAATCCGCTCGGCGGAACCGACGCGCCTTACGTCGACGAGTGCCCCGATCCGAACGATATGCCGTCGATTTTGGACGTTCCGTATAAAATCGTTCCGAAACCGGGCCTCTTCCCGGAACGTTGCCCGCTTCCGGACGACGATTACGTCCGCAAGGCGCCGACGCCGATCGAGTTCACTTGGAAAGCGTCGTCGTTATGTTACAAACCGCTTTATTTCGAAGACGTTCAGCTCGAGCGACACGGCCACTACTGCCATCCGCTCTTGGTTCCGTTCACCGCGCGCGCTCGTTTCCTGTTAACGATTCCGGTTTTGCCGTACTTAATGGGCGTTTACCCGCCGAACGAATGCATTTACGACCTCGGTCATTACCGTCCGGGCGACTGCGCGCCGAACATTTTGAACCCGGTTCCGATTTCGTTGCGCGGCGGCTTGATTCAAGCCGGAGCCGTCGTCGGCGCCGCGGCGATCATTCCTTGACGCCGACCGCAAACGCGTTTCGACTTAAAAACGCAAACGCCGTTCGAGTTTTCCCGCTCGAACGGCGTTTTTTTTCGTTTCATTCGCTTCGGCGCGTTTCGGTCGAAGCCGTTTCGTTC
This sequence comes from Thermoguttaceae bacterium, assembly GCA_017937685.1. Taxonomy (GTDB): domain Bacteria; phylum Planctomycetota; class Planctomycetia; order Pirellulales; family Thermoguttaceae; genus RUG369. The sequence goes on along the minus strand of JAGBDD010000233.1, from coordinate 4,876 downwards.
GTTTCCGACGGCGTTAGCGAACGCAAATACCCGGCGATTTCCGCGCTCGCGATTTCGGTCGACCAAACCCAATGATGTTCGACGTCGTCTTGCGCGACGAACTCGACGCCGCTTGGAAACGCCTTCGCCAACCGCTCGGAACTCTCGAACGGAACGAGCGCGTCGGGCCGAGTCGCCAAAATCAACGGGCGAACGTCGACCTTTTCGGCGAACTTAACCGCCTCCATTCGATAAGGAACCGTCGACCGCGTCGGGCCGTAAAAAATCGGCGCGAAGTTGTTGAACAGGTCGAACCCGTCCGCGTAAGGCGCCGCCAAAATCAGTCCGGCGACCGGGCGCTCCGACGCGACGTAAGTCGCGACGCCGGTTCCCAAACTGAACCCGAAAACGACGATCCGCCGCCCCGGAAACGCCTTAACGGCTGCGTCGTAAGCGGCTAAACCAAACGTTTTAAGCGTCCGTTCCGACGGTTTGCCGCCGCTCTCGCCGTATCCCGGATAATCGAAACAAACAAAGTCGAATCCGCCGAGCGGGCCCGGTTTCCGAACGACGTCGAGCGTTCGCGCCGCCGAGTTCCCGCCGTTTCCTTCAAAATAAAGGACGACCGGACGCTTCGACGCCGCGCCGCCGAGCGAATTTGGAGAATTTAGCGAATCCGCGTCGTTTAGCGAATCCGCGTTCTTCGTTTCCGCAAACGCCGCCCAACCGGAAACCGCCGTTCCGTCGTCGAGCGCAAACCGGAGCGGTTCGACGTTTCCGGTCTCCTCCGCGAGCCGCGTCAACTCCGCTCGCGCCTCGGGGGCGTCGTTCGGATGAAAAAGGAAAAACGGCGCGATCGTCCGGACGCCGACGTTAAAAATCGCGAACGCCGCAATCAACAACGTCGCCGCGACGAAACCGACGCGCCGCCGCCTCGTTCGCCGCGCCGTCGTTCGTTTCGGAACGTCCGGCGTTTTCCCCGACTCCGGCGTTTTCCCCAACTCTTCCATTTTCGCTATTTCCTCCAATCTTTCCCGTCGCCGACGTCGCTAAAGTCGTCCGCGACCCACCAGCGCGCCTTGTAAAATCTCGCGCCGTCGAGCGTTCCGACCGGCGTTTCGACGTCGTTCCCCCAAGTCGGGCTCGGCGTCCACCATTCCTCGACCGGAAGCAACATCATCGGCAAGCTCCCGTCCGGCGTCAGCGAAACGCTTTTAACGCCGTGTCGGTTTGGCGCGACGCGTTTGTAAATATCGTAAAATTCGCGCTTTACCGGATCAAAAACACAAATTCCGGCGCCGGTCGAGACCAACGCGTCGAAACCGGGCGCCGCGTAAAGGTCGTGTCCGCCGCGAGCGAGGCCCGTCAGTTTGCCGCGCCAAATTTCCTTCAATTCCGGTTTCGCTTTCGTTCCGACGTACTCGTATTCGACGATTTCGTCGCCTCCGAGCGCCCAAAGAACGCGGCGTTTCGCGTCCCAAACGACGCCGTGCCCGCCTTTCAACTCGTATTCCGCCGCGACCGGAGTCGGCCCCGTCGCGCCCGGAGCGTCCGGCCCGCTCGCCTCTTCGGAAAGCGCGTACAAGCGGACTTTCGCGCCGGTACTGGAGATCGCGACGACGTTTCCGTCCGGCAAAACCGCCGCCGAGTGCGGATTGCCCGGCGCGAGTCCGTAAAAGAGCGTCTTTTTGTCGGCGCGGCGAACGAGCGCGACGCCGTTGCCGGACGCGGTGATCAAAACGCACCGGTCGCCGTAAGCCGGTTTGCACTCGCAGACAGTATTGAACCAACGGCGATGTTCCGGCGCGACTTCCGGCGCCTCCGCCGCGCTCCAATACCAACGAATCGACGCCGGGTCGTTCCAATCGGAGTCGGCCTTAAAAATAACGGCGCGCGGGTTCTTTTGCTCCGCGCCGAGAACGTCGAGCCCGGTTTGCGACGGAATCTCGAACGGTTTTCCGAACTTCGCCCGCAAAACGTCGGCCAACTCGGCGGCGCTTCTCAACGGTTTCTCGCCCGAACCCGCGTTTAGCTCGACGGCGTTCGCCAACGCTCCGCCCCCCAACGCTCCGACGACGCAAGAAACGCAAAACGCCCGACGACTCAAAATCAACGGCAAATTCTTTTTCATCTCAACCTTTCTTCGCTAACGTTCGACGCGCTCCATTCGGCGCTCGCCGTTCATTATACCGAATCGAACGCCGAAAAAAAAGCGACCGCCCCGCGAAATCGCCGTAAAATCGACTTTTTTTGCGTTGCGCCGCGCTAAAATCGACGCAAAAACGCGATTCTCCCTTGCGCCGCCGCGACTTTTTTGGTATCGTCGGCAAGTCGGAGCGCCGTCGTTTCGCTCCAATTCCCCCCATTGCCGCCAGTTTGCGCAAACCGCCTAAATTCCGATGAAAAAACGCCGCCGTCAATTTTACCGCCGCCGTCCGCGAACCGTCGAAGAAATCGGCGACGACGGTCAGGATTCGTTTCTCGACGTCGTTTCGAACCTCGTCGGCGTCTTGATCATCCTCGTGATGGTCGCCGGAACGCGCGCTCGCAACGTCGCCGCCGACGCCGCGCTCGAAAAAGCCGCCGAGCCGTCGACCGCGCAAAACGCCGAAGACGACGCTTACGTCGCCGCCGCGAAGACGCTCGTCGAAGCGCGGCAAAACGTCGTTCGCCTCCAGAACGAAACGGAAGACCTCAACGCGCGAACGCTCGACGTCGAACGCCAAGCCGACGCGGCGGAAAACGAATATCGCGTCGTTTTTCAAGCGCTCGCCGAACTCGATTCCGAAATCGAACTCGCGTCGCGCCGACGCTCCGACGCCGATAAAATCGCGTTCGACCTCAAAAGCGAAATTCTCGAAAAGGAAAAGCGCCGCGACGATTTGCGCCAAGAAAAAGAAGCGCTCGCCGCCGCCCGTCCGCAAGCGACCGTTCTCGAGAACTTGCCGACGCCGATCTCCCGTCCGGTCGACGGTCGCGAAGGCTTTTTTCGTCTCAAAAACGGGCGGCTGTCGCACGTTCCGCTCAACGAGTTTCAAGAGCGCGTTCGCCTTTATTTCAAAAATTTCCGCGGCGACTTCGAGAAAAAAGAAATCGAAGATACGTTCGGGCCGTCCGAAGGCTATACGTTTCACTTTTTCGTCGACCTAGAAAAACGGCGCGACGGCGACGAAATCGTTTATTCGGCGAATTTTCGTTACGGCGAATGCGTTCCGGCGAGCGACGAACTCGGCGAACCGGTCGACGAGGCGTTGTCGAACCCGAACTCCGTTTTTCGCGAAAAACTCCTCAAATACGTCCGCGACGACGCGACGATCACCGTTTGCGTTTACCAAGATTCGTTCGAATATCTTCGCGACGTCAAAAAATTCCTTTTTTCCGCCGGTTATCGACTCGCGTTGCGCCCGCTCCCGGACGACGCGCCGATCGCCGTTTCGCCGGAAGGAACCCAATCGGCGACGTACTAACCGCCCAACCCGCTTATTTCCCCCTTTTTAACGCGTCGATTCGCCGCGCTTCGCCCGCGTTCGACGCCCGTCCCGTTAAGGCAAAAATATGACGCTCAACAATCCGGTCAAAATCGGCCCGCATCGTTGCGGTCGCGGCGAACCGCTCCTCTTGATCGCCGGCCCTTGCGTTCTCGAACGCGAAACGTCGCCGCAAATCGCGACGCGCCTTCGCGAAATCGTCGACGCGCTCGCCGCCGACGGCGTTCCGTTGCAACTCGTTTTCAAAGGTTCGTTCGACAAAGCGAACCGCACCGGCGTCGGATCGTTTCGCGGTCTCGGCCTCGACGAAGGACTCGAACTCCTCGCCAAAATTCGCGAACAAACCGGCCTTCCGATCACGACCGATATTCACGAAACGACGCAAGCGGCGCCGGTCGCGGAAGTCGTCGACTTGCTCCAAATTCCGGCGTTTCTTTCGCGTCAAACAGACTTGCTCGCCGCCGCCGCGAAAACGGGCAAGCCGATTCACGTCAAAAAAGGCCAGTTTATGGCGCCGCAGGATATGCGGCACGTCGTCGCTAAACTCGAAGCGTTCGGCTGTTCCGACGTTCTGCTCGGCGAACGCGGCACGTTTTTCGGGTACGGCGCGCTCGTCAACGACTTCCGCTCCCTACCGATTATGCGGCAAACCGGCGCTCCGGTCGTTTTCGACGCGACCCACAGCGTTCAAGAACCGAGCGCGGCGGGCGGCGTTTCCGGAGGAAAACGCGAGTTCGTCGGCGCTCTCGCTCGCGCCGCGGCGGCGGTCGGAATCGACGCGCTCTTCCTCGAAACGCACTTCAATCCGGACGCGTCTCCCTGCGACGGCCCGAATATGATTCCGCTCGACGAGACGCCGGCGCTTCTGCGAACGGTCGTTAAAATCCGCGAACTCGTCGCTTGACGTTCGCCGTCGCGCCGTCGTTCGCTCGGTTCGGCGGCGCGTTCTTTCAACGGTCGCTTTTTTACCGCTCCCGCGCCCTTCCGCCGTCTCTTCTTCTCCCGCTTTCTTTATCGTTCTCGCCTTGCCGCCCGATTTTCTCCGCTCCTTATCCTCGCTTCTTCAAGAAATAAAAAACCGCAAGACGCGAAAAACGTCTTGCGGTTTACCAATTCAGGAGCGAACGCCGTCGCGTTTAACGCCCGAACTTATGAAAAGTTCCGACGCTCGCCGTTGAATTTCGATCTTGCGATCATTAGCACGCCGGAGCGCACGGGGCCGGAGCCGGAGCGCACGGAGCCGGGGCGGCTTCGCAAGCCGGAGCGCACGGGGCGCAAACCGGAGCGCAGAAGCGAACCTTCAGGCAACGGAATTTCTTAACGAAGCAGGGCTTCTTGCAGACCGGGGCGCACGGAGCGCATTCGACTTTCGCCGGTTCGCACGGAGCCGGAGCGGCTTCGCAAGCCGG
>JAGBDD010000232.1 GCA_017937685.1 Thermoguttaceae bacterium | reverse complement strand
GCGTCGGTTTTATCGTTTTGATTTTGCCGCTCGCGCCGGTTTTATCGTTTTGATTTTGCCGCTCGCGCCGGTTTTATCGTTTTGATTTTGCCGCTCGCGCCGGTTTTATCGTTTTGATTTTTCCGCTCGCGCCGGTTTTATCGTTTTGATTTTACCGCTCGCGCCGGTTTTGGCGTTTATTCCGACTTGTTCGCGTCTTGCGCTCGCGGCGCTTGCCAATGTTGCGCCGAATAGGCTTCGAGCGCCGCCGACGCCGGTTTTCCCGGGGCGAGACTGTTCGCGGTGAAGAAAATTTGACCGTCGACGCGCTCTTTCGTCGTCATATAGTCGAGTTGACGGGTTAATTCTTGCGGGTCGCGCCAAGCGGGCGTCTTCGAGTTCGGGTCGACGCGGTACGCCGCCGTTCCGATGTAAAGCGCGACGTCGGTTCCTTCGGCGACGTCCGCCCACCAGTCGACCAGCGTCTTAAATTCGGCGATCTCGAACCCGATGTGCCAATAGATTTGCGGCGTTACGTAGTCGATCCATTCGCTCTTCACCCAATGCCGGACGTCGGCGTAAAGGTTGAAATAACATTGGTTGCCGCGCGTGTCGCTCCCGAGCGGATGACTCGACTTGTTCGCCCAAATCCCCGCCGGACTAACGCCCCAAACGACGCCCGGGCGCGCCGCTCGAATGGCTTTGCCGGCGTCGCGGATTAAAATGTCGACGTTGTCGCGGCGCCAATCTTCGACGTCGTGAAAGTCGCGGGGGAAACGGCGGAACGTTTCGAGGTCTTCCGTCATCTCGCGCGCCGGGTAAAAATAGTCGTCGATATGGATTCCGTCGACGTCGTAATTTTCGACGATTTCGACCATTCCGTTAATAACAAGTTGACGGACTTCGGCGATTCCGGGGTTTAGGTAAACTTTGCCGTCGCGCTCGAACGTCCATTCCGGGTGAAGAACGGCGGGGTTCGTTTCGGCGAGATTCTTCCGCTGGGCCGCGCCGGTCGTAACGCGGTACGGGTTGACCCAAGCGTGCAGCTCGAGGCCGCGTCGGTGCGCGCCGTCGACCCAATAGGCGAGCGGGTCGAAATCGCCGTCCGGCGCGACGCCCTGTTTGCCGGAAACGAAACTCGACGCCGGGTAAATTTTCGAGCGGTAAAGCGCGTCCCCCATCGGTCGAACTTGCAGAACGACGGCGGTTAAGCGCAGTTCGGCGGCGCGGTCGAGGATGACGTCGGCTTCGGCGCGGAGGCGATCGGCGCTCAAACCGGGCTTGGACGGATAGTCGATGTTCCCGACGGTCGAGACCCAAACGCCGCGAAACGAGCGCTTTGCGTCGACTTGCGCGATTTTGTCGGTTTTATTGGTTTTGCCAATTGAAGCGGCGTCGGGGGCGTCTTGCGCGGCGGCGAACGTCGGAAGGAACGTTGCGGCGGCGAGAAAAGCGGCGGCTATCGCGGCGACGAGGCGGGGGAAACGAGCGGCGAACATGACGGATTTCCGTTAAAATAGGGGAAGCGGGAGAAAGAGCGAAACGCCGTCGTCGCCGCGTCGAGCGAAAAGACGCGGCGCGGCGACGGAAGCGGCGTTAGAAATGCGCTAACCGTTAAAAACGTTAATATTGTCGGCGCCGACAAAACGGTTTAAGTTGACTTTAACGGTTAACGCGGTTGGAGCGGTCGAGGCGGCGGGGCGAACGTCAACGAGTCGAAACTTGAATCGTGAACGCTTCGCCGGTCGTCGACTTTTCCGATTGCGGAACGAGGATAAAGTTGTCGACGACGACCGGGTTAAACTCCGCGCCGGAAACGACCTTTGCGTCGGCGACGCGGTTCGGGAAGAGTTGGACGAACGGGCGGTTGTTGTACTCCGAGCCCTTCGACGCGTCGAAGTTGAACGTTTTCGCGCCGTTTTTCGGCTCAATCGTCAGCGTCCAGAGGGTGCGCCCGTCTTCCGTTTTTTCCGATTTTAACGTTTGCGCCCAACCGGACTCTTGCTCGACCAACGCGTTTTGCCAAGCCGGGTCGCCGTAAAGAACGAAAACGTCGCGGTCGTAAAGGAGGCCGCGGAGGAATTGCGCCGGAACTTTCAGCTCGCCCTTTTCAATGCGGACGAGGAGCGAAAGGAGCGCTTGGTTGTTCGCGAAGAACGCTTCAGCGACGGTGAAACGGCCCGGTTGCCCGAGGTAATAGCCCTGCGTCCCCCAACCCATATAACCGAACCAAGTCGGAACGACGTAACCGACCATTTGGTCGACGTTGCAAGAATGGAAGTAGGCGAGCGCCATCGCGTCTTTGCCGTCGATATCGCCGATGAGGCAATTGCCGCTGGCGAGGTAGATTTTCGAACCGGAAGCCTTAATTTCGAACGGTTCTTCGCCGGTCGACGGTTTTCCGTAAAGTTGACCGTTTTTGCTGACGAAATAACCGTTTTTGTAGTTGTAACCGATCTGCCAGTTTCGTTGGGTGGCGTGTCCGGAGGTAACGAAGAGCTGGGCGCCGTCGAGCGATTCGGCGATAGCGCGGGTCGTGTCGTCCGGAGCGTCTTCGAGAACTTCCATCGGGGAGCCCGGCTTTTTGACGCGGCGGCGGTTCTTGGCGCCTTCGTCGTAACAAACGCCTTCTTCGAAGAGGTCGAGGTTGATCGCGGTTCCGCCCGCCGCTTTGACCGTCGGGCGGTCTTCCACTTGCGCCATTCGGAGCGCGTCGTCGGCGTTAAAACCGGTAATAATCCCCCAAATAACGTCGCCGTAAGGGTCGTCGTCGAGGGCGCGCGTCGTTTGCCAAATCGCCGCGAGGTTCGCTCGGCTCGCCTCTTCCGGTTTGACGACGTAACAGGCGTATTTCGGGAAAACTTTGCGGAGTTTGCCGAGCATATTCTCGTCGTTGCGGATAACGACGACGTTAAATTTTTCCGAATGTTTGGCTTTTAACGCTTCGACGGCTTTCGACCAATCGGCGTCGTCGAGAACCCAAGACGAGGCGATAATCGCGTAACCCGGTTTTTCGGCGGTTTGGGCGCTTTGCGTCGAGTTTTCGGCGGCGAACGCGGAGGAAACGGCGTTCAAATCGGCGAACGACGCGGCGGCGGTAAGAGCGAGGGCGGAAGCGAGCGCGGCGAAACGGCGGCGTCGCGGAAGATGGGAAAGACGCATTAACTTTTCCTGCGGGGGTAAATAAAGGGGAAGGGGAAACGGGGGAACGATAAAGGGCGCCGCGTCGGGCGTTTGGAAAGGGCGACGCGGCGTTTTTTAGGCGTTAACGTCGGCGAAAACGCTAAAACCGGTTGATTGGGCGAAATTTTGAAAATCGTCAAATTTAAAATAATCGGCAAAACCGGCTTCGTTCGTCAACGTTAACGTAAAATCGACGGGCGACAAGCGTCAACGCGTTGAAACTTGGATTGTGATCGGTTGGTCGGGCGTCGTTTTTTCCGTTTGCGGAACGAGGATAAAGTTGTCGACGACGACCGGGTTAAATTCCGCGCCGGAAACGACTTGCGGGTCGGCGACGCGGGTCGGGAAGAATTGGAAGAAGGGACGCGCGCCCCGTTCCGAACCGTTCGGGTCGATCAGTTCGAACGACTTGTCGCCCTTTTTCGGTTCGACGGTGAAGGTCCAAAGGGTTCGGCCGTCTTCCGTTTTTTCCGATTTTAACGTTTGCGCCCAACCGGATTCTTGCTCCGCCAACGCGTTGCGCCAAGCCGGGTCGCCGTAAAGAACGACGACGTCGCGGTCGTATTCGAGCCCTTCAAGGTAACGCGACGAAAGTTTCGCGCCTTTCGGCAACTTCGACGGGAGCGTCGCCGCGTCGCCGTTTTCCGCCGCTTTCGCCTCTTCAAGGAGCGAAAGGAGCGCTTGGTTGTTTGCGAAGAACGCTTCGGCGAGGGTGAAACGGCCCGGTTGTTCGATATAATAGTCTTGAACGCCCCAACCCATATAACCGAACCAGGTCGGAACGACGTAGCCGACCATTTGGTCGACGTTCGCCGAATG
>JAGBDD010000231.1 GCA_017937685.1 Thermoguttaceae bacterium | reverse complement strand
GTTTCCGCTCGCCGTTATTTTTCGCCGCGTTCGCTTTAAACCGCGCCGTTCTCCCATCTCGAGACAAGAAACACGAAACGACGCCGCCCGTTCGCCGAACCGCGCCGTTTCCGCTCGCCGTTATTTTTCGCCGCGTTCGCTTTAAACCGCGCCGTTCTCCCATCTCGAGACAAGAAACACGAAACGACGCCGCCCGTTCGCCGAACCGCGCCGTTTCCGCTCGCCGTTATTTTAACCGTTTTAACGGCTTGCTTTCAACGCCGGTTCATTTTTCCGCGGCGATCGCGTCTTCGACGATCTTCAGGTCGTCGAGCGTGTTGACGCCGAGGCGTTCGACGTCCTTCAAAATCGGGAGCGCGAGAATCCGCTTGCCGTTTTCGAGCAGAACGCGCGGCACGTCGGTGATGTAATACTCTTTTTGCGCGTTGTCGGCGCGGAGAGAACCGAGCGACGCGAGCAAGTCCGGCGTGTTGAAAATATAGTAGCTCATATTGATTTCGGTAATTTTGCGCTGTTCGTCCGTCGCGTCTTTTTCCTCGACGATTCCGACGAAATCGCCCTTTTCGTCGCGCAAAATGCGGCCCATTCCGAACGGATTTTCCTTAATCACCGTCCCCATCACGCAGGAAGCGTCGTTCTTCTCGTATTCGTCGAAAAGACGCGCAACCGTGTCGCCTTGCAACATCGGGCTGTCGCCGGCGATCACGAAGACCGGGCCGTCGAAGCCTTCGAGTTCCTCGCGGCACGACATCACCGCGTGTCCGGTGCCGAGGAGTTCCTTTTGTTCGGCGAAACGGAGGCCCGGACGCCATTTGATCGTATCGCGCACCAGGTCGCCGCGATACCCGACGACGACGATAAACTCTTCGACGCCCGCCGCTTCCAACGCTTCCAAAACGCGCTCGACGATCGGTTTGCCGCACACAGGGAACAAAACTTTCGGCAGTTCGGACTGCATCCGCGTCCCTTTGCCCGCCGCCAAAATCACCGCTTTTTTCGTCGTTTTCGTCGTCGTTTCGCTCATCGGTAAAATCTCCGTTCTTTTCCGTCTTTCTTCGAGAGCCGCCGTTCGCGACGCTGAAAAAACGCGCCGACGCTCGCGCGGCTCTCTAATTTGTCTTAAATATTATCGAGCGCCGCGTCTTCAACGTCGAACGCGGCGGCTTATTTCGTCGTTTTTGTTCGTCGCGCTCGTTTTGCGTCGGCGCGACGTGATTTTTGCAACCTAAATCCAACAATCAAAAAAGGCGTTTCCGATGTCCCGTTTCAACGATCCCCGTCGCCGCGATTCCTTAGCGCAAACCTTGGAAATCGCGCCGTCTCGCGTCGCCGTTTGCGAATATTCGGCGACGCAAACCGTTTTCTTCCGCGAACTTAACGGCCGTCGCGAATTTCCGTTGACGGTCGGCCTCTTCGAAGCGACGACGATCGACCGCGCTTGCCGCCGCGTTCCGAGTCCGCGTCCGCTGACGCACGAACTCGTCGCTCAAGCGGTCGAAGCGCTCGGCGGCGCCTTCGTCGACGTCCTCATCGACCGCCTCGAAGGACGCGTTTTTTACGCGAAAATCCGAATCAATCAAAACGGCAAAATCGTTTTGCTCGACGCTCGCCCGTCCGACGCGGTCGCGATCGCGCTGACTCGCCGTCCGCCGTTGAAGATTTTGATTTCGCACTCGGTTTTCGAACGCGCGGTCGAATTTCCGACGCCGACGCCTTCGCGGTTCCGTTAAAAAGCGAACTTTTGAAAACGCTTAAAAACGCTCGAATATCCGTCGTCGCTCGCGCTCGTTCGTCCGACGCGGCGCGGAATCGCCAAGAAACGTCGCGAACCGTTTCGACGTTAACCTCGAAACGGTTCGCTTTATCGATTTCAGTTCCGCAAAAACTTCATAAAGAACTCGGCGTTCGAGTCGCAACGCGCCAAGTTCGACGACAACTGCTCCATCGCTTCGATCGGGTTCATCGGCGTCAACGCGCGGCGCAACATATTCGACGCACGCAAAAAGTCCGGCGGAAGGAGCTTTTCTTCGCGACGCGTCCCCGATTGGGTAATGTCGATCGCCGGCCAGATACGACGGTCGGCCAAGCGGCGGTCGAGAACAAGCTCCATATTCCCGGTGCCCTTAAACTCTTGGAAAATAAGCTCGTCCATTCGGCTTCCGGTGTCGACGAGCGCGGTGCCGACGATCGTCAGCGAGCCGCCTTCCTCGTTCAAACGAGCCGACGAGAAAATTTTCTTCGGAATGTCCATCGCCTTGATGTCGACGCCGCCGCTCATCGTGCGCCCGGTGTTGCCGACCCATTTGTTGAACGCGCGGGCCAAACGGGTGATCGAGTCAAGCAGGAGGAAAACGTCTTTCCCCATTTCCGCCAAGCGTTTGCAACGTTGAATAACGAACTGCGCCAAACGAACGTGGCTCTCGATTTCGCAGTCGAGGCTGCTCGAGATAACCTCGGCGTCGACGGCGCGTTTGAAGTCGGTAACTTCTTCCGGGCGTTCGTCGATCAAAAGAACGACGACGTGAACGTCCGGATAGTTCGTAACGACCGCTTGGCTGATTTGTTGCAACAACATCGTTTTTCCGGAACGCGGCGGAGCGACGATCAGCGCGCGCTGCCCCTTCCCGAGCGGCGTCAAAATGTCCATCACCCGCGTCGAGAGCGGTTCCGGGCCGGTTTCGAGGCGCAGCCAGTGTTCCGGGTTGATCGGCGTCAACTCGTCGAACGGGCGAACGTTGATATAATCGTCCGGATTCATTCCGTCGACGTCGTAAATTTCGCGAACGCGCGGGCCCTGAGCGCCGCGAGCCGGTTGCACTAAACCGTTAATTCGCACCCCTTCGCGCAAGCCGAGTTTTTCGATGACGCTCCCCGGAACGAACGGGTCGCAAAGTTGGCGGACGTAACTTTCTTTCGGGTCGCGCAAGAAACCGTACCCGTTCGGGTGCAGTTCGAGAACGCCGGCCAACGGGTAAAACGAATCCGGATCCATCGGGTCGACGCCTTCGTGCGTCGCGGCGGTCGACTTCGGTTTTTTCGGGGCCAACGGGCTGTTTTTCGGATTGCGCCGATTAACGTAACGTCCGTTGTTATTGTAACCGTTGTTATAACCGTTATTGTAACCGCCTTGATTATTGTAGCCGCCTTGACCGTAATTGTTTCCGTAACCGCCGCCGTAATTACGACCGTAATTATTGCCGTAATTATTATGCCTGTAACCGCGATCTCCGTTTTGGTTTCCGTAATTGTTTCGCGGACGCGAATTTGAATTCGTTTCGTAATCTTTATTATCCATTTCGCTCAACAGACCGTTCGGCGTTCCTCAAAATTTAGCTTTTGCACGAAAATCAACCGGCGCAAAACCGGCGTTTTATCCCTTTAAAATTTGTTTTCGCGCGTTTAAATAAAACGTAAAAAACTTAAATATTGAAACGTGCGTTTACGTTCGCCCAATATTTATAACAAAATTTTTTTGTTGTTTCTTTTTAAAGTTTATCGATTTGCGCTCGCAAAATGTCAATTTTATCCTCGACGCGCGACACAAAAACCGGGGAAGAACGACGCGGTTTTCAAAGATAAGAAAAAGAACGTCGTCCTTACGATGAAAAAGAACGGTTTCGCAAGATTCGAGACCGTCTCTTAAGAATCGAGTCGATCGGATTAAAACCCTTCCGACAACGACATCATAGCGCTTTTTTAGTTCGCGTCAAGCGCGGGCGAGGCGATTTTTGCGAAATTGCGCCGCTTCTTGCCATTTTTTTGGATTTTTTTCCTTTTTTTTCTTGAAAAATTTTCCAAAAACCTCAAAAAGTTCCTCTTCTCTTTCGTTCAATTTTAACTTTTTTCCTCCGCTTTTCTTATCGTCGCGGCGTCCGCGCAACGTTTCTTCCCATTAATATTATATAAGGAGAAACGCGCCGCAGTTTCGTCGACGCTCTATCTTAACACGCCGCGTCCTCCGCGTCGCCGTCGGGGAAATTTTTCGCCGCGACGTCGCCAGCGCCGTTTGTTTCAGGTCAACCGACGTCGCCTAAGTCGAGAACGCTCCCGTATTTCGCCAACACTTGCTTCCGAAGCGCCGCGTGTTTCGGGTCGGCGAGTTCCGGATCGAGCCGCGTCAACTCTTTCGCGTCGGCGCAGGCTTCCTCCAAAATTTCTCGGTCGCGATTCAAATCGGCGACGCGAAACGCCGCCGCGCCGTGTTGCCGCGCCCCGAAAAGTTCGCCCGGCCCCCGCAGTTTGAAGTCTTTTTCGGCCAACTCGAATCCGTCGAGCGTTTGCGCGAAAAACTCGAGTCGCTCCCGCGCCTCCGCTCGCCGCTTCGCCTCCGCTTTCGACTCTTTGCCGTCCTCCTCTTTCCCCGTTTTACCTTTCTTGCCGACTTTTCCTTTTTTCGCCGTTTTCTCCGTTTTACTCTTGCCGCCTATTTCCTCTTCTTCGGCGGCTTCTAGGTCGAAATCGGGCCCGGCGGTCGGCGCGACGGCGCAAAACCCCGGATATTTTCCCCGACCGATTCGTCCGCGCAACTGGTGCAACTGCGCCAACCCGAACCGCTCGGCGTTTTCGATCGTCATCAGCGTCGCGTTCGGAACGTCGATTCCGACCTCGACGACCGACGTCGCGATCAAAACTTGAATATTTCCGCAACGGAAGTCGCGCATTATCGCGTCTTTCTCCGCCGCCGAGAGCCGCCCGTGAACGACGCCGAGCCGATAACCGCGCAACTCGCCTTCCGACAACTCTTTATAAACCGACCAAACGTTCTTCAAGCGGTCGCCGGTTCCGCTTCCGCCGCCGTTAAAATCGTTCGACTCGCCGCCGTCCGCGCTAAATTCGCCGACCCCGACGCTCGGCGCGCCTTCTCCGTTTAGCTCATTTCCCCCGTTTTTACTCGTTTTTCCCGCCGACTTAGCCTTCGCCGCCGCTTTTTTCCCCCGCTTTTCCTCCGCCCTAGCGTAGGCGCGCTCTTTTTCCGGCCCTTCCCAACTGTTCCAAAAATCGAAATCACTCGAAAAAGTCCCGTCGTTTTCGATTTTCTGTTTTTCGTACCCTTCAAGAACCGCAAACTCGTCGATTTCGCCGTCGTCGACGCGCGGAACGACGACGTAAGCCTGCCGCCCTTCGTCCAATTTTTCGCGAACGAAAGCCCACCAGCTCGGTCGATTTTTTTCGTCGAGAATCGCGGTCGTCGTTTTGCGTCGACCGGGAGGCGTTCCGCGCATCGCCGAGACGTCCAAGTCGCCGAAAAGCGTCATCGTCAAACTCCGCGGAATCGGCGTCGCCGTCATCACTAAGTAGTGCGGTTCCGTCGTTAACGACGCTTTCAACGACGCTCGCTGCTTGACGCCGAACTTGTGTTGTTCGTCGACGACGACCAGCCCGAGCCGCGCGAACTCGATTTCGTTGCAAACGAGCGCCTGCGTTCCGACGACGATTTGCGCCTCGCCGGTTCGGATTTGCTCGAGAATCGCCGCCCGCTCCGCCGGTTTTTGCCCGCCGAAGAGCGGAACGACTTTCGTCGCCGCGTTGCGCAAGTAATATTCGAGGGTTCGCAAGTGTTGCCGAGCAAGCGTTTCCGTCGGCGCCATCAAGACGGCTTGCGCTCCGTTGGCGACCGCCTGCAACATCGCGTAAATCGCGACGACCGTCTTTCCGGAGCCGACGTCGCCCTGCAGGAGCCGATTCGTCGGAACCGGGCGCCCCATATCGGCGGAAATTTCGGCGATCGCGGCGTTTTGCGCTTCGGTTAGCTCGAACGGGAAGAGCGAGCGGATGCGGGCGTCGATTTTTCCGTTGCGCGGCAGGGGCGGCGCCTTCCTATTAATACGTCGTCGAGCGCGGCAAATAGCCAACGCTAACTGCAAGATTAACAACTCTTGGTAAACGAAACGTCGACGCGCGAACGCCGCCTCCTCCGCCGTCGCCGGGAAGTGAATTTTGCGAATCGCGTCGGCGATCGGCGCCAACCGACGCGGCGCCAAATACTCCGTCGGAAACGCTTCGGGGAGCAAATCGGGCAAATTTTCGAGCGCGTTCTTGATTATCGTTTGAATTTGATACTGCGTCAATCCCTCGGTCAACGGGTAAACCGGCAAAATTTGCTCGCCGCCGGGGGCCGCGTCGTTCGCCAAATCTCGCTCGTCGCCCCATTTTGCGTTGTTTGTCGAATCCGCCGAAACGCCGCCGTTCCCCTTATTTTCGTTAAACGACGCGCTTTGCCCCGCCGGCGCCGCTTCGCCAACCGCTAAACTTTCGCCGTTTTCGCTCGACGCGCCCGAGGAATCGTCGAAATCGTCGCTTAGATAAGTCAGTTTCGGATGCGAAAATTGCCAAAGCGTTCCGGATTTCCGTTTCGGTTTTCCGGTCAACATAACGCGCCGTCCGAATCGGAACGTTTTCGCAATAAACGCTTGATTAAACCAAAGGCATTGAACAACTTCGTCGCCGACCGCGACGTTGAGCGTTACGATCGGCCCGCGTCGAGAAAATCGCGTTCGATAATCTTCTATCGTTCCGAAAATCGATTGAATTTCGTCTTCGACGAGGTCGTCGACGCTCCGTTTCAGCGAAATTTCCAGATAGTCGCGGGGAAAAAAGAAAAGCAAGTCGAACGCCCGAAAGACGCCGAGATGCCGCAAAATCTCTGCCCGACGCGCGCCGACGCCCTTCGCCAACGCGACCGGCGCCCGCAACGGATCGCCGTCGAACGCGGCGCCGCTTCCGGAAACGTTTCGCGGGCCAAAGTTCGAGCCGTCGAAACGCCGCTCCCAACGCTCGGCGCCGTTAAATTCGTTAAACTCGGTCATTTTTCATCCCCTTAACGTTTTTGATTTCTCAAAACGCTTCCTTAAACGCAATGTCGCAACTCAAACGCAATATCGCGCCTTATTTTTCGTTTTCAAACGTCGCCCGACGACAAAAACGCGCCGAACGACGTTTTCCCGCCGTTGCGACGCGTTTTCGTTGCGACGCTTTTCCGCGTTTTCGTTCGCCGTTCGCGTTACTCGGCGATTTTGCCGATATTCGGGTCGAGTTCGCTCGCCTTCGCCATATCGGCCTCGTACCCCGCGTCGTCTTTCAGTTGACGATAAACTCCGGCGCGCTCGAAGTAAACCTCCGGATCGTTCGGGTTAATTTCGATCGCTCGCGTCAAGTCGGCCAACGCGGCCTCCCAATCGGCGACGTTTTTGAAGTAAAGTCCGCGACATTTATACGCCGGGAAGCAAACGGCGTCCTTGTCGAGCGCGGCGTTGTAATCGGCGAGCGCCTCTTCCCAACGCCCGGCGTCGGCGCAAATTTTTCCGCGAATCGCGTTCGTCGTCGGGTTCGCCGGTTCGAGTTCGATCGCTTTCGTCAGGTCGGCGAACGCCGCGTCGTACTCGCCGCGCTTTTGATAAAGAACGCCGCGGTTCGTATAAAAGTGCGGCGACGTCGGCGCCTCTTCGACGCAAACGTTCAAATCGTCGAGCGCCTTGTCGAGTTCGCCGAGCCCGACGTAGGCGAAGCCGCGGTTCCCGCGAACAGTCGTTTTCGTCGGGTCGATTTCCAAAACCGCGTCGAAATCGGCGACGGCTTTGTCGTATGTTTTTTGCCCCAAATACGACTCGCCCCGTCCTTTCAACGCGTCGAGCGAACGAGCGTCGACCGCTAAAGCCTTTGAAAACGCGTCTTCAGCTTCGACGTATTGTTGCGAACGCAAATTCGCTTCGCCGAGCCCGACGAGCGCCGGGACGAAATTCGAGTCGAGTTCAAGCGATTTTTGGAAACACTCGGTCGCCGTCGCCAAGTCGTTTTCGGCCAACCCTTGCATTCCGGCTCGGCAAAACTCGGCGGCTTCCCGCGTCTTATTCGAACACCCGGAAACGCCGAGCGCCGCGACGCCGAACATAAGCGCGACCGCCAACTTCCAAGACCAACTCAACGACAAACGCATTCCGCAACCTCCTTATCGTTAATCTCGACGATTCCAATCCTTAGAACCGCCCGAAACAATTTTCAACCTTTTCAAACGCGCTTTTTACTCGCGCTTCACTTTTGCTATATTTTAACGTTAACTTCTCGTTCCAGTTCCGTTTGTCGTTTGAAACGGCGAACGCGACGCGCTTAAATTCGCTCGTTTTTCATCTTTTTCAAAGAGAACTTTTTTGCGCTCGTTCGAAAAAACGCCGTCAATCGCGTTCGAACGTCGGAACAAATTTCGCGACGTTGCGCGCGTCGCACAAGGCGAGAACGGCGTCGCCGGGCCGAAAAACAAACGTCGCGTTCGGCGTCAAGACGGCGTTTTCTCGAATCACCGCCGCGATCAGCGACGGCTTCGGCAACCCTAAATCCTTCAACGGCAAGCGCGTCGCGGGCGCCCCGGCTTCAACCTCCAACTCCAAAACGTCGATCGAACCGGCCAAAAGTCGCGAGTTTTGAAAGACGAGCGCGCCGGTGTGCATCAGCCCCTCGACCTGCCGCCCGATCACCTCGTAAGGGCTGACTACTTCGTCGATCCCCAACTTCCCGACGACGTTCGCGTAATCGGGTTGCTCGACGACGGCGGCCAAAAACTTCGCGCCAAGTTCGCCCGCTTCGACGCAGGCCATAATGTTGTCCTCGTCGCCGCCGGCGCAAGCGATGAACACGTCGGCGTTTCCCACGCGTTGCTCGGCCAAGACGTCGCGGCGGCGGGCGTCGCCGAAAACGACGGTCGTTTTTGTCAGTCGCCGCGCTAAAAATTCGCATCGTTCGCGCCGCGAGTCGAGAATTTTGACGTTGTAATTGCGTTTTTCCAACACCGCCGCGACGCTCAGCCCCGTTTCGCCGCCTCCCGCGACGACGACGTTGCGCTTCACCGCCGACTGCGTTTGAAAGAGCTTTTTAACGTTTTCAACCTGCGCGCGCTCGCCGAGAAGCGTTACTCGGTCGCCGACTTCGACGCGGTCGTCCGCCGAAGCGATCGAAACGGCGCCTTCGCGATTAATCGCCGCGACGCGCACCTCGGACGGGAGGCGCAACTCGGCCAACGGTCGTCCGGTCGACGCCGACGGTTTCGCGATCAGCACGTCCTGCATTTCCAGTTCGCCGCCGATAAAATGTTCAATCAACATCGCGCCCGGTTCGCGAATGCGCCGCGCCAACTCCATCGCCGTCAAAAACTCGACGTCGAGCAAGCGATCGAGCCCGAAATGGCGGCGGTAATCGAACGCGTCGACGTCCCGATAAAAAGGAGCGTAAACGCGAGCCGTCGAGCGCCGCGCGCCCATCGCTTTCGCGACGCTTCCCGCCAAGAGGTTCGTTTCGTCGTCGCCGGTCAGCGCGAGACAAACGTCCGCCGACGTCGCGCCCGCTTGAAAGAGCAAGCTCGATTGCGACGCGACGCCGCACAAGACGCGGGCGTCGAGTTCGTCGTCGAGCCAAGCGGCGCGCTCGGGGTCGCGTTCGACGACCGTTACCTCGTGTCGCTGTTCGCAAAGTAGCCTCGCGACGGAGCCGCCGACGGAGCCGCCGCCTAAAACTAAAACGCGCATCGTTTGCGCCTCGCTTCGCGGCGTCGTCGCTCTCGCGGGCGGTCGCCGCCGTTCGTTTCGTCGTCGTTCGTTCTCAAAAGGGTCGCTCCTCGCCGTCGTCGGCGTTTTTATCGGACGGTCGCCCGCGTTCGGAGCCGGAATAGCCGAACGAACGCGGACGTTAAATCGCGTTAGGATACCGTTTTTTTAGCGGCGCGTCAAGACGTTCTCCAACGCGGCGTTCGGCGAGCGTTCCTTGAACGTCGCCAAGAGAAAAACGCGCGAAAATCTCGTCGTCAAGAGCGCAAGAGCGCAAAAATTTCCGGCGCGTCCAACCGCTCGACAACGCAAACGGCGCCGGAAAAATCGGCGTTTCGATTGTGTTCGGCGCGCAACATCCCGCAAACGAGCCCCGCCGCGTTCGCCGACTTGCAACCGGCCGGGCTGTCCTCCAACGCCAGCGCCTTGCTCGGCTCGACGCCGAACCGCGACGCCGCCGTCGCGTAAATCTCCGGGTGCGGCTTGCCGTTCGTTACGTCCTCGCTCGTCAGCACGAAGTCGAAGCGTTCGCCGATCCCGTCTTTTTTCAAGACTTCGCGAACGACTCGCGGCGCGCTGCTGGTGCAAACGCATTTCGGAATCGACCGCCGCTCCAGTTCGTCGAGCAAGCGTTCCAAACCGGGCGTCGTCGAGTACCCGTCGTTCAAGAGTTCGATAAAGAGGTCTTCGGATTCGCGCTGGAGCGTTCGCCAATCCTCCGGCAGGTTGAAACGCTCGATGAAAAGGCGGAAGCAATGTTCCGGCGGGCGCCCGATGATCTGCGCGCAAAGTTCGGCGGTATATTTATGTCCGCGACGCCCGAGAAGCGCGTCGGCGGCCTTCCAGTAAACCGCTTCGGTATCGAACATTAAACCGTCCATATCGAACGCGACCGCCTCCGCGAGCGCGGCGCCGTTCGGCGTTTTCCCTTCCATCTTGCCTTCCTTTCTTCGTCGGCGTCGCCCAAGCGAACCTCCGCTTCCGACGCGCCGTTTTTCTTTTAGGTTAACCGAAAACCGTTAAAAAACAAGCGACTTTCGCCGAAAAAAGCCGGAAATTCGCCGACGCGCCCTGGCGTCCGCCCCGTAACCGAAGCCGGTTTCGCCGTTTTCCGCCCGTTGCCCGCGGCGTCCGCTCGTTGTCCGCCCTTCCTTCTTCGTTCTTAGTTCTAACGCGGCAAGAAAAAGAAAAAAGGAACGTCGGCGCGTCGACCGGCGTTCCTTTCAAAGGGCAACCCGTTTTAAATCAAACGGTTCAAGACAGCGGTTCCTCGTATTTCAGAACCGGGTTGCGGGCCGCGCGGGTCTCGTCGAGACGCTTCACGACCGTGCCGTGCGGCGCCGCCTTGACGACGTCCGGCGTTTCGCGGCGCTCTTTCGCGATCTGTTTCATCGCCGCGATGAAATCGTCGAGACGTTCCTTCGTTTCCGTTTCGGTCGGCTCGATCATAA
This sequence comes from Thermoguttaceae bacterium, assembly GCA_017937685.1. GTDB lineage: Bacteria > Planctomycetota > Planctomycetia > Pirellulales > Thermoguttaceae > RUG369. The sequence goes on along the minus strand of JAGBDD010000231.1, from coordinate 1,836 downwards.
TCGCTTCGTCGACGATCAACGGGAAGTAAATGGTCGGCGGGTGATAACCAAAGTCGATCAAGCGTTTCGCGACGTCGAGCGTGTGAACGTCGGAGCCGCCTTCGAGCTTCTTCGGCGCGCAAACGAACTCGTGTTTGCAAAGTTCGTCGATCGGGAAATCGTAATCGTCGGCCAATTGCTTGCGGATGTAGTTCGCGTTCAACACGGCGTGTTGGCAAGCGCGTTTGATTCCTTCGCAACCGAGCGACAAAATGTAAGCGTAAGCGCGGACGCAGACGCCGAAGTTCCCGTAGAACGTCTTCACTTTGCCGATCGAAAGCGGACGATCGTCGTCCAGTTCGTAACCGCCGCAGTCGTTCTTAATAACGACCGGCGACGGAAGGAACGGCTCGAGGAACTTCTTGACGCCGACCGGGCCGGAACCGGGGCCGCCGCCGCCGTGCGGGGTCGCGAACGTCTTGTGCAGGTTGTAGTGGACGACGTCGAAGCCCATATCGCCGGGGCGCGCGACGCCCATAATGGCGTTCAGGTTCGCGCCGTCGTAATACAGGAGCCCGCCCGCTTCGTGCGTAAGTCGCGAAATTTCAAGAATATCCGTTTCGAACAAACCGAGCGTGTTCGGGTTCGTCAACATCAAACCGGCGACGTCCGGGCCGAGTTTCGACTTCAAGTCTTCAAGGTCGACGCGACCGCGTTCGTTCGACTTGACGACGCGAATTTCGTAACCGACGTTCGCCGCGCTGGCCGGGTTCGTGCCGTGCGCCGAGTCCGGAACCAAAATAACGCGACGTTGTTCGTCTTCGCCGCGATGCTTGTGGTAAGCGCGGATAATCATAATGCCGGTCGCTTCGCCGTGCGCGCCCGCCGCCGGTTGGAGCGTAAACGCGTCCATTCCGCCGATTTGCGACAACATCAGCGACAGCTCGTACATCAACTCGAGCGCGCCCTGCGTCGTTTCGACCGGTTGATAGGGGTGAACGTGCGCGAAACCGGGGAGACGCGCCGCGTACTCGCCGAGTTTCGGGTTGTATTTCATCGTGCAGGAGCCGAGCGGGTACATGCCGTCGTCGACGCCGAACGCTCGCTTCGAAAGCGCGGTAAAGTGCCGCACCGCTTCGACTTCGCTAAGTTCCGGGAGGCCCAGCGGCGTTTCGCGCCAGTGTTCCTCCGGAAGCGTTTCTTGGAGGTCGATTTCCGGCAGGTCTTGGAGCGGGAAACGGAAGTAATTGCTTCCTTTAACGTGTTTTTCGTAAAGAAGTTTCATTCGTGCGCGCTCCTTTCTACTCGGCGTCCGACGCGCTCGCGCCGTCGTTTTCGTCGACCGTCAACCGTTCTCCGGCGCCGCCGAATTGGAAGTCCTTCATAAAGTAGACCAACTCGTCGACCTCTTCGCGCGTCCGCTTTTCGGTGAAGGCGAGGAGAAGCCCGTCTTTCAGTTCGTAACCGCCGATAATTCCCCATTCGAGGAGATAACGGTTCATTCCGCGCGGATCGTCGACCTTAACGGCGAATTCGCGGAGGAACGGCGCGTCGTGTTGGAACTCGAACCCGGCTTTTTTCAGCTCCGAATGCGCGTAACGGGCGATTCGGTGCGACGCGTTCGCCGCTTGTTTCAAGCCCAACGGCCCGACAAACGCCAAGTAAACCAACGCCGTCAACGCGTTCAACGCTTGGTTCGAGCAGATGTTCGAACTCGCTTTTTCGCGGCGGATGTGTTGCTCGCGCGCTTGCAGCGTCAAAACGTAAGCGCGTTTCCCCTCCGAGTCGACCGTTTCGCCGACCAAGCGGCCCGGGATTTTGCGGAGCAGCTTCTTCGTAACCGCCATAAAACCGAGG